>JASGEE010000090.1:0-45318 GCA_047606715.1 Microbacterium sp.
CGTTCTTCCGCTACATCGGCGACACCGGCACCTACATCGCCCGCTACGACGACCTCGTCGACGGGCGCGAGCAGCCGATCGACGTGTCGCAGGTCGCGGTGTCGATGAACGGCATCGAGCTGCAAGATCGCGAGTTCGTCGCCGCCATCCTTCAGGGCCGCGAGCCGAACTCGTCGATCCGCCAGGTGATCGACTGCTACCGCGTGCTCGGGATGCTGGAAGAGCAGCTTTCGTGACGCTCGGGGAGTACGGCCCGCGCATCGGGCTCGGCTGCATGTCGCTCAGCCACGCCTATGGTGTGCCGCCGGCAGCCTCTGACGGTGAGGCGATGCTGCGCGGGGCGCTGGATGACGGCATCCGGATGCTCGACACCGCCACCCTCTACGGCGAGGGGCGCAACGAAGAGCTCGTGGGGCGGGTGTTGCGCCCGCTCGGGTCGTCGCGGCGCGACGAGATCCACCTGGCGAGCAAGTGCGGCATGGCGATGACGGACGGCGTGCGGGTGATCGACGGGCGGCCTGAGACCCTGCGCGCCCAGGTGGACGCGTCGCTCACCCGGCTCGGCGTCGATCACATCGACCTGTACTACCTGCACCGCTGGGATCGCAAGGTGCCGATCGGCGACAGTGTCGGCGCGCTGTCTGACGCCGTCACCGCGGGCAAGATCGGTGCGATCGGGCTGTCGGAGGTCTCGGTGGCGCTGCTGCGCGAGGCGCAGGAGGTCGCACCGATCGCCGCCGTGCAGAACGAGTACTCGCTGTGGACGCGCAACGCCGAACTGGGGATACTGGAGGCCACGGCCGCCTCGGGTGTGACGCTCGTCGCGTTCTCGCCGGTCGGGCGGGGGTTTCTCGCGGGCGCGGTCACCTCACCCGAAGACCTGGTCGAAAAGGACATCCGGCGTGCCATGCCGCGCTTCCAGCCCGGCCACTGGTCCGCCAACGCGGCACTGCTGCCGGCATGGCGCGCGCTGGCCGCCGAGGCCGGGTGCACCCCGGCGCAACTGGCGCTGGCGTGGCTGCTCTCGCGCGGTGAGCACGTCGTGCCGATTCCCGGGACCACCTCACGCGCGCATGCCCGAGAGAACCTGGCCGCCGCCGCGCTCACGGTCGACGCCGCGCTGCTCGGGCGCGCCGGAGCCCTCATCGACACGCCCACCGTGTCGGGGGGCCGTTACGGGCCCGTCGCCGCCTCGGAGATCGACACCGAGACCTTCGAGGGAGCGCGGTGAGGGCCATCTCGTCGATGGCGACGCGGCACGTGCTCGCCGACCTCGCCGCCGCGGCGGTGGACACCGGGCTGCCGGCGGTGAAGATCGAGTCGGTCGGAGGGGTGGATGCCGCCCGTCGCGTTGCTGCGGGCGAGAGGTTCGACCTCGTCTTCCTCGCCGCCGATGCGCTCGACCGGCTCGCCGCTGACGGGCACGTCGAGGGCGCCCTGCCGCTGATGCTGTCGCAGACCGCCGTCGCGGTGCCGTCGGGGTCGGATGCGCCCGCCGTGGCGCCGGGCGGTGCGGCCTTCGCCGACGCGGCGGGGGTGCGGGAGGCGCTGCGGGCGGCATCCCGCATCGGCTATTCGACCGGGCCGAGCGGAACCGCCCTGGTGCAGCTGATCGACGAGTGGGGGCTTGCGGGCTCGCTTGCGGGGCGGCTGGTGCAGGCGCGCCCCGGGGTTCCCGTGGCGCAGTCGCTCGCGGCGGGGGAGGTCGATCTGGGTTTTCAGCAGGTGAGCGAACTGGTCGGCGCGCCCGGGGTGCGCATCCTCGGCGCGCTGCCGCCGGACTGCGCGATCGACACGGTGTTCGCAGGCGCCGTCGCCGCGACCGCCGCCGACCCCGCCGCCGCGCGCGGCGTGCTCGAGTTCATGGCCTCAGCTGCCGCGGCGGGCGTCATCGCCGCGCACAGCTTCGGGGCGGTGCCGGCCGCGTGACGCGGCACCGACCGAGGCGAACTCCTCCAATCTGGGCTCCACAGGTCGCGATCGCGGCGAATCCGCACCGGGCGACACCGAATCGGAGGAGTTGGCCACGCGGCCGGCACGACTACAGACCCCGTACCTTCAGCGCGAGCCACAGCTCGGTCTGGGTGTCGATGCTGTCCAGATCGTGGCCGGTGAGTTGGGCGATGCGCTGGATGTGATTGCGCACCGTATGCCGATGAACACTCATCCGTGACGCCGTCGCCTCGATGGATCGGCTCTCTGTCAACCACGTGTGCAGCGTGCGCAGCAGCGTTTGTCCCCCGCGAGCGCGCTCCACAGGCAAGAGCGCCGCGTCGGCGAATGCCTCCAACAACTCGGGATTGGCGGCGCGAATCAGCAAGTCATGAGAAGCGCCGTCTCGGTACTCGATGGGCGCACCGACCCGGCGACTCGCCTCGAGCGCCAACGTGGCCTGGTGTACCGTGCGCGCAGCGTGCTGTAGTGCGGCGGCCGTGCCCACGCCGATCGGTACATCCAGGCCGTACTCGGTGAGCGCCTGCCGTGGGTCGGCGTGGACGAGGCACTCCACGATGCGGCCGTTGTGTCGAATCAGCGGCGCAGACAACAGCGCCGCGAGGTCGTCGACGAGCACTTCCGCGTGGGTCTCGCTGCGCGCTTCGATGACGAGACCCCGCAACTCCGAGGAGTCGATGCCGTTTCGGCGGAGCAGTATCCGAACGCGGCCCTCATCGCCGAACGCGAGAACCCGGCCCAGATCGTCGGCGCGCTGGCGGCGCGCGGGCTCATCCAGCAACCAGCGTCTCTCGTAGTCCAGGGCCAGCAAGGAGTGCAGAGCCGGCGCAGTCAACTCGGCGACACCGCTTCCCGCGGGGATGCGCGCGACAAAACCGCGAACCGTGTCACTCCCCGCGAAGGGGTCGACCGTGACGCGAAGCGGTTCGCCGTCATCAGCGAAAAGAGTCAGGTCACGCGTTTCGCCAAGCCGCGGGGGCCCTTCCGCCAGAGCTTCTGACACGGCGCCGAGCAATCTGGGTCGAAATCCTGCACTTCGCCCCAGCACCCTGGGGAGACGATCAAACACCGCCACCGCCTCGCCCGTCTGCGCCTGCCAGTGACTGAGCAGTTGCGGAACGCTCTTGCCGCGCGTGACGATCGCCGTCAGCTCGATCTGCAGCTCCAGTGCCGCCGACACTGCCTTGCGTTTCGTGACACTCATTTCCTCAATATATGGCCCGTGCGGCGAATCTCTCGCTGAGCATTTCAACACCACGGCCATAGAAGCCAAGGCCAGGCGCTCTCTATCCTTGCCTCAAGCTTTAGGGCCGGGAGCTCCCACGTTCCTGGCAGCGCGACACAAGGAGCCACATGATCGGCCAGAACGAGTACTTCGACGGACAGGTGCGCAGCCTGGAGTTTCAGAACGCTCAAGGAAATTTCACGGTCGGCGTGATGGAACCTGGTGAATGGCGGTTCGAAGCACCCGTTCAGGAGTGGATGACCCTCCTTCGCGGTAGTTGGGATGTACAGCAGCCAGCCGGACAGGGCGAATGGAAGAAGTACACCGAGGGCGAACAATTCGAAGTGCCCGCGGGAACCGACTTCACGGTTCGAGTCGCAGACACCGTCGCCTACCTGTGCCCCTACTCGGGCGAGTTCCTCGGCTGGCAGAACGCAGAATAAGCCGTCGCCTCCCTCGGTGATCGGTACAGAGCAATGACGATTTCGATTGGTGAGGTACATCATGCGCATTACGTCCATTGACACGGATCGCCGCGGTTTCCTGCGTGCAACCCTCGCAGCAGGAGCGGTCATTGCCGCACCCGCGCTGTTGGCGGGCTGCTCGACGGGATCCAGCGGAGAAGGAAGTGCGACCACGCGGCTCCGCGTCGGCGTGCAGGGGGGTGGCAACACCGAGACCCTTGATTTCAACCATGTGCTCGGCGAGAGCGACATCGCCCGGACGTCACAGATCTTCGAGGGATTGACGTACTTCGACGTCGACGGGTCGGTCAAGAACCGCCTTGCGGAATCGCTCGAGCCGAACTCCGACGGCACCGTGTGGACGGTGGCGTTGAAGAAGGGCGTGAAGTTCCACGACGGCTCTGACTTCGACGCCGACTCGGTGCTCTTCAGCCTGAACTACATTCTGGATGCCGCCAACAGCGCAGACGGGGCTTCAGTGATCGACGAGATCGATCTCACAAACAGCCGCAAGGTCGACACCCACACGGTCGAGATCCACCTCACCAAGCCGAACTTCCTGCTCCCCATCCTGCTGGGCGAGCGCATGATCCTGATGCTGCCGGCCGACACCACGCCCGACTGGAACAAGCCGGTCGGCACCGGCCCGTTCTCGTTCGGCAGCTTCAAGCTCGGCGAGCGCAGCGTCTTCCCGCGCTTCGACGACTACCATGGCGGGCCGGCGTTGGTCGAAGAGCTGGAGATCATCTCGATCGACGACGCGACGGCGCGGCTCAACGCTCTCAAGTCGGGCACGGTAGACGCCATTGCGCAAGTTGCGCCCGAGCTGGTCTCGACCGCGGGCGCCAGCTTTACACTGCTGACGGCCGACTCTGCGACGTTCCCGACGATCTACACGCGGCTGTCACTGGATCCCTTCACCGACAGTCGCGTCACCCAGGCGTTGCGGCTTGCTGCCGACCGCCAGCAGCTCATCGACAGCGTGCTGTTCGGCGCCGGAGCATTGGGCAACGATCTGGCGAGTCCGACGGATCCGTACTACGCCGCCGACCTGCCCCAGCGTGAGCACGATCCCGATCAAGCGAAGTACCTGCTCAAGCAGGCCGGGTATGACACCCTCCCGCTCACCCTGTTCACCGCCGATCACGCGATCGGTGCGGCGGAGTCGGCCACGGTGTTCGCCAGCCAGGCGAAAGAGGCCGGCTTCGAGATCACGATCAACAAGATGACGGTCAGCGAGTACTACGACAAGGCGTGGCTCAAGGAGTCTTTCGCCACGAGCAACTGGGGCGGTCGTCCTCTCATCTCGTGGATGAAGCAGGCCGTTCTGCCGGGGGCCGCATACCCAGAGACCGATTGGGATCGCGAAGATTTCACCACGCTCGTGGAGGATGCCGTCGCAAACCCCAACGACGATGAACGCAAGACGCTCTTCCACGACGCGCAGACCATGTTGTACGACGACGGCGGATACCTCATCTGGGGCTTCATGCAGAACATCGACGCGACGACCACGAAGGTGTCGGGGATCACGGCCAGTTCGATCCGCCCCCTGGGCAACTACGACTTCCGTACCGCAAAAGTCAGCTGACGTCGGCGAGTCCCGCACCAGGATCCTCGGGGTGTCCCTGTGTTGAAGTTTGTGCTCAAGCGCACGCTCGCGGGTATCGGAGCGTTGGTGGCTGTGTCGCTGTTCATCTTCTTCGCGATAGATGCGCTGCCCGGCGATGCCGCGACAGCGGTGCTCGGTTCGAGCGCCACCGCTGAATCACTCGCGCAGTTGCGCGCGGAATTCGGACTTGACCGGCCGGCGATCGTGCGTTACCTGGACTGGATGGTGGCCTTTCTCCAGGGTGATCTCGGGCGAGCGATGCCGTCAGGCACCCCGATCGCCGAAGTGCTCGGGCCGCGAATACTGAACACAACGCTGCTTGCGGCCTTCACCCTGCTGTTTCTCGTACCCATCGGGCTGCTGCTCGGCACGCTCGCGGGGGCTCGTGAGTCGAGCCGTCTCGACCGCGGAGTGTCCGTTGCGACCCTGGTGTTCTACTCCATCCCGGAGTTCGTGATCGGGGCATTCTTCCTGCTCTTGTTCGCGACCTGGATCCCGCTGTTTCCGGCGGTCTCCATCCTTGATCCCTGGCAGAGCCCGCTCTCGCAAATGCAGGCTTTCGTCCTCCCGATGCTCACGCTGCTGTTCGCCGGGGTGGCACAGACCGCGCGGATGGTGCGGGCCAGCATGACGCAAGTCATGCACAGCCCGTACATCGCGATGGCCCGGCTCAAGGGTGTGCCGGAGTGGCGCGTGATCGTCGAGCACGCGCTGCCCAATTCGCTGGGGCCCGCCCTCCAGATCATCGCCATCAACCTGGGGTGGCTGTTCGGCGGTGTCGTCGTGGTGGAGGCGGTGTTCGAGTTCCCCGGCATCGGAACGGCCCTCACCGAAGCGGTCAGCACTCGCGATGTGGCGACCGTGCAGTCTCTGTCGCTCCTCATCACGGGCGTCTTCTTGGTGGGGAGCGTGCTGGCCGACATCCTCGCCGCCATCGTCAACCCGAGGCTGCGGAGGACGCTATGACCGGCCACGCAAAGACTCTCTCCCCCGCCGAGAGCGCAGGGGGAGCGCGGATGTGGCCCACGATCCGCGACTCGCTCACCCACGGAGCAGGTCTCGTCGGCACACTCATGCTGACGGCCGTCCTTCTGGTCGCGATCATCGGTCCCTTCGTCGCACCCTCCGGGTTGGCTGACGTCGTGGGCATTCCGCTCACCGCGCCGAACGCGCAGAACCTGCTCGGTACCGACATTCTCGGCCGCGACGTGCTCTCCCGCGTTCTGCACGGCGGCGCACCGCTGCTGCTCGTCTCGCTCGGGGCCACGCTGATCGCGTATGCCGTGGGCTCGGCCTGGGCGATCATTGCCGTGCTCCGGTGGCGGATGCTGGAGATGATCAGCCTTGCCCTCGTCGACATCGTGCTGTCTCTTCCCCCCCTGATCGTCGGTCTCGTCATGCTCGCCGGCGGCGGCTCGGGAAACCTCGTCATCGCCCTGGCTCTGGCTGTGATCCAGGTGCCGCGCGTCTACCGGATCGTGCGGGCGGCGGCGCGCGAGCAGTCGGTTCTCGAATACGTGGAGTTCGCGCAGTCGCGCGGTGATTCGGTGTGGACAATCATGGGCCGGGACATCCTGGTGAACATTCGCACCCCGATGCTCGCCGACTTCGGCATCCGGCTCACCTCCTCGGTGATTCTGTTCAGCTCGCTCAGCTTCCTCGGACTCGGCGCCCCGCCCCCGGCCTCTGACTGGGGAATCATGATCAGCGAGAACCGTACCGGCATCCTGCTCCAGCCGTGGGGCGTACTCGTCCCGGCCGTGCTGATCGCCGTGCTCTCGATCGCCGTGAACATGATGGCCGACGCTTACTCGCAGAGGAGTCAGAACCGTGGCTGAATCGCTCGTGGTCGACGGCCTGCGCATTGCCGCGGACTCGGGCCGTGTGCTCGTCGACGACGTGAGCTTCACCGCGGCCCCCGGTGAGGTGCTCGCCCTCGTCGGCGAATCCGGATCGGGCAAGACGACCGTCGCCCTCTCGCTGCTCGGCTACACCCAGCGCGGAGTGCGGTGGGTATCGGGGCAGGTGCGCATCGGGGACACGCTCGTCTGGGACCGACCGGAGCCGCGACGTCGGGCGTTGCGCGGGCGCAAGATCTCCTACGTGCCGCAAGACCCGGCGACGCAGCTCAACCCCGCGCACACGATCGGTCGCCAACTGCACGAAGCGATCGAGAGGACTTCGGAGGCGGCGACAGACGTACGCAAACTCGAGCTGCTGGCCAATGTCGGCCTGCCTGCCGAGACGCGGATTCTCCGCTCGTACCCCTTCGAGCTGTCCGGCGGCCAGCAGCAACGCGTGGCCATCGCCATGGCGCTCGCAGTGCGCCCGGCGGTCATCGTGCTCGACGAGCCGACCACCGGGCTCGACGTGACCACCCAACAGCGGATCCTGCACCTCCTGCGAGATCTCGCGGATTCAGGAGAGTCGGCCTTCATCTACATCACTCACGACCTCGGCGCCGTGCGGCAGCTCGCGGATCGTGTGATGGTGATGCGTTCGGGCACGCTGATCGAATCCGGCGACACCGACGATGTGCTCGCCGAACCCCAGCATCCGTACACGCGTCTGCTCGTCGCCTCGGCACCGTCCAGGGAGGGCATCCGGCTCTACCGCGGTTCAGAAAGCGTCGATGAGGCGCAACTGCTGCGACCGCCCCCGGATGCCCCGCAGCATGCACCGCTCCTTCAAGCCCGCGACATCGAGGTCACCTATGGAAAACGCGGCCGCAAGAGCGGAACCGTGGTTCTCCAATCGTTCGATCTCGAGGTGGCCGAGGGCGAGACACTGGCACTGGTCGGCGAGTCCGGGTCGGGGAAGTCGACGTTCGTGCGCGCCGCGTGCGGCCTCGCCCCCGTGACAGCGGGGGAGTTCCTGTTGGGCGGGCGCGCACTCCCGAGGCACGTGCGCAACAGAGACCTCGAGCAGCTGCGCAGCATCCAGATGGTGTACCAAAACCCGGATCGCTCGCTCAACCCGTCTGAGACGGTCTGGGACTCCATCGCCCGCTCGGTGCGGTCGTTGCGGCGCGGAACCTCACGCGACGAGCAGAATCGCCTCATCAACGACGCACTCGATCGCGTACACCTTTCGCGCGCGCACGCAGGCAAGTACCCGGATGAGCTCTCTGGAGGCGAAAAGCAGCGGGCATCCATCGCTCGTGCGCTGGTCGGGCTGCCCCGGGTGCTGGTGTGTGACGAGGTGACCTCGGCGTTGGATGCCTCGACACAGGCGGTGATCATCTCGTTGCTGGGAGAACTCAACGCTCAAGGGCTCACCGTGCTGTACGTGACGCACGATCTCGGCGCCGTCCGCTCGGTCGCCCATCGCATCGCCGTGCTGCGAAAGGGGCGCATCTGCGAGCTGGGCGCAACAGACGGTGTTCTGGACCACCCAGAGCACGAGTACACGAGAGAACTGCTCGCCGCTACCGCGTTCATCCGCTGAGCAGCCGCCAAGCGGGCGAGGCTAACTCCTCCAATCTGGGCTCCACAGGTCGCGATCGCGGCGAATCCGCACCGGGCGACACCGAATCGGAGGAGTTAGCGTCGCGGAGATGCATCGCACCGCGTCAGCGGATCACCCGATAGTTCTCGCGCAGAATGCGCATGTGCGCCCAGGACGTCAGCGCGGACACGTCATCGCGCCCACGGAGCTGGTCGACGGTGGCCTGGAGCACGCCGAGGGAGCTCGCCGAGAGGGTGCAGAGCGCGTCGAAGCGCCCGATGGTCATCGCGGCGAACTCGATGTGCTCGGCGGCACGGAGCGCGTCGACAAGGCGCGCGGATGAGCCGGTGACGATGATCGCCACACCCATTGCGATGGCGCGGATCGCCAGACCGCTCGTGGGCAGAGTGATCGCACATGACCCCGCCCGGCAGACGCCGTCGGTCGGAGTGGATGCGATGGTCGGCGTCGACGAGTTGCTGGCGGCATCCGACGTGCTCTCGCTGCACCTGCCGCTGACAGCGCAGACCGAGGGGATCATCGATGCGCGCGCGCTGGCACGACTGCCCGCGGGGGCCGTGCTCGTCAACGTCTCGCGCGGCGAGCTGGTCGATACCGCCGCGCTCATCGCCGCGCTCGACTCCGGTCATCTGGCGGGCGCCGGACTGGACGTGCTCGGCGGCGAGCCGCCGGCGGCGGCGCATCCCCTGCGCACGCATCCGCGCGCCGTCGTCACCCCGCACGTCGCGTACCTCTCCGACGCCTCCCTGCACGAGCCCGCGCGTGCCCTCGTCGCGTGGTGGCGGGCGCAGAGCCGACGCGGCCCGGTCAGTGGTAGTACGGCACGGTGCCGCGGGTGGCTCCGGGCAGGATGTGCTCGTCGGCGAGCATGGCGCGCCGCCAGGTCTCCAGGAACAGCGCACCCTCGGGGGTGTCCAGGTCGATGCCCTCCACCTGGATGCCGGGAACGCGCAGGGCGAGGACGGCTCCGAGCGCGAGGACGGTGGGCTCACCGGCCCCGCGCCAGCTGCCGCCGTGCAGGGGCTGCGGGAACACGGTGACGGTGCTGCCGTCCCAGTCGACGAGACCGCCGAGGCCCCGGATGTCGAGGAGCAGCGCGGCGACGAGCCGCTCGTGTTCGGCCACACCGCGCACCTCACTGCGGTCGTCAGCGAGCAGGGCGAGCACGAGTATGACCGCGATCAGGTCGGGGTGGGCTGAAAGGTCGATGTCGATGCCGCGCAAGTGCCCCGTGGTCGATCGGCTGGTGCAGGTGAGGCCTTCGGCCGAGCGCACGACGTACGCACCCATGCTCGCCAGGGCCTCGCGCAGCGCGGACGCGGACGGCCCTGCGGCGATCTCGTCCCAGTTGCGGATGACGACGGTGCCGGTCGTGATCGCGGCCGCCGCCAGGTACACGGCGGCGTCGGCGACGCTCGGCGCGTGGACATGCAGGCCTTCGCCGGGCATCGGGCTCACGGTGACGGTGGCGCGCAACGGGATCTCGGCGGCGGGCGCCGCCCAGGTGGTCTGGGTCATCGCTTCTCCTGTTCGGGCGTGGTGAGGGCTCCGCGGTAGTGCTCTTTGATCACCTGCAGGTGGGTCCAGGTGTGCAACGCACGAACACCGGGGATGGCCTGCACGGCATCGAGCTCGGCGGCAGCGCTGGCGAGACTGGACACGTGAAGCGTGCCGACATGGGTGCTGCGCCCGAGAGATGTGGCCAGGTAGCTCACCGCGGTTCGCGACTGCAGCGCGCGACCCACCTCGTCACCGTCGCCAACGAGGTGGAAGCCGAGCTGCACCGCGTCTGGCCGGGTGCGTTGACGCAACCCGATCCGCACGACGCCGGCGTCGAGAAGCCGCAGCACGCGCGCTCGAGCGCTCGCGGTGGACAGGCCGACACGGCGGGCGAGCTCGGCGAAGGAGACGCGTCCGTCTTCCTGCAGGTCACGGAGCAGGCTGCGGTCGATGTCGTCCAGGGTCACGTCGGAAGCGGGGGCGAGTTCGATCATGGCGTCCTTGACGATGTCGAGATACTCATCGAGCTCGATGCTCTCGACGCCATCGATCGCTCGCAGCCGGACGAGGGCCGCTGCGAGCGCGCCGCGATCGGCAACGCGCAACTCTCCCGCCAGAACGTGACGCCCGCCGGTGATGCGGGTGAGGTAGGGGATCTCGGGGAGGGAGGCGAGCTGGCCGGCGACGGCATCCACGGAGCCGCTGACCTCGATGAGCAGGTGGGCGAGTGCGGTGTGCCCGAAGAAGGACGGGTGGACGATGCCGCGGATGTCGATGCCCTCGCCGGCCAGCTCGGCGAGCTGCTGACGCACCTGGGCGGGACTGAGCGACGCGGCACGGGCCAGCGCCTCGACGGATGCCCGACCGTCAGCGGCGAGCGCGGCCAGGAGTGCGCCTTTCGCGCCTGCTGGTGCCATGGCGGTCCGTCTTCCGGAGTTGTGCACGCGGGATGTTGTCATCCAGCGAATCGAGCGAGCGTTCCGATCATATTTCAGCTCCCCTATTATTTGGTAACATCTGGGCTACAGCCAATGATTCTGGGTCATTTGTGGCGATTGATCAGTATATTCTATTGCCAGTTGGCATCTGAAACATGAATCATGAAAGGGTGCGGGATGGTCACGTCGAGCGACGCATGTCTCCCGCGCCTGCGCGCTGTCCAGTCTCTCTGGGCCATGGAAGACCTTCCGCGCGGCGCGGCGCCATGGACTCTCGACGAGCAGCTCGACCAGATCGAACGCGCGCACTACCAGGTCGTCGCCGTCGACCTGGGGGCACGCCGCGCGCCGGCCGCCGCCGAACTCGCCGCCGCCATCACCGACCGGCCACTGGAGAGCGCCGTCTTCGTCTTCGCCGGCAGCGACGCCGAGCTCGCCGACGCGCTCCGCTACGCGGAAGCGATCGGTGCGCGCGATCTCGTGCTCTGCGCCCGGACCTACACCCAGGACCTCTCCGAAGCGGCCACCACCGTCGAACGCTGGCACGCCATGGCTGCCGCCGCGGGTGTCGACCTGCAACTCGAGACGCACCGCAACACCCTGACCAACGACCTGCGCTTCACCCGTCGCCTTGCCGACGTGCTCGACCCGAGCATCCGCCTGGCGATCGACCTCTCTCACTACATCGTCGGCGCCGAGATCCCCACGGAGCCCGGCGAAGAGATCGAAGCGCAGATCGCGGGCATCCTCGCCCGAGCGGGCAGCGTGCAGGGGCGCATCGCCTCTCGCTGCCAGGTGCAGCTGCCGCTGCACCACGCCAGCACGGCCCCGTGGATCGCACTCGCCCGCCGTTGGTGGCGCGATGCCTTCGCCGTCATCCTGCGCGAGCAGCCCGCGGCGCCCGTCACCTTCGTCACCGAACTCGGCACCACGCCGTACGCGATCACCGACGCCGACGGCGTCGAGGTCTCCGATCGTTGGGCCGAGGCCGCGCTGCTGCGCGAGTGGGCGGCTGCCGATCTCGCCGCGGCATCCGCCGTACATCACTCCACCGTCAGCCCGCTATCCGCCTGAACCAGGAGCCCCATGGACACCGCATCCGAAGCGCTCACCTACTCCACCACCGTCACCGGAAACGCCGTCGTCGATGGCCCGCTCGACGAAGCGGGGATGGGCTCCTCCATCATTCCCGCGAAGGCATATACCGACGAGGAGTTCTTCGCCCACGAACAGCGGGCCATCTTCGCGCAGGAGTGGTGCTGGGCAGGGTACGCCCACTGGATCCCGGGCGTCGGTGACGTGAAGCCGGTGACCATCGCCGGCTCCCCCCTGCTGCTCGTGCGCGGCGCCGACGGCGAGATCAACGTGTTCCACAACTCCTGTCGCCACCGCGGCATGGTGCTCACCGAAGAGCCGATCGAGGTCACCCAGCGCATCCAGTGCGCCTACCACTGCTGGTCGTACAACCTCGACGGCTCGCTCGCGGCCGCCCCGTACTTCAATCGGGAGCGTCGCGGCCAGCCGTCGCCGGAGACCCGCGAGCGCCTCGGCCTGCTGCCGGTGCGCAGCGCCATCTGGGCGGGCATGGTGTTCGTCAACCTCGGCGACGACCCGCGCACCTTCGAAGAGGTCGCCGGCCCCCTCATCGAGCGCTGGTCGTACGTCGACTTCGACCGCATCCGCCTCGCCGAGGAGCGTGTGTTCGACCTCGAGGTGAACTGGAAGCTGACGGTGGAGAACTTCCTCGACTTCTACCACCTCCCGTTCGTCCACCCCCAGGTCGGCCCGGTCACCTCGTGCCTCGACATCGACGACGTCGTCATCGAACGGCGCTCGATCATCGGCGGCACCTATCCGCACGGGGCCGAGGGCAAAGCGAAGAAGTCGGAGAACCCGTTGCCGTATCTCGGCGACGTGCCCGCCGAGAAGCACGCGACGCAGGACATCTTCTGCCTGTTCCCGAACGCGCTCGTCTTCCTCGAGTCCGACTGGTTCCAAGTGATCGCGATCGACCCGCGCAGCGCCACCCACACCGTCGAGCACATGGCCGTCTTCGTCGACGAGAACGCGGCCGACCCGCGGTACGACGACGAGGTGCGGAGCCTGTGCGAGGCGCTGTTCCACGTCAATGAACAAGACATCCCCTTCCTGTACAAGCTGCAGGCGGGGCGCCGCTCCGTCGGCTCGAATCACACCGCGCTCGTGCCGGCGTGGGACCAGATCACCGCGATGTTCCAGCAGATCGTCGCAGACCGTGCCGGGTACGACCGTGACGGACAGTGACGCGCTGACGCCGGGGATTCGCGAGACCCTGCACGTCGGCGCGGTCGAGCCGATCGCCTCCGATGTCGTGCTCATCACTCTCGCTCACCCCCAGGGCCACGACCTTCCGCTCTGGCAGCCCGGCGACCACATCGACCTCGAGTTCGAGCCAGGCCTGACCCGGCAGTACTCGTTGGTGTCTCGTCCGTCAGACCGGCACCGGTGGCAGATCGCGGTGCGGCGGTCCGAACCCGGCACGGGCGGCTCCGCCTATGCACACGAACGCCTCTCCGTCGGCGA
The DNA here is from genome assembly GCA_047606715.1 of Microbacterium sp. Taxonomy (GTDB): domain Bacteria; phylum Actinomycetota; class Actinomycetes; order Actinomycetales; family Microbacteriaceae; genus Microbacterium. The sequence goes on from JASGEE010000090.1 coordinate 13,723, forward strand.
CCTCGTGCGTGTGGCGGGCCCGAAGCACCGGTTCCCGCTCGGGGCCGACTCCTCGTACCTGCTCATCGCGGGGGGCATCGGCATCACCCCGGTGCTGACGATGGCCGAGCACCTGGCCGAGCAGGGCGCACCGTTCCGCCTCGTCTACGTCGGGCGCGGCAGCGACCGGATGCCGTTCACCGACCGCGTCCGCGCGGTCGGTGGCCAGATCGTTGACCGTGCTGTCGATGCGACAACCCTCGCCGACGTGCTCGCCAACGCTGCGGCAGACGTGGAAGTGTACGCCTGCGGTCCGCATCCGATGCTCGACGAACTCGCCGAGCGGGTGCCGGGCGGGCGGCTCCACCTCGAAGACTTCGACCCGCCCGCGGCGCCGGCGGAGGGCGCGGACGGTGCGGACGAGGCTTTCGAGGTGCAGCTCGGCATCGATGGTCCGGTGCTGCCGGTTCCGGCATCGTGTCCGCTGCTGGATGTGCTGCTCGATCATGGCCTCGACATCATGTGGTCGTGCCGCGAGGGCAACTGCGCCTCCTGCGAGACGAATGTGCTCGACGGGGTGCCCCTGCACCGTGACGTCATCCTCACCGACGACGAGCGCGCCGCCGGTGACGTGATGTTCCCGTGCGTGTCGCGTGCGTGCAGTGCTCGGCTCGTCCTCGACCTCTGACCGCGCCCGGGCTGGCGGGGCCTCGTGGCCGAGAGTGCGCCACGAGACTGTCGCTACTTCGGGCCGACGAGTCGCACCGGTCGGTGGCGCATAATTCAGGCTGGGCGCCGCATCTGCCGATCGCAAACCGCGCAAACACGCGGCGGAGTCTGGAGCGCGAGCGAAAACAGCCTGAGTTATGCGCCGTCGCATCGGCCGGTGTCGCGCATCGCCGCCTCCACATCGGCGAAAGAGACGGCGCCAGTGGCTGCCCCTCTCGCAGTTTGGCCATTGAGTTCGCGTCGCTGAGGGCATCGGAAGTCTCCAGCAGCGAGTCGGGTCGGTATGATGAACGGGCGGCGGAGCCGCACGGGGCTGTAGTTCAATGGCAGAACTTCTGCTTCCCAAGCAGACAGCGCGGGTTCGATTCCCGTCAGCCCCTCCACAGCCCGGATGGGCCGCCGCAGGCGGTGCATCCGGGCTTTCGCGCGGTTGCGGTCGGAGCCAGCTCGTTTGCGGGAGTCCCGACCCGCCCGAGGCTCCGCGCGCCACGCAGCGGCGGGTGCAGGGGCGGCGTGGTCGATTCCCGTCGGCACGCCTGCCCATTCGCCCCCACTGGCGCCACGGCGCCCAACTCCTTGGCCGCCGTGGCCCCCTCATCCCCGGCGAGGCAGCCACAACTGCCAAGTTTTTCGCGCCGGCGTCGACTACGACCCCGCGGCGAGCGCCGCGCCGGCGGCGCGCAGCCACCGCGCGGGCTCGGCGAGCGATGCCTCGGTGCTCCCGGCCAGGTCGGCGAGCGAGACGGATGCCGCAAACCTCGAGGTGTCGGCATCCGCCGCGATGCGGCCTGCCACGAGCGCTACGGGGATGCCGGCGTCCGCGGCCATCCGCGCGACGACGGCGGGCACCTTGCCGGCGACGGACTGACCGTCGTACGAGCCCTCCCCCGTCACGACGAGGTCCGCGCGGGCGATCGCCGCACCCAGTCCGATGAGCTCGGCGATCCGGACCGCTCCGGGCACGAGCTGCGCGCCGCACGCGCGCAACGCGAAGCCCGTTCCCCCCGCGGCGCCCGCGCCGGGCGCAGCGGCGACGGCGTCATCGACCCCGAGAGCAGCAGACAGCAGCGCAGCGAAGCGGGCCAACGCAGCATCGGCACGCGCGACGCCTGCGGCATCCAGCCCCTTCTGCGGCCCGTAGACGGCGGCGGCCCCCGTCGGCCCGCACAGGGGGTTGTCGACATCGCTCAGCACGACCGCGCCGGACAGACCCCGCAGCCCCGACACGTCGACGGATGCCGCCTGCACCACTCCCCGCAGTCCCGGCGCGACCTCGCTCCCGCGCGCGTTGCGTACGCGCGCGCCGAGCGCGCGCAGCATGCCGACTCCGGCATCGGTCGACGCCGACGATCCGATGCCGACCACGAGCCGGTGCACGCCGTGGGCGCGCGCGGCGGCGATCGCCTGGCCGAACCCGACAGTGTCGGCATCCCAGGGCCGACGCTGCGGTCCGAGCAGCTCGATCCCGCTCGTCGAGGCCAACTCGACGACGCCCGAGCCGTCCGGCAGCAACAGCCAGGCGGCGGCGACCTCACGTCCGTGCGGGCCGCGCACGACGACCGGCATGAACTGCGCACCGGGCACCGCGGCGGCACACGCCGCGAGTGTGCCCTCGCCGCCGTCGGCCATCGGGCAGATCACGAGGTCGGCATGCTGGTCGACGCTGCGCCAGCCGTCGGCGAGCGCCGTCGCGGCCGCGGCCGCATGGATCGACCCCTTGAAACTGTCGACCGCGACGACGACGCGGCGCACGGCGACGGGGCTGGGCCGCTGCGTGCTGTGCACCGCCACCGTCACTGCGGCTCCGGTGTCGACAGGTCGACGGACGCGCCGGAGCGCAGGATGTCGGGGGCGAGCCGTTCGAGGTGCACGCGCGACATACCGACAAGATCGAACGTGCCGCCGGAGAGGACCCACTGCAGCTGCAGGCCGTCGGCGACGGCGACGCACTCGCGGGCCACGGCGGTGTAGTCCAGGCCGGCACGGAGCAGCCCTGCGTCGGCCTCTGCCTGGAATCCGCCCGCGATCTGGGCGATGACGCGCTCGTAGCGTTCGGCGAACAGCGCGTGTGCGGCGCTGGAGGGGTCAGCGGCGGCCGCCGAGACAAGGACGAACAGCTCCATGAGCTCGGGCTGGGATGCGTACAGCCGGGCGACGGCGTGCATCATGCGGAGAGTGCGGTGGCGGCAAAGCCCTTGTCGCGGAAGCGGCGCTGCGCGGCGTCGAGAATGCGCTCGCGCCGCTCGCGCCCGACCGCGTAACTGCCCCGTTGCCCGACTCCTGTCACGCTCGTCACGCTATCCCACTCGCGAACACTTTACAGATAAGGTTTTGGGGGCTACGGATGCCGAAGACGATCGCGAGCGTATACACCGTCGTGCAATCGCTGTGGATGACGGCGCTGGTCAGATAGTGCTCGGTGAAGCCGGCGCGCACGGCATCCGCCATGGCCCGGAACCCGACTGCGGCGGTGTCATCGCCGAGCACCTCAGCGGCGGCCGCGACGAGCGTCGCCGTGCGGAAGGCGCACAGGGCCGCCACGGCGTGAGCATCGGCCTTCGCCGCCCACGGCTCGTCGGGGGCCGCATCGGGGTCGAGCCAGTCGCCGAACTGCACACCGGTGTCCCACAGCCCCGCCGGCGAGAGCTTCCCGCGCACCCTGCGTGCATGCCCCGTCATGGAGTCGAACTGGTCGTCGAGCACGCGGCGATCACCGTACGCCTGCCACATCGCCCACGGCACCCACACCGCCGCGTCGCTCCAGATCGCCGTCGAGTCGGGCTCACCGAACTCCGTCGGCATCGGGCCATACTTGAGCACATCGGGAACGACATTGGGCACGAGGTCGGCGGCGCCGCGGCCACCGAGCCGTGACCCTCGTCGAGATGCACCTCGCCGCGCAGTCGCGGCGAGGTGACGATGTCGGTCGCGGGAGCGATGAAGCGTGCCGTCCAGGAGGTGACGTCGGTCGCGGGGTTCCCCCTCGGGTTCGGCTCGGGTCACGCAACGGGCTCGGCCGCGGTGCGCAACGTCTGCCACGCCTCGCGGCGTCGGGCCTGCTCGTCGGGGTCGGGCACGGGCGAGGCGGCCATGAGCACCCGTGTGTAATGCTCGCGCGGGTTGCCGATGACGTCTTCCGTACCCCCTTCCTCGACGACCCGCCCCCGGTGCAGCACGAGCACCCGCTGCGCGAGAAACTCCACGACCGCCATGTCGTGCGCGATGAACAGGTAGCCGAGGTCGCCCGCGGCGCGCAGGTCGGCGAACAGGTTGAGCACCTGCGCCTGCGTCGATAGGTCGAGCGCGCTCACCGCCTCATCGCAGACGACGAGGCGCGGGTCGGTCACGAGCGCGCGAGCGATCGCGATGCGCTGGCGCTGGCCGCCGGAGAACTCGCGCGGGTAGCGTTCGCCGGCGCCGGCCGGCAGACCGATTCGAGCACATCCCGCACCCGCGCGTTGCGTTCGGGTTCGGGGCGGCGCGCCACGCGCAGCGGTTCGGCGATCGTCGTGCCGATCGGCATCCGCGGATCGAGCGACGAGTACGGGTCTTGAAACACGGCCCGCAGGTCGCCGCGCAACGCCCGCCGCTCGGCGGCGCTGGCCCGCGTGATGTCGCGACCGTCGAACAGGATGCGCCCGCTCGCCACGGGCGCGAGCCCGAGGATCGCGCGCCCGATCGTCGTCTTGCCCGATCCCGACTCTCCGATCAGGCCCAGAGTCTCGCCGCGCGCGATCGTGAACGACACCCCGTCGACAGCGGGAGCGAGCTTCTTGCCGTATCGGACGACGAGGTCCTCGACCTGCAGCAGCGGGGTCTGTCCGGTCTGGCTCATCGCGCACCGCCCGCCTCGGCGGGAATCCGCCACTCGTTCTGCCGTCCCGCAACCTGGTCGCGGCGGATGCAGCGAACCGAACCGGCCCCCTCGCGCCGCACATCGAGGGCCACCGGGGCAGCGCACTCCGGCGTGGCGAAGCGGCACCGGTCGACGAACCGGCATCCGCTCGGCCAGACCGCCGGTGCGGGAACCTGCCCGGGGATGGATGCGAGCCGCGTCGCCCCCGACAGCGCCTCCACCGTATGCGGGTCGGCAGCCAGCAGCGCCATCGTGTACGGGTGCTCGGGCCGCACGAGCACGTCACGCACGCTGCCGGTCTCGACGATCTGACCGGCGTACATGACCGAGACCTCGTCGCACAGGTCGGCGACGACGCCAAGATCGTGCGTGACGATGATGACCGACATGCCGCGTTCGGCGACGAGGCCGCGGAGGAGCCCCAGGATGTCGGCCTGCACGGTGACGTCGAGCGCCGTCGTGGGCTCGTCGGCGATGATCAGCCGCGGTCGGCCGGCGATGGCCAGCGAGATCGCGACGCGCTGGGCCATGCCGCCGGAGATCTGGTGCGGGTAGCTGCGCAGCACGCGCGGGATGTCGAGGATGCCGACATCCCCAAGCAGCCCCGCCGCGATCTCTTTCGCCTCGGACCGGGACGCGCCACGCAGGCGCCGGATGGCGGCGACCAGCTGCCACTCGATGGTGAACATCGGGTCGAGTGCCCGGGTCGGCTCCTGCGAGATGAACGCGATCTCGTGCCCACGCACCTTCTGCAACGTCTTCTCGTCGGACGAGGCGAGATCCACGCCGCCCCACGAGATCGCACCGGACCGCACCGACAGACCCGGCGCAAGCAGCCCGAGCATCGCGTACGAGGTGACGCTCTTGCCGCAGCCCGACTCGCCCACGATCCCCATGACGGTGCCCGCTGCGACCGTGAGCGAGACGCCGGTCACGAGGGCAGGCCCGCCGGCGACCCCGATGACGAGGTCACGCACGGCGAGCTCGCCTTCGGCAGACGTCGCCACCGCGGCGGGAGCCGGGGCATCCGTCCGGCGTTGCCGGCGCAGGGTGATCAACGGAGGCGGCGCGGCGGCACCACCGGAGAGGATGTCGGCCAGGGCGTTGGCCGCGATGATCGTCAGAGCGAGGACGCCGCCGGTCGGGATCATCATCCACGGCTGCTGGAAGATGTACTTCGACGCGGACTGCACCATCCCACCCCACGTGGGCTCCGGCGGCTGCGGCCCGAGGCCGATGAATGCCAAGCCTGCTTGCAACCCGATCGCCGCGCCGAACAGCAGCACGAACTGCACGATGACGGTCGTGGACATGTTCGGCAGCACGTGGCGGATGCTGGAGGACATCGGGCGTACCCCGTCGATCGCCGACGCCTCGACGAACAGTTGGTGGTGCAGCGACTTCGCCTGCCCGAAGAACACCTTGTAGAGCGCTCCGGACAGCAGGAGACCGAACATCGCCATCACGAGGGGCATGTTGGAGCCGACCGCGGCGATGACGGCCAGGATGATGACGGTGCCCGGCAGCGACAGCACGATCTCGCTGACGCGGTTGACGACGCTCTCCGCTCGGGCATACCGAGCCGCCCAGAGGGTCACTGGAACAGTGACCAGCACCGCGACGATCGGGGTGGCGAGCGCGATCAGCAGCGTCGGAGCAGCAGCCGTCACGAGGCGCGATAGCAGGTCACGGCCGACCTCGTCCGTGCCGATCAGGTGCGCCGCGGAGGGGCCCTGCAGCACCGCGGTGAGGTCTTGATCGAGCGGCCCGTACCGCAGCCACAGCGGCGCGGTGAACGAGGCGACGACCAGACCGGCGAGCCAGATGATCGAGAGCATCGCCACCGGAGACCGCCGGATGCGGCGGCCGAGCGACGGCCGCTCGGGCCGGGAGGGACGAACGATCGAGGTCGTGGAAACGGTCATGAGGCACGCAGCTTCGGGTCGAGTGCACGGGTGAGCAGTTCGAGGAGCAGGTTCACGACGACCACGACAAGGGTCGCCACGAGCACGAGCGCCTGCACGAACGGCAGATCGGCCGAGCCGACCGCGGCCTGCATGGCCTGTCCGATGCCGGGCAGCGCGAAGAGCACCTCGATGATCACGGAGCCTCCGAACAGCACGATGAACTGAATGGCGATGCTCGCCAGAATCGGCAGGCTCGCCCCGCGCAGCGCATGGATGTAGACGATGCGCGACGTCGGGGTGCCCAGGGCCCGGAGGCTCCGGATGTGCTCCTGCGTGAGCGTCTCGCCCATCGACGCGCGGGTCTGGCGGGCGATGCCCGCGGCCGAGGCGATCGCGATCGTGAGCACGGGAAGCACGAGCGAGCGCGCCCATGCCCCAGGGTTCGTCGCGAACGGGACGAACCCCGTCGCCGGCAACACCCGCAGCTGCACCGCGAAGACGTAGACCAGCAGCACACCGACCCAGAACGCGGGCAGCGACAGCAGAATGCCGGAGACGGCGGTCACGATCCGGTCGACCGCGCCCCCGCGCACCGCGGCGACGATCCCCATGAGGATCCCGACGACGCAGCTGACGATGGTGCCGAAGACGGCGAGCGCCGCCGTGACGGGCAGGCGCTTGGCAAGGTCGGCGGCGATGTCGCGGCCGTCGATGAGCGAGGTTCCGAGGTCGCCCTGCACGACCTGACCGGCCCAGTTCACGTACTGGCTGATCCAGGGGTCGTACCAGCCGATCTTGACGTTGTACGCCTCGATCTCCGCTGGCGTCGCGGCGTTGCCGAGGGCGACGCCTCCGGGAGTCGACCCCGACAAGTGCACGAGGACGAACGCGGTCGCGGTCGCGACGATGAGCGTGGCCAGCGCGAAGCCGGCTCGTCTGAGAACGAACGTCACCATGTCACTCCCTGGATCTGTCTCGGGTGGGGTGAGGTCCGGCGCCGCACGTGTGGTGCGCACGGCGCCGGACCGGGCATCACGATGCCGGCGTGAGCGTCGACAGGATCGGGAAGGGGTCGGCGCCGGCGAAGGTCGGCTTCGCCACCTTGGACGCAGCGTAGGTCCAGGGCGACACCCGCTCGTAGATCGGGATGAGCCACCCGGAGTCGACGATCGTCGTGTTCAGCTCCTGCAGCGCGGTGGCCTTCGCGGAGTCGTCGGCCGCGGCGCTGTAGGCGCCCATGGCGGCCTGGATGTCGTCGTTGGTCGCGCCGTGGAAGTTCGCGAACCCGAACAGCACGCCATACACGTTGCTGGCCGGGTTGGTCCAGGTCAGCGCGATGGGCCCACCGAGCGGGGTCGTCTGCACCGCGGCGAACGCCTCTTCGGTCGAGGTCGCGTTCTTGAGGTTCACGGTCACGCCGATCGCCTCCCAGTAAGGCTGGATCGCCTCGAGGTCGCGCTGCGAGTCCGAGGAGATGACGAAGTCGAACGAGAACCCGTCGGCGTATCCGGCCTCGGCCAGCAGCGCCTTGGCGGCATCGGGGTCGTAGGCGTAGTCGTCCTCCAGGCTCGCGACGAATCCGGGACTGTCCTGCGGCAGCACGTTGGCGGTGGCGATCTCGCCGGGATGCACGCCGGCCACGAAGGCGTCGCGGTCGATCGCGATCGACAGCGCCTTCCAGACGCGCGCGTCGGACCACTGCGGGGCGAGCGTGCCGTTCTTGTCGAGCGGCAGCAGGTTCATGATGGCGCCGCCGTTGGCGACGAGCCCGATGCCGGCGGAGGTCGCCTGCTCCTGCGTCTCGGCAGTGATGCAGGCGACGTCGACCTCGCCGGAGATCGCCGCATTGACGCGGGCCTGGGGGTCTTGGATGACCTTGAACTCGTAGGAGTCGAAGGGGTAGTCAGCGGCGGCGGCGTGGTCGGCCTTCTTCGTCAGCAGGTAGGTGTTGCCCTTGACGGACGCGTCGGCGTCGATCATCAGGGGTCCGGATCCATCGGCCGCGGAGGCGAGACCGTCACGGTCGGCGACGCCAGTGGGCCCGACGATGACGCCAGCCGGGAAGGCGAGGTTGGCCTCGAACCCGGGCTGCGCCGCAGCGAAGGTGAGGGTGACGGTGTCGTCGTCGACGACGGCGACGTCGGTGATCTCGTTGTCGCCCCCGGAGGCGAACGTGGAGTATGCCGCCAGGTCGGCGTTGTCCCGTGCATCGAGGTTGTCCTTGACGAGTTCGGCCGTCAGCGTCGTGCCGTCGTCGAAGGTCGCCGTCGTGTCGAGGTCGAGGGTCAGCTGGGTGTTGTCGTCGTTGTAGGTCGCGGCGGTCGCAAGGTCGGGCACGATGTTGCCGTCGGCGTCGAGCTTGTAGAGCGAGTCGTAGACGCCCTCGAAGAACATCCGCTGGCCAGTGCTGTAGCGCAGCGGGTCGTAGCCGTAAGCGGCCTGGTCGGCGTCGAGCCCGATGACGAGCTTCGACGTGTCGACGACGTCGGTCGAGGTGCCGCCGGCGCTTCCGCCGCAGGCGGTGAGGGCGAGGGCGGATGCGGCGACGATCGCCGCCGCGGCGAGACCGCGAGTGATGCGGGAGGGGAACATCCAAATCTCCAATGATCGGGTTGCTGTGTGGACTTCGTCGTCCGGGGTGCAGAAGCGGGGCGTGCGGGTCAGCGGGAGGGTGCGTGTGCCTCCTCGTCGTGTCGGGCACGTGCGGCACTTACGAACTCGGCGTAAGCACGGGCGCTCGGCTTCGGTGCGCGCGCGAACGTGGTGCGGTCGACCTCGTGCAGGCCCAGCTGCGGACGGTAGCCGAAGATCCACTCGAAGTTGTCCATCAGGGTCCAGTGGAAGTACCCGAGCACCGGGGTGCCCGTCGCGATCTCCAGGTCGAGCAGGCGCAGCGACTCGGGGATGAAGCGCTCGCGCTGGCGGTCGTCGGCGGTCTGCAGCCCATGCTCCGTGATCAAGACGGGGACACCGGAGACTTCGTGTGCGTAGCGCACGGCGCCGGCGAGGGATGCCGGCTCGATCACGGTGCCCATGCCGTTGCGCTCACTCTCGGGCACCACTTCACCGTCGGGTCCGTGGTACGTGCGTTCGTAGTTCTGCACGCCGATGAAGTCGTCGTCGCGCGCGACCCGGAGCCAGTGGTCGTAGACACGGGCACGGTGCGCGTCGCGGCGCTGTCGTCCGCCGGGCAGTGCGACATCGTCGCAGATCGCGATCGACACCCCGACCGGCAGGTCGCTGCGCTGCGCCTTGATGGCGGCTTTCGCCGCGCGGTGCACGGCGGTGAAGGCCGCCTGGAACTCGGCCTGGGCGGCGCCCGGGATCACGTTCGCGGCGTAGTAGCGATCGACGCCGGCGCGCTCGGCCGCGGCGGCGAGCATGCGCAGCTTGGCCTGCTCGGCGGCGGGTGGGAGCTTCGAGTGCAGGAGCTGTTCGAGATTGGGCTCGTTGAGGCTGACGGCGGCGGCCAGGCGATCGCCGAAGCGGCACGTGACCCGTTCGCACTGGGCAGCGAAGCGCTCGGGAGCGTCGGTCGCCAGCCACGACCCCGCGCACGCGAACCAGTGCGGCGCGGCGAAGTGGCTGAAGGTGACGAGCGGGGCGAGTCCGCGAGCGAGGCATCCGTCGACGATGCGTTCGTAGTGGTCGAGCGCGGCGGAGGAGACCTGCCCGGGTTCGGTCTCGATACGGGCCCATTCCACCGAGAACCGGTACGCGTTCAGCCCCAGTGCGGCCACCCGGTCGAGATCTTCTTGCCACAACTGCAGTCCGCGGCACGCCTCACCGCTCGGCTCGGCGAACAGGCTGGGCGTCGTGTGTTCGAGAAACCACATGTCGCTGGAGCTGTTGTCGCCCTCGTTCTGGTGACCGGCTGTCGAGACGCCCCAAAGATAGTCGCGAGGGAAGTCGGCGTTCGTCATGCAAAGTCCTCGTCGTCGAGTGCCGGGTCGTCGAGGGGAATCGACTCCAGTGAAATTATGCAGATAGACACATTTTTGTGCAAGCAAAATGTGTAGATATATATAATTTAGATTTGCGGCTGGTAGCGTCGATCGCATGGCCGGGCCCCGTGGCGAATACCGCAAGAGCGCGCTGCGCCGCGAGCAGATCCTCGACGCCGCGTTCGACGTCTTCTCCCGTTCGGGCTACACCGCGGGCTCGGTCAGTGAGATCGCCCGGCAGGTCGGCATCAGTCAGACCTCGGTCCTGCACCACTTCGCCGGCGGCAAGATCGCTCTGCTGCGCGGCGTGCTCGAACGCCGCGACACCGCCGCCGCCGACTCGCTCGAAGAGCTGTCTGGGCGGGATTTCCTCGCCCAGCTCGTGGAGATCTCCCGCGCCCAGGCCGAGCAGCGCGGCGTCGTGCAGCTGTACCGCATCCTGTCCACCGAGGCCACCGACCCCGGTCATCCCGCGCACTCGTACTTTCATGAGCGCAGCCACCGCATCGCCGACGCCGTCACGGTGGCCTTCGAGCAGGCGGATGCGGCGGGCGACCTGCGCGACGGCGTCGAGCCGCGCGCCGCGGCACTGCACATCCTCGCGACGATCGAGGGGCTGGAGATGCTCTGGCTCTACGGCCACGACGTCGATATGGCCGAAGACAGCCGCCGGGACATCAACTCGTTCCTCGCACACCCGATCTAAGAGGTTCGCCGATAGGCCCGTGCGACGGCGCATAACTCAGGCTATGTTCGTCAGCGCTCCACAGGCAGCCGCGCGATTCCGCGGATTTCGACCAGCCGTGGCGGCGCCCAGCCTGAGTTATGCGCCACCTATCGGCGGAACCTCTCAGCATCCGCCGACGAATGTGCCACGACCTGCCTCTCTGCGCGCGCTGCGCGGCGGATGCCGACATGTCTGCGGAGCGGAGGGGCGGGCCGGTCCGTGAGCCGCCTGTCACAATGAGGCCGTGGCGAACTCCCCCTCCGGCGACTCGGCGACCGACCGGCTCGTGCGCGTGCTCGAGACGTTCACCCCCGCCCGCACGGTGCAGACCACGGCCGAGATCGGCCGCCGGGCGGGCCTGCCGAGCTCGTCGGCGCACCGCATCGTCGGAGAGCTCGTCGCGGCGGGCCTGCTCGAGCGCGACGACCAACGCAACGTGCGCATCGGGATGCGGTTGTGGGAGCTCGCCACTCGATCCTCGCGCGCCCTGCGGCTGCGCCAAGTCGCGATGCCGTTCATGGAGCGCGTGCAGGCACGCGTGCGCGAGCACACGCAGCTGGCGATCCTGGAGCAGGATGAGGCGCTGTTCATCGAGCGCTTGAGCGTGCCCACGGCGGGTGCGAACATCACCCGCATCGCGGGCCGCCTCCCCCTGCACGCCTCGTCGTCGGGGCTCGCGCTGCTCGCTTACGGCGACCGCGAGCTGCACGACCGCATCCTCGCCGCGCCCCTGCGCGCCCACACCCCGCAGACGATCACCGACCCCGCCGCGCTGCGGCGCAAGCTCGCCGAGATCCGCACACTCGGCCACGCGATCGCACCCGGCTCAATCGAGGAGGTCTCGACCGGGCTGGCCGTGCCGGTGCGTGACGAGACCGGCGCGGTCATCGCCGCGCTGTCGGTCGTGCTCCCCCGGGATGCCGCCACCGACCTCGCCCTCGTCGAGCTGCACCGGGCCGCCCGCGACATCGAGCGCGCGCTCCACACCCAGCGCTGACGTCCCCTCCCGCGAGGCACGCGCATTCACCGCGTCCCGTTCAATGGGATTCGTACACCCGTGAACTCCTCCGGCGTCGCACACTGGATCCGCCCGCGCCCGTCGAAGGAGACACCATGACCACCACTTTCGTCCGCACCCGCGTCGCCATCATCGGCGCCGGTCCCGCAGGGCTCCTGCTGTCGCACCTGCTCGCGCAACACGACATCGACTCGGTCGTCATCGACCGGCGCACCCGCGAGGAGATCGAGACGACGGTGCGCGCCGGCATCCTGGAACAGGGCACCGTCGAGGTGCTCGACGACCTCGGCTCGTTCAGCCGCGCCCGCGAGGTCGGCCACCGACACGACGGCATCGAGCTGCGGTTCGCCGGCGAGAGCCACCGCATCGACTTCCAGGGCCTGGTCGGCCGCAGCGTCTGGCTGTACCCGCAGCACGAGGCCTTGAAAGACCTCATCGCCGCGCGCCTCGCCGACGGCCAGGATCTGCGCTTCGGCGTCACGGCGCAGCACGTCACCGGTGCCGAGAGCGACCGTCCGCACGTGCACGCGACGGATGCCGACGGCACCGCCTACGACATCGAGGCCGAGTTCGTCGTCGGCGCCGACGGCTCGCGCTCGGTCGCGCGCGAAGCGGTGAGCGGCTCGCGCGCGGGCTACTTCCGGGAGTACCCGTTCGCGTGGTTCGGCATCCTGTGCGAGGCACCGCCGAGCGCGACCGAGTTGATCTACAGCAACTCCCCCGACGGCTTCGCCCTGATCAGCCAGCGCAGCGACACCGTGCAACGGATGTACTTCCAGTGCGACCCGGACGACGACCCGAACGTCTACAGCGAGGAACAGCTGTGGGAGATCCTCCAGCGGCGCGTTCCCGGGACGACCCTCAATGAAGGCCCGATCTTCCAGCGCGACGTCCTGCGGTTTCGCAGCTTCGTCGCCTACGAGCTGCTCAAAGGCCGGGTGGCGATCGTCGGCGACGCGGCGCACACCGTGCCACCGACCGGCGCGAAGGGCATGAACCTCGCTGTCGCCGACGTGCTCATCCTCGCCGATGCGCTGCGCGAGCTGCTGCTGAAGGGGTCGAACGCGGCACTGGAGGCCTTCCCCGACAGGGCCAGGGAGCGCATCTGGAAGGCGCAGCACTTCTCCTGGTGGATGACGAGCATGCTGCACGTCACCCACGACGCATCGGAGTTCGACCGCCGGCGCCAGCTCGGCGAGCTGCACAGCGTCACGAGCTCGACCGCGGGCAGCACGTTCCTCGCCGAGGCGTACACCGGCTGGCCGTTCGCGCGCTGAGCCCGGCGCGCGCAGCTACATGCTTCCCCAGAGCACATCGAGCGGCACCGCGCGAATTCGGTCCCCGGCAGCGACGGTCGCCCGGCCCGCATAGAGGATGTAACCGGCGGCGAATCGATCGCCGAGACGGTCGCGTAGCGCGCCAAGACCCCTGACATCGCTCGCCTGCACGGTCGCTGCGGCCTTGACCTCGATGCCCACGACCCGCCCATCGGGCGCCTCCAGGACGACATCCACCTCAAGGCCGCGGCTGTCACGATAGTGGTGCATCGTCGTGCGTTGCACCGCCCAGGTCTGCTGCCGATGCAGTTCGCCGACGACAAAGCACTCCATGAGCGGGCCGAGCAGCGCAGAGCCCGGGGTCAGCGCCTCCGCCGTTGCGCCGACCAGGCTCGCTGCGAGTCCCGAATCCACGAGGAAGACCTTGGGCTGCTTCACCTCTCGGGAGGTGAGATTGGTCGACCACGCCGGCAACACATGCGTGAGATACAGAGTCTCGAGCAGGGCGATGTAGGGATCGAGCGTTCGCCGCGGGATGCCGGCATCCGCTGCGAGAGAACTCCACACCATCGTGCTCCCCATCCGCGCCGCGATCAGCCGAAGGAGGCGGGGCAGATCGGCGAGCCGTTGAAGGCCGGAGATGTCGGGGGCATCGCGGCGCACGATCTGGGAGACGTAGTTCGCGTACCAATCGGCTCGACGTTGCGCCGTGGCGCGCCGCAGCGCTTCGGGGTAGCCGCCCGCACTTACGCGGTCGACATAGTCCTCGCGGCGAAGCGCGCTCTCATGGTGCGCGAACGTCTCGCCCGAGAGGGCAGCATCGATGAACGACCCCCCGCGGCGGTCGATCTCGCGCTGGCTCAGCGGATAGAGGTCGATGCGTTCCGTCCGCCCGGCGAGCGACTCGTGGGTCGATGCGAGATCCAGGAGGTTGGCCGATCCCGTGACGAGGAACCTCCCTGGCCGCTGGTCACGGTCGACGGAGGCCTTGAGGGCGACCACCAGTTCCGGCGCCCTCTGCAGCTCATCGATGACGAACAGTTCGTCGGGAGCCTGCTCGACGAACCCAGCGGGGTCGGATCGCGCGAACGCGAGCGCTGTCGGGTCATCAAGAGTGACAGCGACACCGCCCCGGTCGGCGACGATCTGTGACGCCAGAGTGGATTTGCCCACCTGGCGGGCACCCTGGAGTACAACGATCCGTGTGTCCTCGAGTGCCTCTTCCACCCTCGGCATGATCAGCCGAGGGAGGAGCGACGTGGCGGTCATGACGCCGACCCTAGACCCTTGCTCGCCGTTTCGCCACCCGATGCTCGCCGTTTCGCCAGGCCTTGCTCGCCGTTTCGCCACGGTCGGAGGACGACACGGCCAGCGCGAGGGGGTCGCGAATGGCCGGAATGACGCGCGGACAGCGGCCATTTGCGACCCCGTGACGGATGCCGCGTGCAGCGCATCCGCGACATCCATCCGCACGATGCATTGCGCGGCGGCGCGAAGACGCGGCATACTGGAGCGGCAGGGCGTCAGCCCTGCGAGGATTGTTACTGCCCGGCAGGCGAGACCTCCATCACGCGAACGCGTGGTGCGAGGTCTTTTTTCGTTTCAGGCGACGCCGCCGGGCGGGCGAGACTTCGGCACACCATCCAATGAAGGAGGAACCGTGGCGAACACGGATACGGATGCCGCTCTGGCGCGCACGATCGGCGAGCTCGTCGGCGGGGCGCAGAACGTCGCATCGGTGCACAACTGCACGACCCGGCTGCGCTTCGTCGTGCGCGACGACGGCAAGGTCGACTTCGACCGCCTGGGCGACACCCCCGGCGTGCTGCAGGCCGTCAAGGCCGGCGGCCAGGTGCAGGTCGTCATCGGCACGCACGTCGACCGCATCCGCGACAGCCTCGTGGGTCTGCCCGGCTGGGGCGCGCTCGACGATTCGGCGACCGAGGCCGCCGGCACACGCCGCCCGCTCGACGCCGTGTTCGACTTCCTCGGCGCGACCTTCCAGCCCCTGATCCCCGCCATCACCGGCGCGGCGCTCGTGCAGGTGCTCGTGCTGCTGCTCACCCAGTTCGGCTGGCTCGACGGAACCAGCCCGACGGCGGCGGTGCTGACCGCGGCCGGCAACGCGGTCTTCTACTTCCTCCCCGTCTTCGCGGCGTTCACCGCCTCGCGCAAGCTCGGCGCAGGCCCGTTCGTCGGCGCATCCATCGCCGCGGCGCTGCTGCACCCCGCCTTCAGTGCGATCGGCGAACAGGGCACGCAGGTGTCGGCGTTCGGCCTGCCGCTGTTCATGTACTCCTACGCGAGCTCGATGTTCCCGGCGCTGCTGCTGGCGCTCGCGCTCGGCGGGCTCGACCGCGTGCTCAAGCGCTACCTGCCGCGCGCGCTGCAACAGGTATTCGTCCCGACGATCGAAGTGCTCGTGCTCGTGCCGCTCACGGCGCTCGTGTTCGGCCCGATCGGCGTCATCGTCGGCAACGGCATCGGCGAGGGGCTCGCCTGGCTCAGCACCAACGTGCCGTTCGTGTTCTACATCGTCGTCCCGGCACTGTGGATCTTCCTGGTCGCGATGGGCATCCACTGGGCACTCATCTCGATCGCGCTCGTCGAGCTCGCCTCGGGCCACAGCGCCATCCTCGGCGCCGCGTTCGGCTACCAGTACGCGATGTTCGGCGTCGCCCTCGGCATGGTGATCCTCACCGCCCGTCAGGGCAACAAGAAGCTGCGCGACACCGCCGTCGCCGCGACCATCTCGGTCGGCATCGGCGGCATCACCGAGCCGACCCTGTACGGTCTCGTGCTGCCCCACCGTCGCGTGCTTGTCATCGAGATGATCTCGGCCGCCGCCTCGGGGCTGGTGCTCGGCCTGTTCGGCGCGTACGTCATCGGATTCAGCCCGGCGCCGATCCTCGCCCTGCCGCTCATGGCTCCGGTCATCGCCGGTGTCCTCGGCCTCGTCGTGGGTCTGGCCGTGCCGACGATCCTGCTGCAGATCTGGGGCTACCAGAAGTCTGGCACGCAGGCATCGACCGACGATGCGGATGCCGCGGCATCCGTCGCATCCGGATCGGCGGGCTTCCGCGGCCTCGTCGACACCGCGGCCCGCACCGCGACGGTGACCGTCGGCGCGCCGATCGCCGGCACCGCCGTGCCGCTGGCGCAGGTGCCCGACCCGATCTTCTCCGGCGCCCTCATCGGCCCCGGCGTCGCGATCGCCCCGACCGCCGCGCGCGTCGTCGCCCCGGTCGCCGGCGTCGTCGTGGCCGTTCCGGCGAGCGGACACGCGATCGGTCTGCGCACCGACGACGGCGCCGAACTGCTGATCCACGTCGGCATCGACACGGTCAAGCTGAACGGCGAGCACTTCACCCCGCGCGTCGCACAGGGCGACCGGGTGGATGCCGGCCAGGTGCTGCTGGAGTTCGACGCCGCCGCGATCGAGGCCGCGGGCTACTCGCTCGTGACGCCGGTCATCGTCACCAACATCGGCGGCGACCAGCGCGTCGATGTCGTCGCTGACGGTCGCGTCAACGAAGGAGACACCCTGTTCACCGTCCACCCCGCGGCAGGCTGAGCCGCACCTCTCGACGTGCGGCCGCCGGGCCCGAACCGGTGGCCGCACGGGGAGCACCGATGCGCACCATCACGAAGATCTTCAACAACAACATCGTCAGCGCGGTCGACGCCGACGGCGAAGACGTCATCCTCGTCGGCGCCGGCGTCGGCTACCTCGCGAGCAAGGGCGCCGCGGTCGACGAGTCGCGCGTCGAACGCGAGTTCCATCTGACCGGCGTGGGCCGCAGCGGCGCCTTCCGCGTGCTGCTCGAGGTGCCCTACCCCGTGCTGCGCGCCACCTCACGCGTGTCGGAGCTGCTCGCGAACACCTACGGCATCCGGCTGCCGGCGACGGTGGAGGTCGGGCTCGCCGACCACCTCGCCCAGTCCATCCGCCGCATCGACGAGGGCATCCCCCTCTACAACTCGATGCTGTGGGAGACGAAGATGACCTACCCCGGCGAATTCGCGATCGCCCTGCACACCCTCGACGTCATCCACGAGGAGCTCGGCCGCAGGCTGCCGCTCGACGAAGCGGGATTCATCACCCTGCACCTCGTCAACGCCGGGCTCGTCGGCGACCCGGGACGGGCGATGACGCTCGGCACGACGATCCGCGCGATCATCGACATCGTCCGGGGCGACCTGGGCATCGAGGTCGACGGCGCCACGACGGCGAGCGCCCGCTTCCTCACGCACATCAAGTTCGTCGTACAGCGACTGACCCGAAACCGCGCACACCACGGCGCCGCCGACGAGTACTACCAGGCGCTCATCGCCGACAACCCCGAGCTGTACGCGTGCGCCGAGCACATCGGCCGCTATCTCGACGAGTCGTTCGACGCCGGCGTCACCGACGAGGAGCGCATCTACCTGCTCCTGCACCTGATCACCCTGCGCGACGAGCAGCAGCGCGCCGCCGACTGAACCCGAAGGATCCCTCATGCCCCGTCTCATCGTCCAGGCCGACGACATCGCCATCACCCACGGCACGACCCTCGGCATCCTCGATGCCATCGCGAACGGCATCGTCCGCGCGACCGGCATGTTCGCGAACTGCCCGGATGCCGTCTTCGCGGCATCCCGCCTGCGCGAGATCGACGGGATCGACGTCGGCATCGACCTCAATTTCGTGACCGGCCGGCCGGTGCTGCCCGCATCCGAAGTGCCCGGACTCGTCACCGCCGGCGGGGACTTCCGCAGCTCGGGGCAGATCCGCGCCGAACACCGCGTGGTCGGCGGCGACGCCGTGTTCTCGCAGTTCGAGCGTGAGCCGTTCGATCTCGACGAGACGATGGCCGAGGCGCGCGCCCAGGCCGACCGGTTCGTCGAACTAATGGGCCGCGCCCCCGCGTACGTGCATCACCACTCGATCGTCTCGCCGGTCAGCGACGAGGTCGTGCGGCGGGTCGGCGCCGATCTCGGCGTGCCGTTCATCGACGACCTGTACCGCGACGGCACGATCCCGATGCTGCCGAACGACTGGTATGCGAAGCCCTTCCCGCTCGCCGCACAGATCACGGCGGATGCCGTCGGAGCGATCGAGCGGCTCCTTCCGGAGATCCTCGCGAACGAGACGAGTCTGTTGATCCTTCACCCCGGTTACGTGGACGCCGAGCTCCTGAGCCTCAGCGCCTTCTCGATCATCCGCGCCCGCGACCTCGAGCTCGTGACCTCGCCCGCGGTCCGCGCGCTGCTGGACGACGCCGGGGTCGAGGTGACGAGCTTCAGCGCCGCCGGCCTCGCGTAGGGGGGTACGCCTCGAGGGGCGCAAGTGGTCGCAAAACAGGCGCGATAGCG
The DNA here is from genome assembly GCA_047606715.1 of Microbacterium sp. Lineage (GTDB taxonomy): Bacteria > Actinomycetota > Actinomycetes > Actinomycetales > Microbacteriaceae > Microbacterium. Next base: position 32,515 of record JASGEE010000090.1, read on the forward strand.
ACAACACGCGACCCGCCGGTGGGCGCGGCGACGCCACCACCGCCATGCGAACCTTGAGGCTACGGGACGACCTCGAAGCGGGCGGCGAGTTGCGCGTCCGCGCGCGAGGACGGGCCGACGCGCAGCTCGAACTCGCCGGACTCGACGACGCGGATGCCGGCGGCATCCACGATCGTGAGATCGGCGACCGGGATCTCCAGCGACACATGCGTGTGCTCGCCCGGCTCGAGCGCGACCTGGCGGTAGGCCTTCAGCTCACGGTCGGCCCAGCTCGCCGAGGTCACGAGGTCGCTGACGTAGGCCTGCACGGTCTCCAGCACCGGACGCTCGCCCGCGTTGCGCAGCGACACTTCGGCGTGCAGCACGTCATCGACGCCGAGCCGGTCGACCTTCAGCCACACGCCCTCGTAGTCGACGCGCGTGTACGACAGGCCCTCGCCGAAGACGTACGCGGGCTCCTGCGTGAGGTCGGCGTAGCGGTCTCCGTGCTGCCCGCGGATCTGGTTGTAGTACGTCGGCTGCTGCCCGACGTGCCGCGCGAACGAGATCGGCAGGCGGCCGCTCGGCTCGATCAGCCCGAGCAGCAGCTCGGCGATGGCCCGGCCGCCCTCCATGCCCGGGTTCGCGACCCACACGAGCGCCGCGGCCTCGGTCACCGCCGGCGGCAGCACGAGCGGCTTCGACGCCATCAGCACGACGATCACCGGCGTGCCGGTCGCCATGAGCGCCTCCAGCAGCGCGACCTGGGCACCGACGAGCTCGAGCGTCGCGGTCGATCGTCCCTCGCCGACCAGTTCGATGCGGTCGCCCACGACGGCGACGACGTAGTCGGCGCGCTGCGCGTCGGCGACGGCGTCGGCGATGAGCCCCTCGTCGGGCGAGGCCGGCGCGACCAGCGGCGGCCGCGGCTGGCCGTCGGGGAAGTGCTCCCCCTCGGGGTTGGCAGCCAGCGTCAGAATCTCGGCGCCCGGCGCGTGCGTCACGGTCCAATCGGCGGGCACGTGAGCCCGCAGCCCGTCGAGCACCGTCGTGATCAGCTCGCGCGGCTGAGAGTCGAGCCAGCCGGCCTGGCCCGAGCCGCCCGCCCAGTCGCCCAGCTGCGTCTGCGCGTCGTCGGCGAGCGGGCCGACCACGGCGATGCGCTGGGCGGCGCGGCCCGTGCGCTCGGCGCGCCCCGTCGCATCGGCGGTGAGGCCGCCGTCGAGCGGCAGCACACCGTCGTTGCGCAGCAGCACGAGCGAACGGCGGGCGACCTGAAGGTTCAGCTCGCGGTGTGCCGCGGCGCCGACGACCGACGAGATGAGCTCCGCCGAGGGGCGACGCGGGTTCTCGAACAGACCGAGCTCGAACTTCACCGTGAGGATGCGCGACACCGCGGCATCCAGGTCGGTCTCGGTCAGCAGTCCCTGTTCGATCGCGGCGAGCGCACCCGCGAAGAAGTCCGGTGTCTCCATGACCATGTCGTTGCCCGCGCGCACCGCGGCCGCCGCCGCGTGCGCGTGGTCGGGTTGCACCTTCTGCTCCCAGACCATGCGCCCGACGTTGTCCCAGTCGGTCACGAGCGTGCCGGTGTACCCCCACTCGCCGCGCAGCACATCGGTCAGCAGCCAGTCGTTGACGGTCACCGGCACACCGTCGATCGTCTGGTATCCGAGCATGAACGTCCGGCAGCCCGCGCGCGCAACGCGCTCGAACGGCGGCAGGAACCACGACCGCAGCTTGCGCCGCGAGATGTCGGCCTCGCTCGCGTCGCGCCCGCCCTGCGTCTCGGAATACCCGGCGAAATGCTTGGCCGTCGCGAGGACCGCGGTGGGGTCGGTCAGCCCTTCGCCCTGGTACCCGCGCACCATGGCCGCGGCGAGTTCGCCGATGAGCATGGGGTCTTCACCGAACGTCTCGTCGACACGCCCCCAGCGCAGGTCGCGTGCGATGCACAGCACGGGCGAGAAGGTCCAGTGGATACCGGTCGCCGCGACCTCGACTGCAGTGGCACGTGCGACACGCTCGGTCAGGTCTGCGTCCCACGACGCAGCCATGCCCAGCTGGGTCGGATAGATCGTCGCCCCCTCCCAAAAGGAGTGGCCGTGGATGCAATCCTCCGCGACGAGCAGCGGGATGCCCAGCCGCGTCTGCGCCGTCAGCTCGTGCGCCCGCAGCACGCGCTCTGGCGAGGTGTGCAGGATCGAGCCGACGTGCATCTCACGCACCTGACGATCGAGGTCGTTTCGGGCGTCGAGCTGCATCATCTGCCCGACCTTTTCTTCGACGCTCATTCGGCCCAGCAGATCGGTGACCCGAGCGGAGATGGGCGCCGACGGGTCGAGATAGCGCGGTGGTTTCGCGGATGTCGGAGTACTCACCTCGACATCCTCTCAGAACGCGCAACGAAAACCTCTGTCGTTGCAGTTTTCGTCGGCTCAGCGTGCGCCAGCAGACCGGCGACGTGCCGCAAAGGCACCATCGTTCACCTCGCCACGGATCGACGAGATCAAGACCGAGACCCTCGAAATCACGCGCGTCTCGGGTCGCGAGGGTCGTACCGTGGAGCACGTCGAACTCGTCCTCCAGGCCTCGCCGCCGCCCGCAGACGCAGGCTGCGCTTGACGCCGTCATCGAGGTCTCGGATGAGGATCGAAGCCATGATGCGCTCTCGATCAGTCGATATCGCTGCTATGCATGATCCCAATCCTCACGGGGCCGCACCGCTTTCCACGGCGCGCGCGGCGGCATCCCGGGCATGGGCGGCCTGGCAGAGGTCTCGCCACAACGCCCGCAGTCGCCCGGCCATGTCGATGCGCTGGTCGAGCAGCCACTGCAGCTGCAACCCGTCGGCGACGGCCATCAGCAGATCGGCGACCTCGACGGCATCCACGGCGGCGCCCATGATCCCGTCCGCCTGCGCCTGCGCGACATCGCGCACGAGCGCATCGCGCAGGTAGGCATAGCGCTCGAGGAAGAACTCGTGCGAGGGATGCCCGGGGTGAGCCGCGTCGGCGGCGAACTCCGTGTAGAGCTGGACGAGGCCGGGCACGCGTTGGTTGTGCTCGATGACGGCGAAGTACCCCTCGATGCCGTGCGCGCGCGTCGTGAACCGTTCGCGGTCGTTCTCGTCGCGGGCGCGGATGATCTCTTCGAACAGCTCCTCGCGCGACGAGAAGTAGTGCATCAGGCCGGTGTGCGTCAGCCCCACCCGATCGGCGACCTCGTTGACGTAGGTGCGGCTGACACCGTTCTCGGCGACGACCTGCAACGCGACCGCCAGAATCTCCGCGCGCCGGGCCAGACCCTTCGCATACGGCCCCCGCGCAGACATATCCCTAGCCTATGACCGGTCCCCGCGCGGCGTCACCCGACGGGTTCGGCGACGTCGACGGCGCGGTCGCCGGCCGCGCGCACGGCGCCGACGGATGCCGTGATCACGACGGCGATGCCGACCAGCTCGAGCGGACTCAACTGCTGGCCGAGGATCACGAAGCCGGCCAGCGCCGCCGTCGCCGGTCCGAGCGCCATGAGGATCGCGAACGTCGACGGCGCCAGCCGGCGCAGCGCGATCAGCTCGAACGCGTAGGGCAGCGCCGACGAGAGGACCGCGACGGCAGCCCCCGCCCCGAGGATCTCGGGGCGGGGCAGCGCCGGACCTGCAGCGACGATGCCGAACGGCAGCGACAGCAGCGCGCCGATCGTCATCGCCAGAGCGAGCCCGTCGAGTTGGGGGAAGGCGGCACCGACCCGGGCGGACGCGAGGATGTAGAACGCCCAGCTCGCCGCCGCGCCGAGCGCGAACACGACGCCGAGCGCATCGAGCCGGTTCCATCCGCCGCCGCCGAGGGCGACGACGCCCACGAACGCGAGCCCGGCCCACAGCCACGCCGACGCACGCCGGCTCGCGACGATCGACAGCACGAGCGGCCCGAGCACCTCGATCGTGACCGTGACGCCCAGCGGCAAGCGCTCCAGCGCCAAGTAGAACAGCCCGTTCATCAGCGCCAGAACGAGGCCGAACGCGGCGACGTCGCGCCAATGCACGGCGCGGTGGCCACGCAGGGCGGGTCGCGCAATCGTCCACAGCACGACCGCCGAGAACACCAGGCGCAGCATCACCATGCCCAACGCGCCGACGTGGGGAAACAGCAGCACGGCGATCGAGGCGCCGCCCTCCTGGCAGACCATCCCCACCACGACCAGCGCGACCGCCGGTGCCGGCCGCGCCGTCACGCGTTCGGCCCCGCGTCTACTCGGCGTCCGGCAGCGGGCACACCGCGGCGTCGACGATGTCGTCGGCCATCTCGTCGGCCGTCCACGGCAGCCCCGCTTCGGGGGCGGTCTGACCGTCGGCCGCCGGCGCCTTGGACGCGATCGCGGCGAGCTCCCATGCGAGGTTGCGCGCGATCGTCCCCGATGCGCGCGAGTTGTTGAGCACCACGACGACCGTCATGCCGGTGTTGCTGTCGGCGAATGCCGCCGTCAGATAGCCGGGCATCGAACCGTACTGCCCGACGAGCGTGCCAGCCTGGTAGAGCCCGCCCTTGGCGGTGAACCACGAGGGCCCGTCGTCGCTGATGGTCAGCGGGCTCTCCCAACGATCGTCGGTGTCGTACGAGCGCCCCTGCACGGCGACCGCCTGAATGTACCGACCGAGGTCGGTGAGGTCGGTCTCCACCCCGAACGCGGTGTAGCCCGCGGATGGCGACAGAGCGGTGAGGTCGATCGGCTCGGTACAGGCGACGTCGCCGTCTTCGTCATCGCCCGACCGGAATCCGTTCAGCTGCACTTCGGCATCCACCGGCAGCGACGTCTCGGTCAGCCCCATCGGCTCGAAGACGTACTCCTGGTAGAGCTCCGCAGCCGTCATCCCCGATGCCTTCTCCAGCGCCAGGCCGAGCAGCACATACCCCGTATCGGCGTCGAGGAACGCCACCCCCGGATCGTTCTTCGTGCCGCGCGACATGCCGTAGGCGAGCAGTTCCCGGGGGGGCCACGTGCGGGACGGGTTTGCGCGTAGTCGCTCGGCCAGCGGTCCGGTGTAGGACTGCAACCCGCTGGTCGAGTCGCACAGCTGGCTCAGTGTGATCTCTTCGTACCCGGGGATGCCCGACACATAGTCGCCGACCGGATCACTCGGCGACAGACGCTCCTGCTCAGCGAGCGCGTACATCGCATCGCACGTCATCGAGCGGGTCACCGCTCCCGCCTTGAAGGTCGTGTCGGCGGTGACCTCCGCCCCGTCGATCGCCGTCGTGCCCAGACCCGCCTGCCACGTCCCCGCCCACGGCACCCATACCCCGACGACCGCTCCGGTCGACCCGGTCGCCGCGATCGCCTGTTCGACGGCCGCCTGCATCTGGGCCTGCACGTCGTCCGCCAGGGCGGCATCCACCTGATCCGGCAGAGCGAGCTCGGCGGTCGTGTCGCCCGTGCACGCGGTGAGAGAGACGACCACGGCGAGCGCGCACGCAACGGCCGCTGTCCGGCGCGCCCAGACAGCGCGGTGCCTTTGCCGCATACTCACACTCCCGATGGTTCCTGTTCAGCGTAGATCACATCGGGAGGTCATCCCTGCCAGTGAATAGGGTGTTACGCATGCCGCACCTCTTCGACGACGATGCCCTGGCCGGCGTGTTGGGCCACATGAACACCGATCACTCCGACGACAACCTCCTCATCGCGCGGGCGTTCGCGCCACTGGCCGACGTGATCAGCGCAGAGATGGTGAGCTTCGACGGCGCCGCGGGACAGTGGCGCGTCGTCACCGCCGACGGCGCGGAGGATGTCGTGCGCATCGCGTGGCCGGGCGGCGAGATCAGCGAGCGTCGCGAGGTGCGGCGCGAGATCGTCGCGCTCTACGATGCGGCATGCGCGCGGCTGGGGATCGCACCGCGCCCTCACGCGCAACCTTCAGCTTAGCTGTACCTAACTTTGCTATCCTCGGAGTGTGCCCGAGCCTGTCCGCTTCTCCACCGCCCTGCGCGAGCGCGCCCGCGCCGCGCACGAGGGTAGTGAGCACGCCGGTTTCATGTCCGATCTCGTGCGCGGCAAAGGCACCCGCGACGACTACATCGCCCTGGTCGCGCAGCACTGGTTCATCTACGACGCCCTCGAGGCCGCGGCCGAGCAGATGAAGCACGACCCGGTCGCCGCGCCGTTCATCACCGCGAAGCTGACGCGCCTGCCCGCGCTCGAAGCCGATCTGGAGCACCTCATCGGACCCGACTGGCACGAGCGCATCTCACCGCTGCCGGCGACGGCGCGTTACGTCGCACGCATCCGCGAGGTCGGCGACACCTGGCCGGGCGGCTTCGTCGCGCACCACTACACGCGCTATCTCGGCGACCTGTCGGGCGGGCAGTTCATCGGCCGCCTCATGTCCCGGCAGTTCGACCTCGGCACGGGCGGCATCGGCTTCTACGTCTTCGACGAGATCGCCGATCCCGCCGCCTTCAAGGACGTCTACCGTGAGCAGCTGGATGCCGCAGGGTGGGACGATGCCGAACGCGAGCGCGTCATCGACGAGGTGCTCGCCGCCTACCGGTTCAACACCGATCTGTTCCACGACCTCGCCGCCGCCAAGGCCGCCGCCGCGACCTCCGCCCCCGCATCCGTCGCCTGACGCCCCCGCCTCGCCCCGCCTCGCCCCGCCCTCACCCTGGCGAGACTGCATCCGTGCACCCAAACCGCACCCGCAGCCCGCTGTTTCGGTGCAACGATGCAGCCTCGCGGGGGGACGCAGGGGGACGCAGGGGACGCGGGGGTCAGGGGGCGGATGCCGGGTCAGGGGCGACGGGACATGAAACGGCGGACGTCGGGATCGACGAGGATGTCGCTCGGCCGCAGCGGGCGCGAGAGGTAGAGGCCGTCGAGCGAGGTCAGGCGCGAGAGCGCGACGTAGGTCTGACCCGGGGCGAACGCCCCCGAGCCGAGGTCGATGACGGCGCGCTCGTACGTCTTGCCCTGCGACTTGTGGATCGTGACCGCCCACGCCAGCCGCAGGGGGAACTGCGTGAACTCCGCCACGATGTCGCGGCTCAGCGTGCGCGAACCCGCGTCGTACGCGTAGCGGAACCTCTCCCACACGGTCGGCTCGACCTCGACCTCTTCGCCGTCGAGGTCGACGCGCACGCTCGCACCGGCGATGCGCGTCACGGTGCCGATCGAACCGTTCACCCAGCGTGGACCGGCGCCGCCCGCACGCCCCCCGACGTCGTTGCGCAGGAACATCACCTGCGCGCCGACCTTCAGCTGCAGCTCGGCATCGGCGGGGTACCCGGCATCCCCCCGACCGAAGTCTCCGCTGATCTCTGCCCGCGCCGTCTGCACCGGCCCCGGCAGAGCGTCGAGGTGTCGCTGGTTGATGCGGCCCACGATGTCGTTGCGCGTGGCGAGCGTGATGATCGGCGACTCGCCGTCGACCGGCTCGGGGACGGCGCGCGCGCCGGCGGCGTTGAGCGCCCCGGCGATCTCCGCGGTGACGACCCCGTGGCGCACGGCGTTGAGCATCGCCTTGAACTCGACGTCAGACTGCCGGTGGATCTCGCGCAGCTCCCGGATGTGCATCGGCGCCCCCACACGCCCGAGGTCGAGCAGCCCGTCCGACCGGATGGCGCTGCCGTCGGCCGACGGCCCCGCCCACACCTGCGCATCGAAGAACCAGAACGAGCGGTAGTGATCGCGAGCGTACTTGAGCTCGTCGCCGCGGGGCGGCACCGGCGAGAGCTGATACGGATCGCCGAACATCACGATCTGCACCCCGCCGAACGGTTCGGAGCGCCGGCGGCGCGCCTGACGCAGCGAGCGGTCGATCGCATCCATCAGGTCGGCATTGACCATCGAGATCTCATCGATCACGAGCGTGTCGATCGCGTTGAGGACACGGCGAGCCGGCTCCGACTGCTCCAGGGGGCTGTCGGCGATGAGCCCGATCGGCAACCGGAACAGGGAGTGGATCGTCTGCCCCTCGACATTGAGCGCCGCGACCCCGGTGGGCGCGCACACCGCGATCTGCTTGTCGGTGTTCCAGGCGAGGTGTTGCAGCAGGGTCGACTTGCCGGTGCCGGCGCGGCCCGTCACGAAGACGTGCTCGCGGGTGTCCTCGACGAGGCGGAACAGCTCCTCCTGCTCAGTCGACAGGGCGGGGGTGCTCACCGGAACCATGCTAGCTACCAGCATCCGTTTCCTAGACTGGACACGTGGACGGGGTGGAGGAGGTGCGCGAGGAGGCCGTCGCCCCGTCGCCGGCGACATCGCCCGGCGCCGAGGATCACCCGCGCCGCCGCTCGCGCCTGCGCTTCGACCTGGCCGCGCTGGCCCTGGTCGGCCTGCTGCTGATCTCGGCTTTCGGTGCGACCGGAGCGGTGCTCTACCAGAACCTGTACAGCCCGTCGGCGTTCGTCGTGCGCTACCTCGACCTGCTCTCCCAGGGCCGCGCGGCCGACGCGCTGGCGCTCGCGGGCGCATCGGTGGACTCCGTCGAGCTCGAGAAGGCCGGGCTGCCCGTCGATGCCAGCGAAGCGCTCCTGCGCAGCGCGGCACTGGCTCCCCTCACCGACATCGCCGTCGTCAGCGAGGCGGAGCGCGACGGGGTCACCGATGTGACGGTCACGTACACGGCCGGCACCTATGCGGGCACCTCGACGTTCCAGATCGAGCGCTCCGGGTGGATCGGAATCGCGCCCTCGTGGCGGTTCGCGCAGAGCCCGCTCGCGGTCATCGAGCTCACCGTGCTCGGGGCGACAGAGTTCTCCGTCAACGGCTTCTCCGTCGACACGCGGCAGGTCTCCGCGCAGGGGGCGGATGCCGACCCCCTCGAACCCGTCGGCCTTCTCGTGTTCTCCCCCGGACTGTACTCGATCTCGGTGTCGACGGCCGTGTCGGCCACACCCGGCGTCGCGGTGCTCTCCGACACTCCGCAGGCCGGCATCCCGGTGACACTCCAAACGCAGCCGACCGACCAGTTCACGGCCGTCATCCAGGAGGAGGTCGAGGACTTCCTCGACGACTGCGCGACCCAAGAGGTGCTGCAGCCGACCGGATGCCCGTTCGGGCTCGAAGTGAGCAACCGCATCGTGGGGCTCCCGGAATGGTCGATCGCCGAACAGCCGGTCGTCTCGCTCGTGCCCGACGACGCCGACTGGAGCATCGAGCGCACGACGGCCACGGCCCATGTCGTCGTCGACATCCAGTCGATCTACGACGGCTCGATCCGCCATGTCGACGAAGACGTGCCGTTCTTCGTCGGCGGCACCGTCACGATCCTGCCCGACGGGACGGCGTCCATCACCGTCACCGACGGTGGCTGAGCGTCTCAGAACGCGTTGACGACCCGTACGCCGCTGCCGAGATCACTTCCCGCGGCGCGCGTCTCGGGCGGCGAGGGCGGCGAGGTGGGCGTTGTACGCGTCGAGTTCGGCGTCCCCGGTGCGGTCGGCCTGACGGTCGGCGCGGCGCTGCGCGCGCTCGTCCGACCGGCTCCACTGCACAGCGACCGTGATCGCCAGGATGAGAGTCGGGATCTCGCCGATCGACCAGGCGATGCCGCCGCCGGCGTACTGATCGACCAGGGGCGGATCGCCCCACGTGCGGCCCATCGACCCGAACCACTCTGCGACGAACAATCCCGTCGACATCATGATCGCCAGCCCGAAGAACGCGTGCATCGCCATGACACCGAGCAGCGTGAGCAGCCGGAACGGGTACGGGAAGCGCAACGGGACGGGGTCGATCCCGACGAGCGACTGCACGAACAGGTACCCGCTGATGAGGAAGTGGGTCACCATCCACTCGTGCCCCAGGTGGTCATACAGCGTCCAGCGGAACAGGTCGGAATAGTAGAACGCCCACAGCGATCCGATGAACATCGCCGCCGCGAACAGCGGATGCGTCACGATGCGCGCGAACGGGGTGTGCACGGCCCACAGGACCCACTCCCGCCCGCCCCGGGTGCCGTCGCCGCGTTTGCGAATCGCGCGCGAGGCGAGCGTCACCGGCGCCCCGAACACGAGCAGCATCGGCGTCGCCATCGTCAGCAGCATGTGCCCCAGCATGTGGATGCTGAACAGGTAGTCCTGGTACGCGTTGATGGGCCCCGATGTCGTCCACAGCAGCAGCAGCATGCCGCACACCCACAGCACCGTGCGGTACAGCGGCCACCGGTCGCCGCGCCGGCGCAGCCGCAGGGCGCCGGCGAGGTAGAAGAACAGGCCGAACCCGACGGCGAAGGCCCACAGCACGTCGACGTCCCACTGCGCGAGCCACTGCGACGCGGTCAGCTCGGGGGGCAGCGGCGACCCGGTGAGGATCTCCGCGGGCGTCGGGTCGCTCAGCGTCGTGTCCACCGGTGCCGCGGTGCGCGAGAGCGCAACCGCCGTGCCGCTGGCGATGCCCAGGCACGCCAGCTCGAGCGCGATGAGCGTCCAGAAGCGGCGGTCCGTGCGCTCCTCGCCCACGCCCGCCAGGAGCCCGCTGCGGTACCGGACCCCGAGCGCGCCGAGCAGCAGCAGGGCCAGCACCTTCACCGCCAACAGCGCGCCGTACGGCGAGAGCAGGTTCTGCCACGAGACGACGCCGACGACGGCCCGGGCGATCCCCGACGCCGCGACGACGACGAACGCCGCCAGCGCGAGAGTCGAGTAACGACCCAGCACGACAGCGAGCTCGGCGCGCTGCAGCGATGGGCGCAGGACGACGAGCAACACGAGCCCGCCCAGCCACACGGCGGCGGCGATCACGTGCAGCACCAGCGCGACGACCGCGGTGTCGTGCCCCGACTCGTCGCCGGAATGACCCTGCGTCGCCATCGGGACCAAGGCCGCTGCGGCAAGAGCCGCGACGACGAGCGACGAGGTCCACCCGCGCACGGCGAAGGTCGCCACCGTGAGCACGGCACCCGCGATCGTCGTGAGCGACCAGGCGCGCCCCGGCTCGGTCTCGGTCAGAAACCGGCCCAGTTGGGCGCCGAACTCGGCGTCGGCGCTGATCGTCGGGTTCAGGATCGACAGGAACGTGAGAAACGTCGTGCCGGCGGCGGCGATCGTGAAGATCGCCGCGCCGACGGATGCCGCCCCCAGCGCGACGTCGAACGGACGATCCCCGGCCCGCAACGCGAACAGGGCGAGCACGAGAGAGCCGACCATCACGGCGGCGCTGAGGTTCACCGCGAGGGTTGCGAACGGCAGGCACCAGCGCACGACGGGGCCCGGATCGGCCAGCAGCAGGGGGGCGGCGCCGCCGCCGTAGACGAGCCCTGCGATCAGGGCGATGCCGGCGGCGACCACGAGGATCACGGGACCCGCCACTCGCAGCCCGTGCGCAGCGGCGGCGGGCGGCGAAGTCACCCGCCCAGCCTACGCGCGGCATGCGAAAGGGGGATGCCGCGCGGCATCCCCCTTCGCGTGGGCTTACTTCGCGGCAGCCTTGAGCTTCGAGCCCGCGGTGACCTTGACGCGCTTGCCGGCCGGGATCTTGATCTCGGCACCGGTCTGCGGGTTGCGGCCCGTGCGCGCGGCGGTGGCGACCGTCTCGAACGAGAGGAAACCGGGGATGGTGACCTTCTCGCCCTTGGCGACGTTCTCGGACACGGCGGCGAACAGGCCGTCGACGACGCGGCCGACGGTGGCCTGGCTCTCGCCGGTGGCGCTGGCGATGCTGGCGACGAGTTCGGTCTTGGTGATAGCCATGGGGTTGTCCTCCAGACGGCAGAGCCGCCTTCAGTTACTTCGGACCGGGTGGCACCCGGGTTGGTCGAGGGACCGCACCCGAATATACCCAGATTCCGCGGAAATCCGCGGATTTCCAGCCATCCGACGTCATCTTTCCCGGCGTGTCGCACGCCCCGTGTGACCCCTGTGACGGATGTGACTCAGCCCGGCATCCGCATCCCCACCCCCCAACCCCCTCCCCGCGAAACGGCATCCGTGCACCGAAACCACCGATGGCACCCGCGGTCTCGGTGCGCGGATGCGGTCTCGCGCGCGGGGGGGGTCGCGCGCGGGGGGTCGCGCGCGGAGGGGGGTGGGGGATGCCGGGGCGCAACGGGAAACGCCGGAGCCCATCAGGGCTCCGGCGTTTCCTACGCGGTGGTTACCAGCTCGACTTGGTGACGCCGGGCAGCTCGCCGCGGTGCGCCATGTCGCGGAAGCGCACGCGCGAGATGCCGAACTTCGACAGGTGGCCGCGGGGGCGACCGTCGATCGCGTCACGGTTGCGCAGGCGCACGGGCGACGCGTTGCGCGGCAGCTTCTGCAGGCCGACGCGGGCCGCCTCGCGGGCCTCGTCGGTCGCATTCGGGTCGACGAGGGTCTTCTTCAGCTCGGCACGCTTCTCGGCGTAACGGGCGACGACGACCTCGCGCTGGTTGTTGCGCGCGATCTTGCTCTTCTTGGCCATGAGATCAGCGCTCCTCTCGGAATTCGACGTGCTTGCGGATCACCGGGTCGTACTTCTTCAGCACGATGCGGTCGGGGTTGTTGCGACGGTTCTTGCGCGTCACGTAGGTGTACCCCGTGCCGGCGGTCGAACGGAGCTTGATGATCGGACGGACGTCCTGAGACTTCTTCGCCATTAGAGCTTCACACCCTTCGCGATGAGGTCCTTCACGACCGACTCGATGCCGCGGGCGTCGATGACCTTGATGCCCTTGGCCGAGACGTTCAGCGTGATCTTGCGACCGAGCGAAGGAACGTAGTAGGTCTTGCGCTGCACGTTCGGGTCGAAGCGGCGCTTCGTCCGGCGGTGCGAGTGCGAGATGTTGTGTCCGAAGCCGGGAACAGCTCCGGTCACCTGGCACACTGCGGCCATGGTTGACTCCTTCAG
>JASGEE010000091.1:0-3395 GCA_047606715.1 Microbacterium sp.
CCTCCGCCGCCGCGACGGCGGAGGGGCTCGGGTTGGCGGCGCGAGCAACCCGCGTCGAGGTCGGCACCGACGGCGGGCCCGAAGCCGCCGCCCGCGTCGCCCGCCGCGTCGCCCTGCGCCAGGCCGCTCAGGATGCCGGGGCCGCCGCGATCCTGCTCGCCCACACGCTCGATGACCAGGCCGAGACGGTGCTGATCGGGCTCGCTCGCGGCTCGGGCACCGCGAGCCTGGCCGGGATGTCGCCCGACCGCGAGGAAGACGGCATCCGTCTCCTGCGCCCCCTGCTCTCGGTGCGGCGCGCGACGACCCGTGCCGCCTGCGCGGCCCAGGATCTGTCGCCGTGGGAGGATCCGCACAACCTCGATCGGCGCTTTCTGCGGGTGCGGGTGCGGCACGACATCATGCCGGTGCTCGAGTCAGATCTGGGGCCAGGCGTCGCCGAGGCCCTCGCCCGCACCGCAGAGCAGCTGCGCGAAGACGCCGAGGCCTTCGCCGACATGATCGCCGAGACGATCGAAGACATCGTCGAACCCGCCGAAGCCGGCATCGCGGTGTCGGTGCCCGCGCTGGCGGCCAACCCGCCCGCTCTGCGCCACCGCATCATCCGCCACGTCGTCGCGAGCGAGTTCGGCGTCTCGCTCACTCGTGCGCAGACTCTCGAGGTCGCGCGGCTGGTCACCGATTGGCATGGCCAGGGGCCCATCGACCTGCCTGGATGCCGCGCGCATCGCGCCGGCGCCCGCATCGCGTTCGTCGCCCGCTGAGCGGGCCCGGCTAGGCTCTCCCCATGCGCGCGGCCGACATCGCAGACCAGCTGACCACCGTCCTCGTCACCGAGGAGCAGATCCACGCGCGGCTCGGCGAGCTCGCTCGTCAGGTCGAGGAGGACTACGCCGACAAAGACCTGTTGCTGGTCGGCGTGCTCAAGGGCGCCGTCATGGTCATGTCCGACTTCGCCCGGGCGCTCTCGCGAGAGCTGAAGATGGACTGGATGGCGGTCTCGTCCTACGGTGCGGGCACACAGTCGAGCGGCGTCGTGCAGATCCTCAAGGACCTCGACAGCGACCTGACCGGACGGCACGTCCTGATCGTCGAGGACATCATCGACTCGGGTCTGACCCTCAGCTGGCTGCTGGAGAACTTCGCGTCGCGCGGAGCGGCATCCATCGAGGTCCTCGCGCTGCTGCGCAAACCCGACGCGGTGAAAGTCGAGATCGACTGTCGCTACCTCGGGTTCGACATCCCCAACGACTTCGTCGTGGGCTACGGGCTCGACTACGCCGACCACTACCGCAACCTGCGGGATGTCGCCGTGCTCGCGCCGCACGTGTACGCGTAGCCCTGGTTCCGCCGTGGGCGAATGCACAGAGCGTGCACAAGCCCGGCGGGGTAGCCTGATCAGACCATGGATTTCAAGAAGCTCACGCGCAATCCGTTCCTGTACGTGTTGCTCATAGGCCTGTTGCTGATGGTCGGCATGTCGCTGATCTCGACGCTGACGAGCGCGAAGCAGATCACCACGCAGGAGGGGCTCACGCTCCTGGAGGGCGACACGGTGACGGCGGTCACCAACACCGACGGCGACCAGCGCGTCGATATGACGCTGTCGACCCCGTTCGACGGTGCCAGCGCGGTGCAGTTCTACTATGTCGCCGCCCGCGCCGACGAGGTGCTCGCGGCGATCGACGCCGCAGACCCGGCAGACGGTTTCAACGACGTCGTGCCGCGCACGACGCTGTTCGACACCCTGATCTCGCTGCTGATCCCGATCGTGCTGCTCGGTGCGCTGTTCTGGTTCTTCTTCTCCGCCGCTCAGAACGGCAACAGCCGCATCATGCAGTTCGGCAAATCGCGCGCGAAGCTTGTGACGAAAGAGACCCCGACCGTCACCTTCGCCGACGTGGCCGGATCTGACGAGGCCGTCGAGGAGATGGCCGAGATCAAGGACTTCCTGGCCGACCCCGCCAAGTTCCAGGCTGTCGGAGCCCGCATCCCCAAGGGCGTGCTGCTGTACGGTCCTCCCGGCACGGGCAAGACGCTGCTGGCGCGTGCGGTGGCCGGTGAGGCGGGCGTGCCGTTCTATTCGATCTCGGGATCGGACTTCGTGGAGATGTTCGTCGGCGTCGGCGCCAGCCGCGTGCGCGACCTGTTCAGTGAGGCGAAGAACAACGCCCCCGCCATCATCTTCATCGACGAGATCGACGCCGTCGGCCGTCATCGCGGCGCCGGCATGGGCGGCGGTCACGACGAGCGCGAGCAGACGCTCAACCAGATGCTCGTGGAGATGGATGGCTTCAGTCCCAAGGAGTCGGTGATCGTCATCGCGGCGACCAACCGCCCCGACATCCTCGACCCGGCGCTGCTGCGCCCCGGTCGCTTCGACCGTCAGATCGGCGTCGACGCACCCGATCTGAAGGGCCGGCTGAGAATCCTCGACGTGCACGGCCGTGGCAAGCCGCTCGCGGCATCCGTGGACCTCGAGGTCGTGGCCCGCAAGACGCCCGGGTTCACCGGCGCGGATCTTGCCAACGTGCTCAACGAGGCGGCCCTGCTCACGGCGCGCTCGAACGCGCAGCTGATCGATATGCGCGCCCTCGATGAGGCGATCGACCGCGTCATCGCCGGTCCGCAGCGCCGTACGCGCGTCATGAAGGACAAGGAGAAGCTCATCACCGCCTACCACGAGGGCGGGCACGCGCTCGTGGCGGCCGCGATGAACCACTCCGACCCGGTCACCAAGATCACGATCCTGCCGCGCGGCAAGGCCCTCGGCTACACGATGGTCATGCCGCTGGAAGACAAGTACTCCGTCACCCGCAACGAGCTGCAGGATCAGCTCGCGTGGGCGATGGGCGGGCGCGTCGCGGAGGAGATCATCTTCCACGACCCGACCACCGGCGCCAGCAACGACATCGAGAAGGCCACAGGCATCGCCCGCAAGATGGTCACCGACTACGGCATGACGACGGATGTCGGCCCGGTGAAGCTCGGATCGTCGTCGGGCGAGGTGTTCATGGGCCGCGACATGGGTCACGGCCGCGACTTCAGTGAGCGCGTCGCCGAGCGCGTCGACCAGCAGGTGCGCGCCCTCATCGAGCAGGCGCACAACGAGGCGTACGAGGTGCTCAACGCGAATCGCGACATCCTCGACCGCCTCGCCCTCGCGCTGCTGGAGAAGGAGACGCTCGACCACCTCGAGATCGCCGAGATCTTCACCGACATCCGCAAGCTTCCGCAGCGCCCGCAGTGGCTCTCCAGCGACGATCGGCCGGTCTCGACGCTGCCGCCCATCGAGGTGCCGCGTCGGCAGGGCGAGGCGGGTCTGGCCGCCTCATCCGCCGCCGAGACCGCGCCGCCGGCCGCATCGGCGGAACCGCGTCGCGCGAGCGGGCAGG
>JASGEE010000092.1:0-38721 GCA_047606715.1 Microbacterium sp.
CGCCCGGCGTCGGCCGCGGCGTCGAGGTACTCCTCCCACCCGCCCGCGATGCGGGTCGCCGGCTGCGCGGCCCGGCGGCGGGCCCGGCGGCGCAGCGCCTTGGCGCCGAGGATCAGCAAGAAGGGGCTCGCGACCACCAGCAGCGCCCCCACCGACACGCCGCCGATGAACAGCGTCCGCCACAGCCACGCCAGATCGGGGCCGTCGTCCTGATGCACGGTGCTGGCGGTGTCCTCCTGCACCGGCTTGGGCGGCAACACCTCGTCGACCCCGTCGGGACGCACGGCCGTGCCGATCGTGGGGTCGGGCTGCTCGGTGACCTCCCGACTGGGCGCCTGCGCGTGCTGCGGCGTGACGTCGACCGTGATCCACTCGCCGGTCTCGGAGTGCACCTCCACCCACGCCGACACGTCGCCGGCACGACAGGTGCCCGCGGTGCAGACGGCGGCATCCGTGTCGTCGGAGCTCAGCCGCACGCCGACGACGACCCGCGAGGGGAAGCCCAGTTCGCGCGCGATGAGGGCGACAGCCACCGCGAACTGCTCGTCGTCGCCGATCGCGGCGACGTAATTGTCGGATGCCGCCGCCCGCGGGTCGCCCTCGCGCTCGATCAACGCCGTGAACATGGCGTCGATGCGGGCGAGCGAGTGTCCCGAGGCGCTCGGAACGAACTCGTACCCCTCCAGCGCCGCCGTCCACGCCGCCTCGCCGGTGTCGGTGAGGGCATGACTGAGATACCCGCGCGCGCGCAGCAGCGCGACGAGCTCCGCCAGCGCCGCCCCGTCCGACCCCGAGGCGTGCTCCTTCACCCACGTGCGCAGGCTCGCCGGCGCTTCGACCCCGCCCGACTGCCCGGGTGCCGACACCTCGACCAGCGTCGACGTCGCCGGCTCGGCGGCACTCAGCCGGTACTCGTCGCCCTGCTGCCAGGGCACCACCTGCACGGCGGCCGACAGCGCGTCGCTCACGTAGAAGCCGTCGGCGAGCACGGCCTGGCGGGTGCCGCCGAACTCGACGGAGGAGAGGGTCCCGGCCGACGGCATCCAGATGCCGCCGGGCCAGATGCTGCCGAGCGCGCCGATCGTCACCGTGGCGTCGACGGGAGTGCCCGATCCCGTTTCGCGCGTCGAGGCGACGCGCACGAACGGCTCCCCGTCGGGGTCGGTGCGAAACACCGCGCCGTCGTAGTCGTCGAGCACCGCCAGACGCACCCGCTCGGGCGTCGCCGAGCCGGAGACCGTGAACAGCACCTGGTCGAAGGCGTCGTCGGCGAACAGAGCGCGGTAGGTCGACAGGGGGCTCACGGCCTGCGACAGCGCGAGTCGCGGGCCGGTCGCCTGGCGCAGCACGGTGCGCTCCGCCGTCGTCGCGGCGGGCACCGCCAGAGCGACCGCCAGGGCGACGACGACCATCCCCGCCCCGAGCGCGGCGCGCCGGATGTCGACGGCCGAGGCACCCGACGAGCGTCGGCGCAGCTTCACCCCGGCGGTGTCGGCGGCGCGACGCAACGCCTGCGCGCGGGCGTGGGAGCTGCGCCACGACAGCCACAGCACCCCCGACAGCAGGGTGCCGATGCCGAGGGCGGTCTCCACGGGCGCGGGGAGCGTCCACGGCCCCACCTGCAGCGGTGAGCTCACCTCGGTGCGTCCGAACAGCAACCCGAACACCGCCATCGCGATCGCGACCGGCACCGCGCTGACGGCGACGGCGGTGGTGCGCCACGCGAACAGCAGCAGCGCGGCGGTGCCGAAGAGGAAGACGACCAGCGCCGGTACGAGCAGGTTGCGGTACGAGCCGACCGGCAGGTCGACCGTGAGCAGGTCTTTCCAGCCGAACACGGCTCCCGTGGCCACCTCGCCCAGCCCCAGCAGCAGATCCTGCGCGCTGCCGAGCCGCCGCGGCACCGCGAGGGGGAGCCCGACGAGGAAGAACGCCGCGACGAGCAGGCCCGCCGCCGCCCAGCCGCCCCAGCGGCGCCACGTGACGAGCGCCGCGATGCCCGCCCCGAGCAGGGACGCGGCGACGACGAGCACGATGAACGAGCCCGACCGGTAGATCGGCCAGGCGGCGAGGGCGGCCAGTGCGACGGATGCCGCCGCATACAGGCCTCCGGCGGTGAACCTCACGACGTCGCCCCCCGCAGCAGGAGCCCGGCGAGGTCTTCGAGCGCGCCGATCGTGACGACGGTCAACGGCCCGACGACCTGGGTGCGCGGGTGGGCGCGCTCGTCGCACACGACGGCGATGAGGGCGGCATCCGCGGGGAAGGCGAGGGCGGCCTGACGCAGCCGGGCCAGCCCGACGCGGGAGCCGGTGATCACGACGGCGATCGAGAGGTGCTCGTTGGCCTCGGCGGCCAGTCGGCACACGTCGGCGAGCGGCATCGTGTTCGCGAGCAGGTCGACCCCGCTGAAGCCGTCGAGCACGACCCGCGGCGCGCCGGCGCCGATGTGCCGGATCGCGCGCAGGCGCCCGCGGACGACGCGCGGGATCTCGGCGCCGACGATGATGTCGAGATCGCGCGCGTCACGCACGGCACGCAGGGAGAGCGACGCGGCCGCACTGACGGCCATCTCGAACTCGTCCGCTCCCGCATACTCCGAGTCGGCCAGGCCGAGGACGACGGCCATGCGCGAACGACGCGACTCCTCGTATTGGCGCACCATGAGCCGACCCGTCTTGGCGGTGGACTTCCAGTGCACCTGGCGACGGGAGTCCCCCGGAGCGTATTCGCGGATCGCGTGGAAGGACATGTCGGCATCGACGAGGCGCCGCGTCGGCGCGCCGTCGAGGTCGCGGATGAGCCCGGCGCTGGTCGACGGCACCGAAACGGTGCGCGGATGCACGTACAGGTCGTGCACGTCCTCGAACGCGTGCTCACGCCGCAGGAGCCCCAGCGGGTCGGTGCGCACGGTCGTGGCGGGCCCGATGCGCACGATGCCGCGCGGCTGCGGCGGCAGCTCGAGGGTCTGCTGCGATGAGGCGTCGGGGCGCAGCAACGGCACCCCGAACTCGACGAGTCCGGACCCCACCGGCACGTCGATGCGCCCGGGCAGAGCCGTGCGCCGGCCGCTGTTGCGCACCGTCACGATCGCCTCCGCGGGGCTGCCTGCGACGACGCGTTCGTGGCCCAGGGCGAGACCGACCTCGTAGGCGCGCGCGTGCAGCAGGAAGGGCAGACTGAGAATCATCAGCACGAGTGCGATCGCACCGGCGACGATCGCCTCGACCCACCCGAAGACCAGGCCGGCGGCCAGGCCGAGCGTCATGGTGGCGATGACGAGGGTCCCGGCGGGGCGGATCGTCGTGCGGCACCACACGGCGAACGCGCGCAGCCCCGCACGGGTCGCCGTCCACGCCAGCGATGCCCGCACGGCGGCGCCGACGAGGGCCCGGCTGCGTCGGCTGGTGACCTCGGTGCGCTCCCCCGTCAGGTGCCGCGACCCGGTGCGGGTGAGACGGGTGTCGCCGGTGCGGGTGTCGCCGAGGCTCACGGCGATGTCCTGATCATGACGGTTCCCGGCGCGTGGGCGGGGCGACGTCCAGCAGCACCTGGCCGATGACGGCCTCCTGCGTGATGCCGTCGAACTCCGCTTCGGGATGCAGGATGAGCCGGTGCGAGAGCACGGCGACGGCGAGCCGCTTGACGTCGTCGGGGGTGACGTAGGTGCGGCCGTGGACGGCCGCCGAGGCGCGGCTGGCGCGCGTGAGGGCGAGGGCGCCACGGATGCTGACCCCCAGGCGCACCTCATCGGCGGTGCGCGTCGCATCCACGATGCGGGCGATGTAGTCGAGCACGAGTGCGTCGACGTACACGTCGCCGGCGAGCTCGCTCATGCCCACGAGCGCGCCGGGGGTGATCACCGGCACGAGCTCGGCCGTCGCGACGGCGGCCTGGTCGAGGATGCGGACGGTCGCGGCGTGGTCGGGGTAGCCGAGCGAGGTGCGCAGGAGGAAGCGGTCGAGCTGGGCCTCGGGCAGCCGGTAGGTGCCGGCCTGTTCGACGGGGTTCTGGGTCGCGAGCACGAGGAACGGCTTGCCGACGGGACGGGTGACCCCGTCGATCGTGACCCGCCCCTCCTCCATGACCTCCAGCAGGGCGGCCTGGGTCTTCGGCGAGGCGCGGTTGATCTCGTCGGCCAGCACGATGTTGGCGAAGACGGGTCCGGGGTGGAACTCGAACACGCCGGTCTTCTGGTCGTACACCGTGATGCCGGTGATGTCGCCGGGCAGCAGGTCGGGGGTGAACTGGATGCGGGTCGTCGTGCCCTGCACCGATTGGGCGACCGCGCGCGCGAGCGAGGTCTTGCCCGTGCCGGGGACGTCTTCGAGGAGCACATGCCCCTCGCTCAGCATGGCCGTCAGCACGAGTTCGACGACGTGCCGCTTGCCGAGCACGGCGCGTTCGACGTTGTCGGCGAGCTGACTGAAGGTCTGGGCGAACCAGGTGGCTTGTTCGGCGGTGATCGTCATGGGGTGTCCTCGTCGGTGGCGTTCGTCGCGTCTGCGGTGGGGGTGGGATCGGGGGTGGGTGCGGCCGTGCAGACGGCGGAGAGTTCCGCCGTCGCGGAATCGAGGTTCCATCCCTGCGCCGACCAGTCGACGGTGACGCGGATGCCGCTGACCTGCACGGCGGCATCCGGCACCGTCCACGGGTCGTCGCCGACCGCGAGGACGTTGCCGTCGGCGTCGCGGTAGACGATGTCGGCGGTGGAGAACGAGATGGCGGCGCGCGAACCGGTCGACGATCCGGTGGCCTCCAGCTGCGAGCCGCCGTTGCACGATCCGAGCGCCCAGCTCGCCTGCACCTGATAGGGGGCGCTGCCGGATGCCGCCGTCACGTCACCCCACGCCGACTGCCACCAGCCCGACTCGTGCTCGTAGCGCACGCGGATGCCGGGGTCGGAGTCGAAGACCGTGCTGGGCCACCCGCTGAAGGCGACCGTGTTGTTGTTCGGCACCGTTGCGGTCGAGGTGGGCGTCTGATCGATCGTCCAGGTCGCCCGCGCCCCGCTGACGTGGGCGGTCGGACCGACGACGAAGGTGTAGCCGACGGGGGCGTCGCCGCTCTGCACGGCGCGCACCTCGGCGGTCGTGGTGGCGCGCCCGAACGACGATCCTCCGTACCACGACTCGACGCACAACAGGAAGGTGTAGGAGCGTCCGTCCGCCAGATCGGAGAAGACACGCTTCGCGCCGCCGGTGGACACGGTGCAGGTCTCGCCGTCGCGCACGATGCCGTAGCGCAGCGTCGCCTCGTCGCCGCCCGACGTCGCCGACCCGACCGCCGTGATGTCGACGAGCCCGTCGCCGACGTTGACCGCCGTGAGGGACAGGGAGGGCGATGTGGGGGCGCCGATGCCGTGCGCCGACACCGTCGTCGATCCGATCGCGGGCCCGGTGAGCCCGGGCGGCACCTCGAAGCGCGAGACGGGGGTGACCGTGACGAGGGTCGCCGTGTTCGCGCCGACCCGGAACGAGGGCACCGAGATCTGCGTCTGCCCGAGCGCGACCGTGATCGTCTGCGTCTCGCCGACCGGGCTCGCGATGATCAGGGCGCTCGTGTCGGCCGCATCGATCCCCGCGATCGTCAGCGCGGCGACGCCTCCGTCGGATCCGGCGACGACCGGCTTCGCCGACAGTGTCGTGGGCACCGCCGGTGCGTCGTACGCCCAGGCGGTCGTGCGCACCGATTCCTTCGAGGCGCCCACCGCATTGACGGCGAAGGCCTCGTAGACGCGCTGGTCGCCGTTGGGGGCTTCGATCTCGGAGCACACGCCCTTCGTCGAGCAGGTCGCGACCGTCTCACCGTCCTGGCGGATCTCGAACCCCGTGACAGCCGGATACGCCGCCTGGGCCTGCCCCGGGTCGACGCGCAGCGTGAGCGTGCCGTTGCCGAAGGCCGACTGCGAGACCGATGCCGGCGCCAGCGGATACCCCTGCAGGTCGAGCACGAGCCGGCCGTTGCGAGCGGCCGTGCTCTGCCGGCCCTGCGCGTCGCGCACCGTGAAGGAGGCGCTGCAGGTCGCGCCCGGCGCATCCGAGGTCCAGCTCGCCGTGATCTTCGACGACGACGACACGGCGAAGCTCACCCCGTCACACGCGCTCGTCGTCTTCACCGCCACGACCTCCAGCGGCGTGCCGGGCAGCGGGTTGACCTCGCCGGGGGCGCCGATCACCTCGATCGCACACGACGAACCGCTCGCCTGGCTGCACTTCTGCGACGCCGTGCCTCCCTGCGGCAGCGTCGAGGGCGCAGCCCCGACCCGCAACGTGATGCGGGCGGGGGCGACGCCGTCGTGACTGGTCACCTCGACGGTGACCGACTCGACGGTGCCCGAGACCGCATCGTCCAGAGCGCGCACCGTGAGCTCGCTGCCGCTGAGGGAGACCTCGAACGAGCTGGCCGTGTCCTCGACGCGATACTGGATCGCCTCGGCCTGCCCGTGCCAGGTCGTCATCGCACCGAGGTCGTACGCCTCCGTCTGGCCCGGCGCCACCTCCAGAGATGCCGGTGAGAGAATCGGCTGCGGGTCGTCGGGGGTCACCGTGATCGGCACCGACAGCACCGTCCATTCCTCCTGACCGACCAGCCGCACCTGCACGAGGCACGCGTCGGCCCAGGGCGCGTCCTCCCCCGCGTCGTAGCGCACGGTCGTTCCCGACACCAGCGTGCAGGTCGCCGCGGCACGCGCCCCGGATGCCCGCACCGACTCGCCGACCTCGAGAGTGCTGCCGCTGGGCAGGGCGACGATCGTCGCCAGGTCGATGTCGACGTGGTCGCCCTCGGCCACCTCGATCGGCGGCACTCCGGTGCGCAGCGTCAGGGCCAGCTCGGAAGCCGCGGGAATTCGCAGGAACGCGTACGTCGTCACGGTGCCCGAGGCGGTCTCGGCGGTCACCGAGAACGGGACGATGTGCGCGTCGTCGTCGACGTCGCCGCGCAGCAGGTTGCCGTCGACCTCAATGCCGGCATCCGCACCCGCGTCGCCCCACAGACCCAGCGTGAGCTCGGCGGCGTCGCCGCCCGACCACAGGACGTTGCCCGAGAGCACGTCGATTCCGGTGGCGAGGTCCTCCCGCGTGTCGGCGGTGAGCACGGTGTCTTCCACGATCGGATAGTCGGCGACGCGCTGGCTCACGACGCGCACCACGAGCAGTCCGCGCGCCGTGTTGCCCGACGACGACTCGACGTCGTAGAGGAAGGCCATCGTCGTCGGGTCTTCGCCGGCGGCGATGGTCACCGTGTCGTCGGCGAGCGAGACGATGCGCTCCTGCAGCTTCGTGTACTCGGCCGTCGGGGTGCCGTCCAGCGACAGCTCGGGCACGTCGGGCCGCACGTCGGTCAGCGTGAGCTCGCCGCCCATCGGGTCGAGGTCGTTGGCCAGCGGGAAGACCCGGATGACGCTGTCGGCACCGGCCTGCACGTGCACGTAGTCGGTGTAGGTGATGGGCCCGGGGTCGGCGTCGCCGCTGAGCACGCCGATGCGCACCGTGCCGACGCCGGCCGCCCCGGACGGGTCGACGACACGGTAGGTGAAGGCGTCCTGACCGCTCGTGCCGGCCACGCTCGTGTACACGATCGACGTGCCGTCGGCGGAGATCACGGCCGAGCCGTGCTCGGGCTGGGAGACGATGCTCTCCAGCCGGACGACGTCGCCGTCCGGGTCCATTCCGAAGCTGTCGACCGCGATCGTCGTCGACAGCCCGCTGAGCACGCGGCCCGATAGGCGCGCCGGCAGGGGCTGCCGGTTGGTCTCGTCGCCGACGACCTGCACGTGCACCGTCGCGATGTCGCCGAGCGAGGGCGCCCCGGTCGTGAACGCGCGGTAGCCGATCGTGTAGTTGCCCGGTTCGTCGGGTGCGAGGTAGCGCATCGTGTCGCCCGAGGCGAACGCCAGCGCGTCGGCGCTCGACGATTCGATCGACTCGGGGTCGAGTCGGGGCCGGGCCCCGGGAGCGGTGACGTCGTTGTCGAGCACGTCGATGTCGACCTGGGCGCCGGCGCGCACGACGACCGTGTCGTCGATGGCGATCGGCGCCCGCTCATCGGCCGGCGGCAGCAGGTACACGGTCGCCTCGCCCACCACCGACGACCCTTCGTCGGACGTGCCGTCGCTGACCCGGTAGCTCACGGTCCCGAGCAGCCCCGACTCGCCCGTGGCCGTCGACCCCGAGACGCGCAACTGGCTCTGACCGACGGCCTCCGCCACGAGCGACGAACCGGATGCCGCGTGCACGACGACGTCGCTGAGCAGCAGCACGCGCCCGGTCGGGTTCGACACGGCGGCGAACACGTCGACCGTCGCATCGGCCTGCGGGCGAACGAACGCCACGACGGGCGAGGTCGACAGGTCGGCGGGGGCATCGGGGTCGAGCAGCGTGATGCGGGCCGTGCCGGTGGCCTCGACGCCGTTGACCGACACCGTGACGGCGACCCGGTAGGTGCCGGGCTCGGTGGCCGCGAAGTCGAACTGGGTCGAGCCTCCCACGACCGTCGCCGAGGGCGCCCCCGCCTGAGTGGTGCTGCCCGTGCCGGACGTGGCCGCGTCGAGCACGCGCGCCGACGTCAGAGTCACCTGACCGGCCGTGCCGGTGACGTGCGGGGCGACGTCGACGGTCACGCGGGATCCGGCCGTGTCGACGACGGCGAAGGACTGCACCTGCGGCTGCGGAGAGCCCAGCACCCGCACGACGAGGGACTTCGTCGTCTGCGCTCCGCGCACGTCGGCCACCGTCAGACTGACCGAGGCGAGCTGTTCGCTCTCGTCGCCGGCGTCGTTGTGCTGAAAGACGACGCCGCCTTCCGGTGTCACCGCGACCTGGCCCAGGCCCGACTCGTCGACCGCCGACAGCAGCATCAGCGGGTCGCCCTCGGGGTCGACCCAGTCGCCGAGCACGGGCAGACTCACCGTCCCGCCGCGCGCCACTTCGGGCGAGGGCCACTCCTGCTGGCAGCCGTCGACACCGCACCACTGCGGTGCGGTGTTCTCGTCGTCGTCGGCGACCCGCAGCGTGACCGTCGCCGTCTCCGAGCGCAGCCCGTCGGAGCTCGTGCCGTCGGTGACGGCATAGGTGAAACTCGCGGTGCCCGTCGCATCCGCGGCGACCCGCACCGCGAGCCGCTGGCGATCGTCGGTCGTCGTCAACGTGCCGAAGGCGGAGTCCAGGCCCGAGACGGATGCCACATCGATCGCCAGCACGTCCTCGTTCGGGTCGTGGTCGTTCAGCAGCACCGGCAGCGTCACGAGCGCCCCGGCGCGCACCCCGAACGTGTCGTCTTCGGCCACGGGAGGCCGCGGGTCGATGACCGCCGGCGGCTCCTCGTCGTTGATCACGGTCGCGGTCTCCACGTCGTCGTCGAGATCCCAGTCCTGGCTGGAGGGCACGAGGGCACCGTCGGGGACCGACCACACCCAGCCCGATCGCGCGTCGTTGAGCACCAGGCCGTCGCCGCCGACGACGAACGTCGGGCGGCGCTGCGAGGGCAGGGTCTCGCCGTTGTAGTCGAGGGTCACGTCGCCCTCGGTCGAGCTCCACAGGGTGCCGGGGCCAGCGCCCTCGGGCAGCCACGCGGCATAGACGACGCCGTCGTAGGTGAGCGGGCTCGCGGGGGCGCCGCGCGAGGTCGTGCTGTCGCCGAACACGCGCTCGGCGATGGCGTTCTCGGGGTCGATGCGCACGAGCCCCGTCTCGTCGGCGAGGTAGACGGCGACGGCATCGGATGCGGCGACGCCGACCGAGACGGATCCGGTCGTCCCCGCCGTCCCCGCTCCGGCGGCCGTGACGAACCGATTCTCGGCGGTGTCGACGAGCACCCAGTTCTCGCCCGCCGCGGTCAGCGTGGGCGCGTCGATCGTCGCGGTCACCGTGTCGGTACCGCGCACCTCGGCGGTCGTGACGTCGACACGGATCACCGTGCCGGTCTTCGACGAATAGCTGAACAGGGTGCCCTGCTCGTCGACCGAGATGGCATCGGATGCCGCCGAGGCGGCATCCTCTTCGTCTTCCTTCTCGTCGTCGCCGGGCTCCACGCCGATCTCGGTGAGCGAACCCGTCGACAGCCGGCCCGCGTAGACGGCGCCGACATCCGTGCGATAGGCCACGAAGTCGCCCGCCGTGGCGACCTCGGTCGTGCCGGGCGGTGCGGATGCGGCCGTGCGCAACCCTTCGACATCCAGATCGACCGGCACCGCTTCGTCGATGCGGATGACCTTCGCGTCGCTGTCGGTGAACATGTACGAGTCGGTCTCGGTGCCCGCGACGCGACTGGGGTTGCTCACCGCGCGCACCGTGTCGAGCTCGCCGATCGCGGTGTTGACGCGGGCATAGCGCAGTCCGTCGGCCTGCAGCACCCACGCCGTCGTGCCGCGCGGCGGCGTCTGCTGCGCATCCAGCCCCGGCCAGACGATGCTGACCCCGACGATGACCGCCAGCGCGACCCCCGCTGCGATCAGCCCGGCCAGTGTGCCGCGGCGCATCAGCGCGACACCAGCCACACGGCCAGGACCGCACCGATCAGCACGACGGCGCCGCCGCCCGCGCCGATGATCCACGGCCAGGCCCGGTGCCGCAGCGGCGGCGCCGTGACCCCGTCGTCGTCACCGGTCGGGCGGCGCACCGTGTCATCCAGCGGCCGGGTGCGGCGACGCCCCTCGTGTGCGAGGTGACTGCGCACGGGACCGCGGGCGCTGCCGTCGGCGAAGTCGACGCCGGCGGATGCCGGCACCCACTCCTCGGCCGGCACCTCCATCGTCGTGGGCGACAGCCCCACCGACCGCTGCACGGCGCGCACCGCCTCGCCGAACTCGCGCGCCGACGCATAGCGCCGGTCGGGGTCGCGCGTCATGGCGGTGGCGAGCACCTGCTGCAGAGCGTCGGGCACGTCGGTGCGGGCGATCGGCACGAACGTCGCGCGGGCGATGCGCTGACGCATCATCTCGCGCGTGTTCTGCCCCTTCTCGCGGCGCTCGAACGGGCTGTGCCCGGCCAGCAGCGAGTAAACGGTCGCCCCCAGGCTCCAGATCTCGCTGGCCACGGTGCCGCCCACGTGCTCGGCGACGACCTCGGGGGCGCTCCACGGGATCGACATCGCCAGCACGTCGGGCGCGGTGCTGCGCGCGAGCGACGACGCGATGCCGAAGTCGGCCAGGACGGCCGATCCGAAGCTCGTGACGAGGATGTTGCTCGGCTTGATGTCGCGGTGGATGAGCCCGGCGCGATGCGCCGACTCGAGGGCGCCGGACAGGCGCACGGCGATCGCCATGACCTCGTCGACCGGCATGCGCTCGATGCGATAGCGCTGGGCGAGCGAGCCCGGGCAGTACTCCATGACGATGTACGGCCGCCCGTCGGCGGAGATGCCGGCCTGGTACACGGTCACGATCGCCGGGTGCGACGACAGGTGCGCGAGCACGTCGGCCTCGGCGTTGAACATGCGCAGCAGTTCGGGGTCGCGTTCGCCGGCCGGCAGCACCTTGACGGCGACGGAGCGACGCGGCATGTCCTGCTGATAGAGGAAGACGTCGGCGAAACCGCCCGAGCCGAGCGGGCGCACGTAGTCCAGTCCGGGCAGCAGGGGCGGGGTGGAGGGGAGTCTGCCCGTCATCTCACCCCTGTTCCCTTGATCCCTCACACGCACCCCGTAGGCAACACCTCGGGGAAAGACCCGGATATGGTAACAAAGTCGTGTATGAGACGCGTCTAATGATCCGCCAGTCCGGAGTCGGCGTTCGGATCGAACGGGGCATCGAGCGATCGGGTGAGCTCCTCCAGCATCGCCGCGATCTGGGGTTCGACGTACTGAGCGATCGCCGCCTGAATGCGCAGACGGTGATGCAGCAGCGCGGCACACGCCTCGCGGCCGACCATGTTGGCGTAATCGTCGGCGAGCGCGACCTCTTGACGCAGCGCCGCCTTGGCCGCGTCGCTGAGCGGGGGGAGGGCGGGGATGCCGGCATCCACTTCGTCGGCGAGACCGCCCAGGGTGAACAGGAACGGCGCGCCCGGAACGGGGTCGGGGTCCAGCGGCAGTCCCTCGAACTCGGGGTCGAGCCCCTCGGCGGGGCGGTAGCTGCGGGCGCGGTTGCGCGCCGCCTGCTGATCGAGCTCGGCCTGCAGCATGGGGAGGTTGCGCGAGGTGTATTCGGCGACGGCGTGGTCGACGATCGTCTTGATGCGGATCGACAGTCCGTGCTGCACCCCGTGCGGCACGTCGGAGCCGACGCCCGCCGCCGACAGCACCGGGGAGCCGAAGCAGCGGCGGCACGGGGCGACCCGGCCGCGGTGCGTCGCCGGCTCCCACCGGGGCAGCCAACGCAGCCAGGCATCCACCGCCTGGCTGACCTGGGTCTCGAGCGACCGCTCCACGCTGCCATTCTCCCCTCCTCCCGCCCGACCCCGCGTCACGAAATGCGGGTGTATCGCGAGATGCCCGGTGAACGGCCGCGTCGCTGCCGTCGAGAAGCACCGCGTCACGGCACCGCAGCGCCCCGGGCGCGTGAGGGCGAGAACGAGGCGTCGGCTAGGCTCGGTCCCCATGGATCTTCTCGTCGTCGGGCGAGTGCCGTCACGGTCGCACGCGCGCTTCTGGCTCGCCATGACCGGACTGCTGGTGTATCTGGCCGTCGTGCTCCTCGCGACGCTGTCGCCCACGCCGCTGGACCAGGGCTACGAGTCGTCGATCGAACAACTGCTCGACGTGCTGCACAGCCACGGCGTGCCGGAGTGGTACGGCTACAACAAACTCGAGTTCTCGGCGAACGTCGCCATGTTCGTCCCGGTGGGGTTTCTGCTCGCGTTGGCATTGCCGCGACGGGGCATCTGGCTCGTCGTCATCGTGATTCCGGCGTTCTCGGCCACGATCGAGCTCTTGCAGGCGGCGTTCCTCGCGGAGCGCTTCGCCAGCGTGCTCGACGTCGTCGCGAACACCGCGGGCGGATATCTCGGGGCCGTGGCGGCGATCGGCATGAGGGCCGCGATCGCGACCAGGGACCAGAGAGTCATCGCCCGCGCCGCGCGGGAGGCGCAGCACTGCCCGTGACCGCGAGCGGGACCTGACCGTCTCGATGCGCCGTCGTTGCGCGACGGCGCTCCTCTCCACGCCGGGGATCTTTCCGGTTCGCTCGCGGCATCCTGCGGGTGGAGCGCGTCGCAACCCGCACGATGCCGCGACCGAATCCCGGCCCCGCCCGTTCGATCGCGGCGAGCTGTGGGTGGCACACGCCATGACACACAGGCTGCCGCGGCCCCGCCGAAGGTCGGAGCGCGCGGGGCGGCGATCGCGCGGGAGTTGTTCAGGATCGTGCCTTCGCTGATGTGCGCATTGCTCACTAGTGATTAGATTCGGATCATTGCTGTGGATAACTTCACACGATGTCGGAGCTATCTTCTACAATGAAGAGCATGGAGAACGAGCTGCTCTCGGGGATCGCGCAGGCGCTGGATGCGCTGACCGCGGCCGGCGGCGGGCGCTCGCCCGAGGCGTTGACCCCGGGCGAGCTGATGGCGGTGAACGCGGCGTTCGGGGCGCTCCGGCGGCGAGTGGATGCCGCATTCGCGCCCGTCGCGGCGGAGATCTCCCGCCAGTCGCGCGTCGAGCTGGGCAAAGACTCCCTTGCCCGCCGGCAGGGGTTTCGTTCACCGGTCGCTCTGATCCAGGCGACGACCGGGTCGAGCGTGGGCGAGGCGCTCAAGCTCGTGCAGGTCGGCGAGGCGACCGCGCCGCGGATGTCGCTGACCGGGCAGCGCCTGCCGGCGAAGCATCCGCACGTGGCCGCCGCCGTGGCATCGGGTGCGTTGGGCGTGACGGCGGCGGCCGCGATCAGCACGCTCATCGACCGGGTCGCGGTGCGCGCCGATCCTTCCCGGGTGGATGCCGCCGAGCACGAGCTGGCCGCCCTCGCACCCGGGCTGCGTGCCGATGAGCTGTCGCGGCTGCTGGCCCGCGCCGAAGCACACCTCGACCCCGACGGCATCGCCCCGCGGTTCGAGGAGCAGCGCGCCGACCGGTCGCTGACGCTCCAGGAACGT
Organism: Microbacterium sp.; assembly: GCA_047606715.1. GTDB lineage: Bacteria > Actinomycetota > Actinomycetes > Actinomycetales > Microbacteriaceae > Microbacterium. The sequence goes on from JASGEE010000092.1 coordinate 14,031, forward strand.
GACGGGGTGCTGCACCTGACCGGAGTGTTCGACGTCGAGACCGGCGCACCCATCAAGGCCGCCCTCGACGGGATGGTGACGCAGGCGATCCGCCGCACCGAACACGCCACCGCTCATGACGACGCGGCCTCTGACCAGCGCTCGCCCCGGCAGATGCGCGCCGACGCCCTTGCAGACCTGTGCCGGCACGCGATCGGCTGCGACCGGGTTCCCACCGGTCCCACCACGACCGTCGTGGTGCGGATGAATCTGGAAGACCTGCAGTCCGGGGTGGGAGCCGCCACGATCGACGGCGTCGACACGCCGCTGCCGGCATCCGCGGTGCGCCGCATGGCGGCCGACCTGCACGTGATCCCGTGCGTGCTCGGCGGCGACAGCGAGATCCTCGACTGGGGCAGGGCCAAGCGCGTGTTCACCCCGGCGCAGAAGCTCGCCCTCGCCGAGCGCGACGGCGGATGCGCCTTCTGCGGCGCCCCGCCCGCCCAGACCCACGCCCACCACATCCGCTGGTGGGAGCGAGATGCCGGCCCCACCGATCTGGACAACGGCGTCCTCCTGGACACCCCGTGCCATCACCGCCTCCACGACGACGGGTGGGAGATTCGCATCGACGGGAGCGGCATCGCCGCGACGGTGTGGTTCATCCCGCCGCCATGGATCGATCCCGCCCGCACGCCCCGCCGCGGCGGCAACGCGCGGTACGCCCTGAGCGCGTGAGGGGCAGACATCGACACTCAGGCGAGGTCCCCCGCAGAACTACGCGCGCGTGTGCTCGTTGTCGCGCACCCATGCTTGAGCGCGAGCATAGTCGTCGGGCGTGTTGATCTCGATGCTGCTGCTGGTCGCGACACGTGCGGCGATCACAAAACCGTGCTCCAGAGCGCGGAGCTGCTCGAGGTTCTCCGCGTGCTCGAGCGGAGTCGGGGCCAGCGCCGGGAATCGCCGCAGCGCGTCTCGACTGAACGCGTACAGCCCGAGATGCTGGAGATACGGGTGGTCCACCCCGCGAGGATTCGCGGGGATCAGCGAGCGTGAGAAGTACAGGGCACGGCCGCTCACATCCGTCACGAGTTTGACCGTGTTCGGGTCGTCGGCCAGCTCCGGCGACAGCGGCATGCCCACGGTCGTCATGTCCACGGGCTGGCCCTCCCGGAACGGCACGAGAAGGGCTCGGATGGCCGCGTGGGATACGAACGGCTGATCACCCTGAATGTTTGCGACGACATCGTACGCACTCGGCAACATGTCGGCAGCCGCGGCAACGCGTTCTGACCCGTTCGCGAGGTCCGGCGAGGTCATGACGACCTGGCCTCCGAAATCCTGGACGGCATCGAAGATGCGCTGGTCATCGGTCGCGACGACGACGTCGTCGAACTCACCACTGGTGACCGTCGCATCCCACACCCGCTGCACGACCGTCCGTCCGCCGAGTTCCAGGAGCGGCTTGCCCTCCAGCCGGGTGCTCCGATAGCGGGACGGGATGACAGCCAATGCGCGCATCGATGGACTCCTCACAGGGGGTGCTGAGCAGGAAGGTAGGGTAAAGGTCATGCAAAAGGCAGTGTCAGTGGGCCACGGTGTCATTGTCGCCAACGACCGACCCTGCGTCATCTTTGGCGGAATCAACGTCCTCGAAGACCTCGACTCCACCCTATTCGCGGCGGCCCGATACGTCGAGGCGACAACGAAGCTCGGCATGCCCTTGGTCTTCAAAGGGTCTTTCGACAAGGCGAATCGTTCGTCTGTCCACTCATATCGCGGCGTCGGTCTCGATGAGGGGCTTCGGATCTTCTCGGCGGTCAAGGCCGAGTTCGGCATCCCGGTCATCACCGACGTGCACGAGCCGGCACAAGCCGCTCCCGTTGCCGAGGTGGCGGATGTCTTGCAGCTCCCCGCCTTTCTCGCGCGTCAGACGGATCTCGTCGTCGCTCTCGCGCAGACGGGCAAACCGCTCAACGTGAAGAAGCCGCAGTTTCTCAGCCCTCGCCAGATGGCTCACATTCAGCGCAAGGCGGCGGAGGCCGGCAACGACCAGTTGATCCTCTGCGAACGTGGCTCTCAGTTCGGATACGACAATCTCGTGGTCGACATGTTGGGGTTCCGGGAGATGGTGGAAGCCTGCGACGGCGCGCCGGCCATTTTCGACGTCACGCACAGTCTTCAGCGCCGTGACCCCGGCGAAGCCGCATCGGGTGGTCGACGTCGCCAGGTGGTCGAGCTCGCGCGTTCCGGCATGGCTCTCGGCATCGCCGGGCTCTTCGTGGAGGCGCACGTCGACCCCGACAGCGCACGTTGCGACGGTCCCAGCGCACTGCCATTGAGCGCACTCGAGGCGTTCTTGGGCCAGGTCAAGGCCATCGATGACCTGGTGAAGTCGTTGCCCCCACTGGATATCGCGTGATCGAGCTCGTCCTCTTCGACGTCGACGGCGTGCTGACCGACGGCACGATCTGGATGGACGGCTCCGGGGAAGCGGTGAAGGGCTTCCATGTGCAGGATGGTCTTGCCGTCTCGTTGCTGCGCGTGCACGGCATCCGCTCTGGGGTGCTATCGGGAAAGTCAAGTGCGCCTCTTGATGCACGGATCTCACAACTTCAGTTCGATGTCGCGGTCACGGGGACGCTCGGCAAACTCGCGGCGATCGCCGCCATCGGGCAAGAGCACGGCGTCGCCGCCGAAGCGATCGCGTTCGTCGGCGACGACGTTGTGGACCTTCCGCTTGCGGGTGTTGTCGGGTGCTTCTATGCGCCCAGCGACGCACACCCGCTCGTGCGGGATGCGGCCGACGTCGTGCTCACGAGAGCGGGCGGTCGCGGTGTGGCGCGAGAGGCGGCAGAACATGTTCTCGCCAGCCGCGGCCTGAGTTTGGGGGACATGTACGCTCCGCTGCTAGAGAGGATGACGACCGACCATGTCACCCAATGAAATCCACGCCTGTCCCGTGCGCACCCACGCGAACGCGGCACGCCGAGTGCTGGCCACCGAGGCCCGCGGGATCGCTGACCTCATCGCCCGGGTCGGCGCCGACTTCGATACCGCGGTTGAAGACATTCTCGCCACGACCGGCCGCGTCATCGTGTGCGGGATGGGCAAGTCGGGTCTGGTCGCACGGAAGATCGCTGCCACGCTCGCGAGCACCGGAACACCGAGCTTCTTCATGCATCCTGCAGAGGCTCTGCACGGTGACCTCGGGATGGCGACCAAGGACGACTACTTCCTCGGCGTCAGCAACTCCGGCGAGACGCAGGAACTCGTCGCGCTCTTGCCGTTCCTGCACGAAAACGGCAATCGCGTCATCGCGATGACCGGCAACGCCGCTTCGACTCTCGCGCGACACGCCAACGTGCATCTGGATGTCGCCGTGGCAGAGGAAGCCTGTTCGCTCAACCTCGCTCCGACAGCGTCGACGACGGCGACGCTCGCGATGGGAGATGCGCTGGCGGTTGCCCTCATGGAAGCGCGCGGGTTCGCCTCAGAGAACTTCGCTCGGCTGCATCCGGGCGGCTCTCTGGGGAGGCGGCTGCTCCAGCGCGTGAGCGACGTCATGGTGAGCAACGACCTGCCGTGGGTGGATGCCACGGCAGACGTGCTCGAGGTGATCGGACAGATCACGAAGAGTCGTCTCGGCCTCGCCCTGGTGCGCGCGCCCGGTGGCACCGGCCTCATCACCGACGGCGACATCCGTCGGGCCATTGAGGCACATGATCGTGAGATCTTCTCCGTCGTCGCGGCGGACATCATGACAGCTCAACCGAAGTCCATTGCGCCGACGACACGGATGGAAGACGCGATGGCGCTCATGACCGCACACCATCTTTCCTCACTCATCGTCATCGCCGATGACAGAGTGTGCGGCGTCGTGACGAATCAGCCTCCGTCGCGGTGAGCCGCCGACCGCTTCAGTGCGTGAAGAAGCTTCGCAATTCGCTCTCGGAGAGGTGATGTTCAGACCGATAGCGGAAGTCCCTCGCCCCGCGGGACACGCCGGCGTTCGTGGTCTGCTGCGACACGACGGCGGCGCGCGTGCGATCGACGTGGAACGCAACGATCGATTCGAAGAACGCGACCGACCACACTCGCCGTTCGGGATCGTGGCTGTCGGCAAAGGCGGAAAAGCGTTGATTGATGCCGTGCACGAGGTTCACCGCCCAGCTCACGAATGAGGTGTCACTCGGCCCGCCGAACTCCCCCATATAGGAGGTGTGCGTGTCTTCGACAACGAGGAGCCCGTCGTCTCTGATGTGATCGAGCGCGGACGCCGCTGTCACGATCTGCTGGGGGTAAGTGTGGCCGCCATCGTCAAGCAGAATGTCAACGTCCCCGACGTCGTGGAAAAAGACCTCCCAGAAGCGGGGATCCGACTGATCCCCGATGTGGACCTCAAAGCCCTCCTCGCGCAGCCACACGGCATCCGGGTTCAGGTCGACGCCGATGATGCGTGCGTCGTCGCCGAAGAAGCTCCGCCACATGAAGAGCGATCCGCCGTTGAGGACGCCCACCTCGACGATCACGGGGGAGGTGCCGACGAACCGGGAGAACAGATGGTCGTAGACCGCGAAATACGTCGTGTGTTTCAGGCTGAGAAAGGGCGCTGACTCATAGCACGCTCGCGAGTCACCTGCAGGAGGAGAGGGTAGCGGCGTGTGTGACATGCACGTCCTCGAATCGGTGGTCGGTAGCGATGGGCAGGTGAAAGACGTGACGGCGACCGTCACGTCCACATGAGGGAGCCGCGCCTTTCGCTGTGTTGACACTCAAGACGTGCGGCAAGCGCCGTCTCCAGGTGTTTGTGAATCGTCGTCGAGAGCGGATGCAGCGACGAGACGAGGGGCGCCGCCGGGTCGACGGGTGCCCCGAGAATGCGCCCGCCGTCCCTGAGCGCCGCGTGGCCGAACATGCGCTCGACCAGGTGAGCCAGTGCTCCGTCGTTGACACCCGTCTCCTCGGCGAAACTCTCCAAGCTCAGGCCTTCCTCACCGACGAGGGGGCGAAAGACATCTGGACGGGCCCAGAACATCGTGCCGGCGAAGAAGCCGTCCGCCGGCGCCTGCCCCAACAGCGTCCCGGCGAGATCACCGTCGTCGTGATACGGGTACTGAGACAGCGAGAGGTAGTGCGGCTCAGGTCCGATTTCGCGCACCGTCGGGTCTGCACGGAGCATTCCCAAGATGTCCGCAACGCGCTCCCGGCTCCCCAGCAGAGCCTCCAACGCCTCGCGGCGCCACACCTGCCCGAGGTCACGTCGCAGACGCCCGGCATGAAAGTAGCCGGCTTTCGTCTGAAGGTGCAGCACGGCGTCGTACCCGCAGTCGATGAGAAGCGGCAACACGTCGGTGAACGGCCCGATGTCACGGCCACGGTTGGACGCCGGGTAGAAGATCGCGCGCGGGAAGCGAGCCCGCACGCATTCCACGATCGTCTTGTTGCCCCAATCGGGCATCGTGACGATGAGATCGAACGGCTCGGGGATGTTCGCGAGGCTCTCCAGGATCTCGGGCACGAGATCGCGATAGTAGAGGTGCGCGACCACCGCGACCTTCTTGCTCCCCGTCTCGATTGCAGCTCTGACATCGTCCAGCCTGCGGCGACGCTCGGCTTGGGAAAACCGATCCAAAGCGCCACGATCGTTCCCGGCGAGAACGGGTTCGCACGCACGGCAGAGAACGTCGATCAGCTCACCGACCGACGTGAAGACCAGTCCGGCGCGCGGCTTCCGGCCCTCATTGATGCCGTGGCGCGTCCAGTGAGCGACCGGGTCCTTCCCAGCCCTGGCGACATCACCATAGGTCGCCAGGTAGAACTCGTCATCGACGATGCCGATGGTGCGCACGAAGTGCTCTGCGGAACGCCGATCGGCAAACGTGCCCGCGAGCGCGGCGCGAAGAGCCGTGATATCGGTGGGGCGCATCGTGCCGATGGTGCGCTGGGCGGCGCGAGCCACGGCCGGGTGCTCCTGGCCGCTGGCGCCAGTCGCCCGCTGCGTCGCAGGCGTCTCCGCTGTCGACGGCGCTCCGAACTCGCCCACACCGGGAACCGAATCACCTCCGATCATCCGCGCACGCGCACGATGCTGCCGGGCGAGGCTGAGGGAGTCATAGATGGCTCCCGCGACCGCGCGCGCGTCGGCACCATGCGTTCGATGCGCGGCATCAATCGTCAGGAGAATGTCGTGGAAGGCCGACGGGTCGGTTCGGACATCGTCTGCGGCCAGATAGCCCCCGAGCATGAACCGCCGCAAGAGGCCGATGCCGTTGCGGTATGCGTCGAGGTCGAAAGAACCGGCGATCACACTGCCGAGGTCGGGAAAGAGTCCCGCGGGTTTGTAGGCGGCTTCGCCGAGGACAGCGACGGTCTTGTCGAAGTACAACGCCTCGAAGCCCACCGAGCTGTTGACGGTCACAACGAGGTCCGCGATCGACATGAGTCGGCTGTTGTCATAGGTGGCCGTCGTGCTGTCGAGCCAGACGACGCTTTCCGCCCAGGGCTGCAGGGCGGCTCGAGCCAAAGCAAACGCGGTACGCGACTGCGGCCGCCACTTTGAGCCGGGGTGAGTCTTGACAACGGTCAGGTAGCCGGCATCCGCGAGCTGCGGCACCACATCGAGGACGACTTCTTGAACCGACGTGTATTGCGAGAATCGCACGAGATTCGCATCATCGTGGAGCTGGAGGGGAAGGAACGCGACTTTTCCGGACGCACCGAGGATGCGCGCGGAGAGGTCGCTGGTGTCCAGCGGGCTGAGTCGTTTCTCAAACGGCAACACCTCGAGACCAGCCGAGTAACCATAGAGCGCTTCGGCCGCCGTCATCGGACGATTGCCGACGATCTCACGCAGATCGTCGACGGACAGGCGCGGGACGATGGCGTTTCCGTTCGTCCCGTAGGGGTCGGCCACGATGCTTTCCAGGAACGGCGCGCGCGTGCACCCCAGCTCCATGGCGATTCGTGTCACCGCGCGATCCTCGATGAACCGGGTAACGGCGCCGTTCTCCCCCCAGTGGATGACGACGTCGAACGGGAAGACGCTCCACACTCTGCGCAGCACGTCGACGTAGCCGTCGGCTACCGGCCCACCGGTCATCAGCCCGATCCAGTCCGCGATCCCCTCCGTCTCCCAGGGACGAAGATTTCTTGCGAACAGTGCTTCTTCGGCGGGTGTCGCGCGGATCACGCGCTTGAGCACATCATCGCCGACGCTCGCGCCAAGAACGTCGATCACCGGTGTCGTTGCGTACATGCGAGTGTCGATCGCCGGTGTGGCCCCGCGGAGGAGCGGGAGGAAGCTCTTGGCGACATCCGCGAAGTGGGTGTGGCTGTCGCGAATGGGGTGGGGCTCGATGTAGATGAGTACTCTCATGCGGCACCCCACAGCGACGCGAGCCCGTCGACGTGCGACGTACTGCGCAAGAACTCGAAGTTGCCGATCGCGCGATCTGTGTCGCCTGCGAGGTCGGGTGAACTGGACAACGCCTCGTACCAGTCGTCGAAGGATCCCATCAGCTCCACGCGATCGGCACCCACCGCCCGCATGTCCGGGATCGGACTCGCGAGCAAGCGGGTGCCCGACAGTGCGGACTCGAGGAACTTCACCCGCGATTTGCACATGTTGAACTCGCTCGCCTCCAGAGGCGCAATCACCGTGCTGCAATTGGTCATGAGCCCGGGCAACCGCAGGTAGTTCACGATGGGTGCGGTGCTGACGTTGGGCAGCGCAGCCAGTGCCGGCGGCAAGGCCACGGGACCGACGACCATCAGGGTGAAGTCCGGGTTCTCCATGAGCACACGGTGAAGAGCGGGAGCCACGACCGGGAAGTCTGCATCATGGCTCTTCGTGCCCGCAAAATACCCGATTGCAGTCTTCGGGCGCGGTGTGAGGTAGGTCTCCAGGTCGGCATGAAGCGCGAGGATGGAGGGAGGGACGATGTTCGGGGTGACGGCCACGGTAGCCCCGGGGTGAGACTGGCGCACCCGTTGCGCGAGAGGTTCCGTGGAGACCGAGACCTTGTCGAAGAGACGAAGAGCCTCGAGATTCGAGGCGAATACCGCCAAGGCCCGTTCCGGGTCGAGGGTCTTGTTCTTGACCGCCGACGACTGGAGCGCGATCTCTTCGGTACCGAAAATCAGATCGTCGTAGTCGGCGACCAGGGTCTTGCCACGATCCTGCAGCAGTCGGGCGACCGGTGCGAACGAAACTCGCGCGACGCTCGGACGGTGAAAGACGTAGACGTCGTAGTCGAAGCTCGGGTCGGCGTAGAACTGCGCGGCAGAGTAGACGGAACAGACGTTCCCGCGTTCCGTCAACGCCTCTGCGGGGTGGAAGCACCGGTAGCGCACGGATGGGTCGAAAAGCGGCCGGTCGCCGCGACCGGTCTCGGAGACAAAGCACACGGAGGCCATCGGTGGCAAGTCTATCGACACGGGTCGACCGCGGGATCGTTGCCAAAACGGTCCGCTGGATAGACTCCTGTCGTGCATGCTGGCGACAACTCCCCTGGTCATCGGTGGAAGGGCCCGCTTCGTCGGCTCCAGAGATGGATGCGCGGCAACGCGCGGCTTCGTGCAGATGTTGCGCGCGCCGAAGCTCAGCGGGCGAAAGATCGCGCGCAGATTCAGCAGCTGCGCAAGAGCCTCGCTGCCAGCAGGGCGACGTCGGATCGGCACCGACAGCAGCTACGGGACATCCGAAGAGCGGAAAGCATCGCCCTGGGGCAAGGCGCGCAGGAGCGCGCGACGGCGCTGATCGCCTCTGGAGTGTTCGATGCCGAGTTCTACCTCGCTCAGGCGGACAAAGCCGGTCTGAGCGAGCAGGAAGCGGCGTTGCACTATGTCAGCTACGGGTGCGCGGCGCAGCTCAATCCGCATCCGCTCATCGAGTGCGAGTACCTTCCCCCCACGGTTCGCGAAAGGCTCGTCCTCGGGGACGTCGAGGCGTTCCTTGACCACCTCCGGTCGGACGACGGCGCCAGCAGAGCGTGGGGTCCGCTTTTCGATCCGCGGTCCACTGTGATCGAAGACGGCCTCGACGCGGTCGATCACCTGCGTTCCTTGCGGCCTGAAGATCTTCTCCCGGTGCCGGCCAGCTTCGCCGGCCCGGTGCCACGGTACGAGCAGGCACGGGACCAGGCGATCGCGCACGCGACGTGGCTGCTGACGCAGCGCGGCCGCGAGGTTCGCACCACTCGGCGATGGGGCGTCGATGCCGACCGCGCGTTTCGCGCCGAAGCGCGGAACATCACGACGGGCGCGCTCGTCTCGGTGGTGATGCCGACCTGGAACCGTGCGGACACCGTGGTCGCCGCCATCGAATCCGTGATCGGGCAGACGTATCAGAACTGGGAGCTCATCGTCGTCGATGACGGTTCGACGGACGAGACTGTCGAGATCGTTCGCGGCATCGCCGCCGGCGATGCGCGCATCCGCCTCATCCCACAGGCACATGCGGGAGTCTCCGCGGTCCGCAATGCCGCGCTGAGCCACGCCCGCGGCGACGTCATCGCATTTCTCGACGCCGACAACGCCTGGCGGCCAGATTTCCTCGGCCTCAGCATGGGAGCGCTGGAGGGCGACGCAGAGCTTGTCGCTGTCTTCACGGGCATGCGCATTCACGGCGAGGGCAAAGACGACCTCTTCCGCGGAGGCGACGTCAGCAACATGGATCTCCGGTTCGGAAACTCCATCGACATGAATGTCTTCGTCGCGCGCAAGTCCGCGGTCGACGTTGTCGGCGGCTTCGACCAGACGTTGAAGAGGTGGGTCGACTATGACCTCGTCCTTCGGCTCTCCGAGCTCGGACCCTTTAGATATCTTCCGTTCATCGGGTGCGACTACCTGGATGACACTCGGCCCGACCGGATCACCCGCAGAGAGTCAGCCAACTGGGTCTTCGTCGTGATGGCCAAACACGCGATGGACTGGGATGCGGCATCCCGAGGGCTTTCCGAGCGCACGCCAGGGCGGGTGAGCGTCGTCACGATCGCATACGAGGACCACCTCCGGACGACGAAGGCCGTGGATCGAGTGCTCAGCACCACCGAGGGACAGGATGTCGAGGTCGTCATCGTGGACAACGGCTCGCGCCACGCTGTGGGCAGGGTCCTGTCCGCCCGGTTCGCCCAGCACCCGCGGGTGCGCTACCACCGTCTTGCACGGAACCTGAATTTCGCCACGGGTTCGAACGTCGGGTTCGCACACGCGACCGGCGAATACATCATGTTCCTCAACAACGACACGGCTGTCAAAGAGGGCTGGCTCGACCCCTTGGTCGAGCGTTTGGAGACGACCGGCGCCTTCGCGGTGCAGCCGCTGCTGCTCTACCCGAACGGAAACATCCAGACGGCGGGGACGATCTTCAACTCGCGCAACGGGCTCGCAACTCACTTCCTCGCCGAGCACCCCGCTCAGGATGCCGCCCGTCACAGCGGCAAGGGATTCACCGCGATCACCGCGGGGGCGATGCTCATCCGTGCTGAAGACTTCGTCCGAGTGAAGGGGTTCGATCCGATCTTTGCCAACGGGCTGGAAGATGTGGATCTGTGCCTGCGGGCCGGGCTGGAGTTCGGGGCCACCTTCGAGGTCGAGCATCGGTCGCGTGTCGTGCACGAGGAGAGCAAATCTCCTGGCCGGTTTGATCGGGAGACGGTGAACCAGCACATCTTCCGGGAGCGATGGGCGAGCCGTCTCCCCGAGCCGCAGGGCCACCAGTATCTCGAGCTCGGCTTCTCGTGGACCCACATGCGCTCTTCGCTTTTCCCTCGACCGATCCTCAGCCGGCCCGAGCGCACTGCTCTCGTGGCGGGTCGAGGTGAGGTGCCCTCGTACCGCTGGGCGATCAAGCTGGGTGCGAACGGCATGCAAGACCGGTGGGGAGACGTGCCGTTCGCCGATGATCTCGCGAAAGCTCTGACCGACCTGGGGCAAGAAGTCGTGATCACACGCCACGGCGGACACCACCAGTCCAGCGCCTATCTCGACGACATTCTGCTGACGATCCGCGGGGCAGAGCCGGTGCAGCCCCAGGCCGGCCGTGTGAACATCCTCTGGGTCATCAGTCGCGCGGAGCGAGTGACGGTCGATGAAGTGCGCGGCTACGACGCGGTGTTTGCCGCATCGCCGCGTTGGGCGCAATGGATGAGCGAACAGAGCGGGCGCCCCATCGACGTCATGCTGCAGGCGACAGCCCCCGATCGATTCAACCTCGATGTGGCCCCCGCCGCGCAGCGTGAGGATGTGTTGTTCGTCGGCGGTCCGCGCATCACCGAGGGGGGAAGGCCGATCGTGCAGGCGGCACTGGACTCAGGTGCACAGGTCGGCCTGTGGGGTGGACGCTGGGACGAGGTCGTAGCCCCAGAGCTCTTCCGAGGGAGCTTTCTTCCCTTCGCGGACGTCGCGTCGCACTATCGGGCAGCGAACATCGTTCTCAACGACCACATGGAATCGATGCGGGAGTGGAGCTTCATCAACAATCGGCTCTTCGATGTCGTCGCCTCAGGAGTGCCGGTCGTCTCTGACGATGTCGAGGGACTGGAGTTGTTCGGCGGCGTGGCCAGGGCAGCCGAGAGCCCCCAGGACGTCGTCGACGCCCTGCGCGATCGCAGTTGGGTTCCGACCTCGGAGACGATCGCGGCCGTCTCCGAACGCATCAGGGCAGAGCACAGCTTTGCCCGCCGAGCCGAAGTCTTCCTCGATCGAGCGCTCTCTCTGGCACCGGATCTGATCGTCAGACCCTGACCACGCTCATGGGATCTTCCTCTGACGCTCGCCCTCGTGTCGTTGCCATCGGGGCCTACGAGCGCGACAACTTCGGCGACCTGCTCTATCTCGAACTCATGCGCATCCACGCCGGCGCGGCTCTCGATCTGACGTTCGCGGCTCCGATCGCCGCTGACATGTCCGATGTGTTCGGGCAGGTGATCCCCGCGGCGGCTCCGGTGCTCGCGCGGGATGATTACGCCGCGATCTGGACGGTAGGCGGGGAGGTCGGCAGTGCGAGCGTCGAATTCGCCTACCGCACCGCGTACGGAGAGGAGGCCTTCACCCAACTGATGGCTTTGTCTCCACGAGAGCGCAGGATTGCGCTGGAGCGAGCAACGGAAGGCCCGCTCAACGACATCCCCTATCTCATCCGGCCCAGCGCACACGGCAGGCCGGATGCTGCACTCGTGCTGAACTCGGTCGGTGTCGCAGGGCTCGCGCGATCCCAGGGGGCGCGCAGAGCGATCCTCGAGGCCACGCTCAGAGAAGCAGCCTTCGTTTCCGTCCGGGATCGCGGCTCCCATGAAGCTCTCGATTCGCTGGGCATCGCCCATACCGTCGCACCGGACCTTGTTCATACGCTTCCCCGGGTACATCCCGTCTCGCCTCCCGATTCGTCCTACGCACTCGTGCAGATACCGGAGTTCGCGATCAAGGAGCACGGGTTCGAGGCATGGGTCGCGGCGCTGGCGTCCTCGGTTCCCTTGACCCGGATGCCGATACGTCTCTTCCTCGCCGGGACCGCACCGGCACACGACAGTGCGCGCACTGCGGAACGCATCCAGGCTGCACTCCAAGCCCTCACGGGCGACGAGGTGGAGCTGTCTGCAGCCCGGGGAACGTGGGCGCGTGTCGACGAGATCGCGCAGGCCGCGATGTGGCTGGGCGGCAGCCTCCACGGCCGGGTCGTCGCGGCGGCATATCGAGTGCCGCGCGTCAGCATCGGTTCCTGGAAGGTCGATCAATACGCCCGGACCTGGGATCCCGGCTTCCCCCTCGGCGTCACTCCGGACTCGTTGAGAGAGGCAGTGGAGTTCGCCACGACCATGCCTGATCGCGCGAACCCGGAAGCGCTGGCCTCGCAGGCACTCCGAAGCCTCGAGAGCGCGATAGCGCTGCTTGACGGCTGGACCGACGTGCACGTGCAATCCACGCATGCCAGCGCGCTGCTGAGCGCTCGGACGATGGAAGCCGAGGAGCTTCACCGTCTCGCTTGGGAGGCTGACCGCAGCGAGGAGGGTGCGGCCCGCCAGAGAGGCGAGCGCTTCGAGGCCGAGGCGACACGACTTCGCGAGGACCGAGATCGCTGGAAGGATGAGGCGGAGCGTCTCCGTGCCGACCGCGATCGGTGGAGGAAGAAATTCGACGACTCCCCCGAAGCCGTCTCGGACGGTAACACCCGAGCGTGACGGCGAGCGCGGGCTCCCGTCCCTGTCACGATCAGCGTCGCAGAAGGACGTGCTTGACCCTGAAGGCGAGGGGGCGAAGCGGCGGCACGACCCGCACGAGTGTCTGCGCCACCGGCGTGATCCAGCGCACCAGCTCCGATCTCGGAGTCGCCCCCTCTGTGCGGGCGGATCGCGCGTGCGAAGCAGTGGCCCTCTCATCGGTCTGTGCGAACGAGGAAGGAGCTCTCCAGGCTTCCTCTGCCCGATCCTCGGCGAATTCGATCATCAGATCGATCAACTGCTGAGCATCATGGATCGTCGGCTCCGGCGAGTGCTCTGCGGGCAGTTGATTCTCCAGAAGCCGCTGGTAGAGCGTCGAATAGTCGCGCGTCAGTTCACGATCCGCGGCGGCGACCGCTCCCGCGGAGAGAGCGATGTAGCGGTCATCGTCCCGGGCGACCTCCGCGATCCGCCGGGCAAGGCCCGCGGCATCGCCTTGGCGCACCGCGACGATTCCGTCATTGCCGTCGGCAAGGCTCAGCCAGGGCAACTCGTACATGAAGACCGGCAGCCCCTGCGACTGTGCCTCGGGGATGGTCAGCGGGTACCCCTCGATGATGCTGGTGTTCACGAAGACGTCGGAGGATTCGACAGCATCGACCAGGTCTTGACCGTGGAGCGGCCCGACCGCGTCGACGCGATCGGCGACGCCGCGCTCGCACGCGAGCGCGGTCAGCTTCTCCGCTGTCATATCGTTCCAGTCGGGGCCCACGATGCGCAGGCGGAAGTCGATGCCCATGTCGCGAAGGTGCGCCGCGACCTCGACGAGTTCAGTCACCCGCTTCGTACGTTGGTCAAGGCGACCCCACCAGATCAATTCGAGACGGCGACCGGCAATGGCGCGTCGCGATGACCCAGCGGCGGCGCCCAGCAGCAGTGGAGACGGCGGATTCGGGAGGTACACCACGCTCCGTGCTCCGCGCAGCTTCCAGAACGCGACGTCGAGAGGGGAGAGGACGACAAGCGTCGCGAGAGAACCGAGGTGGCGTGTCTGGAAGTCCAGGCGGTTGAGTCCCAAGAGGATCGGCCTGCCTGCAAAGTTGTGCGCCCATCCGATCGTCGCGACGCCCTCGGCGCGAGCGGCGAGGGCGAACACCGGCCAGTTCCTCGAGTAGAGCCAGTGGTGATCGATCACGACATCGATCTCGTACTGTCGGCACATCTGGGACCACCCGGCGAGCCGCGTGGCGAGATTGCCGTCGGGCACCTCGACGAGGTCGACGCCATCGGGCAACGCGGAAGTGTCACTGCCGGACTCGAGCGCAGCGATGGTGACACGAAAGCCCGCCCGCTGCAGAAGCCGCGCCTGTGACTGCACGACTCCTGACACGCCGCCGGTGCGCACAGTGTTGGTGGCCAAGAGCACGCTTGCCACGGGGCGTTCGCCCAGATTCACCCCACCGGTGTGTTCGGCGAGGACGTCGAGGGCTTTCGGGAAGTGCTCTGCGGTCGCGCGCACGATGTCGCGCAGCGGTGCGCGCGTGCACAGATGGGCAAAAGCGGCCGTCAGCAGATCTGATCGGGTGTGCTGCGCGATATAGGACGTCGTATACCCGAGGATGAATTCCCGTGCCGACGCGTACGCGGCGCTGACGACATCGGGCGTCGCACTGCGCGCCGCGACGGTGCTCACCGCTGACGCGATCGCGCCGATCGAGTGGATCGCACTCGCATAGAAGACGACGCGCTCCATGTCATCGATCCGCTGACCGCTGCCGCCGCTGCCGAAGTGATACCGATAGAGGCGGTCGGGGACCGCCTCGCAACTGGTCGCGAGTGCAGCGGCGAGGAAGGCGATCGGCAGATCATTGACACGCGGAAGGACAAGGTCTTCGGGCACGAGGGCGTAGGCGTCGCGCAGCAGTCGTGTGCGGAACAGTGCTCTCCAGAGCTGGCCCTGCGCGGGTCGGCCGACGGGAAACAGTCCACGCAGGACATCCGGCCCTTCCAGGCGTCCCGGGCTCGGCTGCAGTCGATCCTCGAAGCGACCGCCGGTGGTGCCATCACGGCGTACCACAGTGACGCCGAACCGCACCAGGTCGGCTCCGGTGGCCGTCGCAGTGGACAGTGCGAGCTCCGCCGCCTGCTCGACCAGTTCATCGTCACCGTCCAGGAACAGCACGTGCTCGGCGCGCGCCGCGAGCACGCCGACGCGGCGGGCCTGCAACGCCGATCTGTTGCGCTTCTGTCGGATGAGCCGGATGCGGGAGTCACGTGCGGCGAACTCGGCGACGAGATCGGCCGTCGCGTCTGTGGAGGCGTCGTCGACGACGATGATCTCGAGGCGAGGCAGGGTCTGTCTGAGGCAGCTCTCAAGGGCTGTTGCGATCTCAAGACGGTCGTTGAAGGCCGGGATGACGATCGAGACGAGCGGGGCAGTGTCCATGAGAATATCTCCGTCAGCGGCGCTGGAGCGCGAACTTCACACGTCGGGCGACCGGGCGCAGCCACGGCGAGAAGAAGAGGACGCGGTGGCCGAGCGGAGTGAGCTTGCGCTCGATGCGTGCGCCCACGCTCTGGGGTCGATGTCGACTGCCTCCGCGCCTCGCCGGGTCAACCGCAGGGGAAGGCCCCGGCCTGGTCGATACAAGACTCTGGTCTGCAAAGAAGGTCAGCAGATTGAGAAGCAGCCGCCCCTCCTCAAGAGCGGGCTCGGGTGAGAACTCGGCGGGGAGCGTGCCGTGCAAAAGCTGCTCGTACAGCTGCGCGAAGTCGTGGGCAGTCGCACGCTGCGCTGCCGAGATCGACGCGCGGGACATGGTGGCGTATGTTTCACGATCTCTGACGAGTGCGGCGATGGTGGCCGCCAGCGCGCCTGCGTCGCCCTGCGGAACCGTAGCGATGCCAGGATTGTCCTTGATCAGCGACAGCCACGGCAAGTCATACATGACGATGGGAAGTCCGCGTGACTGCGCCTCCGGCAACGTCAGAGGGTAACCCTCGATAATGCTCGTGTTGACGAAGATGTCGGACGAGTCGATCGTCTCCAACAGCTCCGCGCCGCGCCGCGGACCGGTGGCCTCGACGAAGCTCGCCACGCCGCGCTCCGCGGCCAGCGCTGACAATCGCGATGCCGTCATGCCGGCCCAGTCGGGGCCGACGATCCGCATGCGAAAGTCGATGCCGAGCGCTTTCAGTGCGGCGGCGACTTCCACCAGTTGGGTCACCTTCTTCGTGTGCTCTTCCAGCCGGCCCCACCACACGAGCTCGACTCGGCGGTCCCCCGGGGGGGTCTTCGGTGTGGTCTTGGCCGCTGACTCGAGGAGGAGCGGTGACGGCGGGTTGGGAAGGTACGAGACATGTCGGATGCCCCGCAGCTTCCAGAATGCGACATCGAGGGGGGAAAGCACGATGAGGTGGGCGAGCGCACCGAGATGATCCCTCATCAACGAGTGCAAGTCGTTTCCGTTGTAGGTCGGGCGTCCCGCGAAATTGTGGATCCAACCGATTGTCGCGGCGCGTTGAGCACGCGCGACGAGAGCGTATGCCGGCCAGTCACGGGAGTAGAGGATTCGATGATCGATGACGACATCGACCGCGTGCCGCTCGCACACCTCCGCCCACTGCACGAGCCGATCGCGCTTTCCGATTGCGGAGATCTGGACGAACTCGGCGCCCTCCGGCACGACGGACTGATCGCTGCCCGGACGATGGGCCGCGACGATGACACGGTAGCCGGCATCGAGCAGCATCTTCGCTTGGGTGAGCAGCACTCCCGAGACGCCGCCCGTCGTGATGACATTGGTCGTGAGCAGGACACTGCGAACGGGCAGCGTCCCCAACTCGATCCGGTCGCCCCGTTGTGCGATCGCTGCCAGGATGTCGGGGGCGAATACCGCTGCCGCAATGACGGCATCCCGTTCGCCGACGATGCTTCGCAGCGCCCCGATCCCCGCAGCACGTGTCTGCTCATCGCAGTGTTCCAGCTGACGGATGACGGCAGTGAGCAATGCAAGCCGCACCGTCTCGTGGCCTTCAACGAGCGGCTCGGGGTTGGGGGAGGTACGCGCCCACGCGCGCACGACGGGCGCAATGCTCCCGAACGCGCTGAGCGCGCTGAGCGCGCGGTCGAGTGCCGTGGCGGCGGACGCGGTGGCGGACGCGTGGGCGACGACGAAGCTGTCGAAGCTCGCCGGGTCGACGAGCACTCTGTGGGCAGCGGCGCACGCGAGAAAGAAAACGGCCGCCGGGTCTGGTGCGAGTGAGTCGTCCATCTCTCTGTACACCTGGCGGAGCAGATCCGCTCTCGCCACGAAGCGCCAACGATGGCGATCGACGACAGTGTCTTCGGGGAAAAGCGCGGGGAGCACATCGTCGCCCTCAAGCAGGCGGTGCGGCAGCGTCGGTCCCGCCAGGACGAGATCCGCCTGCGCACTGTGCGCTTCGCCTACGATGGCCACGAGCTCGTGCGCTCGCGGCTCGTCTCCTGGCTCGAGGAGCAACACGAACGGCGACGTGGATGCGCGCACGCCCGCACGATGAGCTTCGCCGAGAGAACGCAACCCGGGCACGTGCACAACCTTTACGAGGCCATTGCCCGAGGTCGCCGAGTCGACCTTCTCGACGTGTGCGCCGGAGCCGACGACGAAGATGCTTTCGACGTCCGTGACGGGCGCTGTGGCGCGGGCGCGCAACGCGTCCACGACCTGTTCGGCGTCACCGAGCACGGGAACGATGATCGAGGCTGTCGGAGACGTGGTCATATGAGTTCCATGGTGGATGACGGCGGCAATCACTTCTGCGGTGGTGACGACGCAGCGGCCGCCGCTTCGCGGAACACCGACGCATACTGATCAGCGATCCGGTTGGGCGCTCTCGCGTCGAGGTTCGGGCGGCCTGTCGGCGGCATGTGCCTCAGGTGCGCCGTGGCCGCCGCCAAGCTGTCGGCGGTCAGGCGGCCGGGGTGCAGATGCACCCACTCATGCCCGACTTCGTCAGCGAGCGACCGCGTGCCGGCGGTGTCCTCGATGAGCACGGGACGATCCAGAGACAGTGCGAGCATGACGGTGCTCAGCGCGTCGTAGCTGTCGGGCGCGCCGACCACGACAAGCTCGGCTCGAGAGATCTCTTGCACGCGCAGAGCGTCGGAGTTCGGGCCGTCCTGAAGCGATATCTTGTCTGGATAGCGCCCAATTGTCCGCTGGAACGACATGGTCAGCGGCGCCGGCACGCTGCCCACGATGCGCAACGTGTACCCGGGCAGACCGGCCTGAGCGAAGACCTTCAAAGGTCCTTCGTAGGCGCGGTCCAGCGTTCTCGGCGAGGCAAACACGATCCTGCCGGGCACGGTCGTGCTGCGCGGGTAGCCGAGAAAGCGGTCGCGCAGGTGGCTGTGCGGGACGAGGTGAGTTCTGCGTGCATCCGGCGTGCGCGTGGTCGGGCTGAGGACAACGAAGGACGTCGTCGCGCCGTCCACGATCGCGTGCGCGGGCGAGGTCGAGACCGTGCCCCCGAAGACAGTGCGCACCAGAGCGATGCGATCGCGCTTGAGAGACTTGACCAACGCGGCAGCGCGTCGACGCCGCACATGCTCCGGGGTCTTCGGCCCACCGATCACGGAGTCGATCGCCGCGAGATGAATCACATCCGCATCAAGATCGCCGGAGAGGTTGGCGCGATACTGATAGTCGACGCCCGTCGGGGCAGACCCCGCGGAGTCATCCCCGCCGAACTGGTCGACGTACGCGACCGCGTGGCTTGGCGCTCGCTCAGCCACGAGCACGCGCACCCCCGTCGACGTCGCGCGCTCACGCTGTCGGAGCACGCCACGCATCTGCCAAAACCGAGGCTTGGACACGGGGCGCACGCCAAGAAGAATAGGCTGGCGGGCGGTGAACACACAAACGATGCAGAACGTCTTCGCCCACCTGAGCGGACAGGATGACAACCTCGGCGACTCAGTGCTGCGCGTCGCCTACCTGGAGGCGTTGCGCGGGATCGGTCGGCACGTTCACGTCTTCATGGGGGCGCAGACGAGCGACTACCGCGCCGTGTTCCCTCTCGGCACCGACATCACGTATTACGACCAGCGGTCGCAATGGCTAGCTGCAGAGCACGCCTCGACGCGGCCCGTGCACGCCTACAACGCGGGCGAGGCGAATCCGCGACCAGGAGTGTATCCCGTGCCCCGGCGGGCGGCCGAGTGCGCGCGCGTTCTCGCCGCGGGCGGCGCGGTCATTGTCGCCGGCATCGGGTTGAAGACTCTGACGAGCGTGCACGATGTGGCTTTCGATGCTGCGTTCCGGAACGCGTCGCTCATGTCGTGGCGCGACCAGGGGTAACGCCACGCCGCGGGGTTCGGCGGATTCGCGCCGGATTGGGCGTACGCGCTCGGCACACCGGTAGAAGAGTGGGCACCCGTCGCAGAGCGTTCTCTGCTCGCGGTGACGATGCGTTTCGACCGACCGTGGCCGGGCGACGACTGGGCGAGCGCTGTGCGGGCATTGGCGAGGGAAACGGACGCGCGCATCGTCACGCTCGCCCAGGTTGCACGCGATGCCCCGCGCGCCGTGCGTCTTGCGGATGCGCTGGGCGGAGAGTATCTGGCGCCGCCGAGCATGAGACACGACGATCTCGACGCTCATACCCGCAGTGTCTATCAGCGATCGCTGGCGGTCGTCAGCGATCGCGCGCACGGCCTCATCATCGGCGCAACCGAGGGCGCATATCCGATGGGGTCGGGAAGCGACCCCCAGAAGATCTCCCGTCTTCTGGCAGCCGTGGGGCTCGATGGACTCGTCGGTCACTACGATCAGTTCGCCGAGTTCGCCGCCCGTTTCGCAGATCACCGCCCCAGCCTCGGACCAGCCGTTCTCGCCGCACGGGCACGCATCGCAGAGCTCACCTCGCGGATACACGCTGTCATTGACGACGTCGCGTGAGCCCCGATAATGTGCATGCATAGGGGGATCTGGGGTCCCTGACGGTCTATGCAAAGGAATCGCAGTGTTGGGGATGCACGGGGAGCGCCGTCGTGTCGGCGTCGTGGGAATTGTCGGGGGAGCGCTCATCGCAGGTCTGCTGACCTTCGTGGCGCCGACGGCGGCGTCGGCGGCCTCGGTCACCGAGAGCGAACCGAACGGCAATCGGTCGACTGCTGATGTCGTCGCGGTGGGCGCGACAGTGTCGGGCGCAACGCTGTCACAGTACTCGACCGACTCCGACTACTACGCAGTCGACCTCCCCTCGGACGGTCGGATTTCTCTGGGACTGACGTTCCCGAGCTCTCTGGGCGCGGGCGATGTGTATTACGTCGAGGTGCTGGACGCATCGGGGTCGACGTTGTACGACTTCGACGTGACGGGCAACCGGTCGGACGGATCGTGGCTGAAGTCGTGGGCGACGTACGCACCCGCGGGCAGGACATACATCCGGGTGTACGGCGAGAACGGTTGGGCCAGCTGGGGGAAGTCGTACTCGTTGACCGTCGGGTTCACGGCCGGACTGGTGGAAACCGAGTTCAATGCCTCTCGGTCGACTGCTGATGTCGTCGCGGTGGGCGCGACAGTATCGGGCGCAACGCTGTCACAGTACTCGACCGACCCCGACTACTACGCAGTCGACCTTGCTGCAGCATCCACCGTGTCGCTTGGATTCACCTTCCCTGCTGGCCTCTCCGGCAGCACCTACGACCTGGACGTCTACAACAGCAAAGGGACGTCCCTCGCGCACTTCGATCTCACTTCGCTTCATCAAGACGGAAAGTGGCTGGCCAGCCAAACACTGACGCTGCCTGCCGGGCGCAATTACATCCGCGTGAGCGGCGACTCGTCGTGGACCAGCTGGGGAAAGAAGTATCAGCTCACCGTGTCCTACGCCTTTACGAAGGTGTCGAAGCCGAAGGTCTCGGGAACGGCGAAAGTGGGGAAGAAGCTGACCGCGGTGACGGGCTCGTGGTCTCCCAAGCCAGGTTTCGCGTACCAGTGGTTGCGTAACGGGAAGGCGATCAGCGGTGCGACGTCGTCGACCTACACCTTGAAGAGCGCGGATGCCGGCAAGAAGATATCGGTGAAGATCGTCGCCAAGAAGAGCGGCTACGCCTCGGTGACCAAGACCAGCGCCGCGGTGTCGGTGCCGTTGCAGGCTTTCTCGAAGGTGTCGAAGCCGAAGGTCTCGGGAACGGCGAAAGCGGGGAAGAAGCTGACCGCTGTGACGGGCTCCTGGTCTCCCACGCCGGGGTTCAAGTACCAATGGTTGCGTAACGGAAAGTCGATCAAGGGTGCGACGAAGTCCACGTACACGCTGACCAGTGCGGATGCCGGCAAGAAGATATCGGTGAAGATCGTCGCCAAGAAGAGCGGCTACGCCTCGGTCACCAAGACCAGCGCCGCGGTCTCCGTTCGGTAGCGATCCCGTGACGGGGTGCGCGGTATGATCGACCATGCTGCGCGGCCCTGGGTGTCGTTGCGGCCAGAGAGGTAATGATTCCGTTGGTGCCGCAGGGTGTGGACGCCTTGGACAGCAGACTGTTCGAGGTCGGTCGGCGTCCACCGCTGATCGCGTACCTCACGGCCGCGTGGAAGCGTGGTCGCTTCGCGTTCACGCTTGCCGGTTATCGCCTCGTCAGCTCACTGCTGAGGAACCGCCTCGGTGTGCTGTGGATTGTGCTCAAGCCACTGGCGACGGCCATCATCTACGGGACGATATTCACCTTCGTCATCTCCGGCGCCGCGCGCCCGCAGAACTTCGTCTCATTTCTCCTCGTCGGCGTGTTCGTCTTCGAGTTCTTCACCGGGTCATTCGGCGCTGGCTCGAAAGCGGTCACCGGCAACGCGAAACTGGTGCAGAGCCTTGGCTTTCCCCGTATCTTGTTGCCCGTCGCGGCCGTTGCGGAGCAGGCGATGAGAATGGTCCCGGTCATCGTCTTGCTCGGCGTCCTCCTGCTGGTTCTCGGCGAACCGCTCTTATGGACGTGGATTCTGCTCGTCCCCATCCTCGCACTGATGGCGATGTTCAATCTCGGCACAGCACTGATTGTGGCCCGACTGTCCGTGCACGCCCGGGACGTGCAACAGGTCATCCCCATCGTCAACCGGATGCTGTTCTATACGAGCGGTGTCTTCTTCAGTGTGGACGGTGCACTCGGTGATCACCCCGTGCTGCTGACGATCGCGCACCTGATCCCGACCTACGAATTCATCGCGCTGTCTCGCGAGGTTCTGCTCGAGTCAGTGACGGCACCGACGCTCGCATGGATCGGCGCCCCGGTATGGACGGTCGTGACGCTCGTCGTCGGCACTGTCTATTTCTGGCACGCTGAGGCAAGGTACGGGCTCAGTGACTGACGTACTCACACCGGATGTCGCCGAACAAGCCGCTCACATTCCGCAACGCGCCATGATCGTTGCCGACAACGCTCATGTCACCTACCAGGTATATGCCTCAGGAAAGCGCTTCAACATGCGCGACAACCTGATCAGCATGCGCACGCTGCGCGGGGGGCGGGAGTTGCACGACGTTCCGGCCCTACGAGGAGTCAGCTTCACCGCTTCCGAGGGCGAGACGATCGGCGTCATCGGACACAACGGCTCCGGGAAGTCCACCCTGTTTCGGGCGATGAGCGGATTGATCCCCACTTCGGAGGGGAAGATCTGGGCAGCTGATCGGCCCGTGCTTCTCGGCGTCAACGCGGCGCTCGTGCCCGAGTTGTCTGGTGAGAACAATATCAAGCTCGGTCTTCTCGCGATGGGCTTCACCCCCGAAGAGGCCGCCGCACACGTCGATGAGATCGCCGACTTCGCGGAGCTCAACGAGTTCCTTTACCACCCGATGCGCACCTACTCCTCCGGAATGGGTGCGCGACTGCGCTTCGCGATTGCTTCAGCCAAGGCACACTCCATCCTCTTGATCGATGAGGCATTGTCGGTGGGCGACCATCGGTTCAAGGTGAAGAGCGCACAGCGAATCCGCGAGCTTCAGAACAGCGCCGGTCTCGTCATGATCGTGAGTCACTCGGTCGGCTCCCTCAAGGACACGTGCGAACGGGTGCTGTGGATCCACAAAGGTGAGCTGCGCGCGGATGGTCCTGCCAAGGACGTGATCAACGACTATGTTCGATGGACGAAACACCCGACGTCCGCGGGAGTGGGGGCTGCCAGCGCAGTTCAGTCCAACGATCCTCCGGACGCGCCAACAGCAGAGCCCGCCCCGGAAGACTCGGCAACCACGGGCATCACATCGTTCGAAGAGCTGCTGGCTGCTGCGGATGCAGTCTCGACTGCCGACGCCGATACCGTGCCCGCGCAGGTCCCGAGCACACGCACCGACAGCTCACGCACCGTCAGTCGCCGCGAGCAGTACCGTCGCACCGCGCAGGAACGTCGTCGCCGCCGCATGATCGCGATCATCATCACCGGGGCAGCCGTGCTGCTGGCCGCGGGAGCGGGAGCCGCCATCGCCTTCCTCGCAGGCATCCCGCGCCCGGCCAGTTCGACGCAGTCCTCTCAGGTGAGAGCGGGTGATCCGGTGATCAACGCTTTCGAGGCGACAGCGACGACAGCGGCGTGCGCGACGGCCGACGGCGACGTCGACATCGCGCTCAGCTGGGACGTCGAGAACGTGGCCTGGCTCGCGCTCGCATCGAGCACCGAAAAGGTCGACGCCATCGACAGCCCCCTCGAGAGCGGGCTGGACGCCAGCGCCGAAGACTACATCGTGCCGTATCCGTGCGCCGAAGAGAGCCGGATGTACACCCTGACGGCGGCCAGCACCGACGGCAGTCGGGTGAGTTCGGTCATCGCCATCACACGCGAGCTTGCGCCGACTGCCACGCCGACACCGACGGACGACGTCGAAACGGACAACGCGACCAACACATCGAACTCGACGGACACGGACACATCGACGGACACGGACACCACGGACGCGTCCACAGACACCGACACGTCGACGGACACGGACACCTCCACAGACTCGGACACGTCGACCGGTACGGAAACCTCCACGGATACGTCCTCCACCGATACGTCCACAGACACGTCGAGCACCGCAGACTCGTCGACCACCACGGACGCGTCCACCGAGGAAGACAACTCGACCAGCACCGTGGAGTCGACCGACTCCGGAGAGACCGTCGACTCCACGACGGACACCGAAGAGGAAACCGATGCCACGGTCGAGTCGACGGAGACATCCGACACCTCAAGCGAGTCGACGCCCGCCGAATAGCGCCCGTGGTGCGCGACTAGTGCAGGCGCAACCAGCGTTTCGCGCGGTGCGCGAGCGGGCGGAGCTCGGGGAACACGCCCAGCAGCCGACGGCCTGCCGGGGCGATGTACCCCCACGCCCGAGCGCTGACCGCCGAGGGAGCCGCAGGTGCGGTTCCGGCGCGTGCTGACGACCGCTCGGCGAAGAACACCATCAGACCGAGGAGCTGCTCGGCATCGTGCAGCGTCGGCTCGGGCGACAGCGAGGGATCGAGCACCCCTGTCACGAGGTCGCGGTAGATGCGGCCGAAGTCGTGGGCGCCCGCGCGGAGGGCGGCCTCGCGTGAC
>JASGEE010000093.1:0-14073 GCA_047606715.1 Microbacterium sp.
CGACCGCGTCGCGCTTGAACTCGTCTGAGTACTTCACTGGCATGACAGCCATCCTTCCCGCCCCAATCGATCAGATCAAAACAGTCCCAGAGTCAACCAAAACTTCAGCATTCCCCAGGGCCTCCGCTGCATGTCGGCATCCCGAGCCACTCTCGAGATGATCCACGAATCTGCACCGTGAGGCCCTGGGCCTACAAGACCATCAGAACCCCACCCACATAGGGTCTGACCCCGTCGGGGGTTTCAGATCAGCCCGCGGCGGGCTGCGAGATATCGGCGACGATGGCGCCGTACGCGGCAACGAGGTCATCAGCGTCGACGAAGAGGCTGTACCCGTGCGCCCCGGCGCCCATCGCGATGCGTCGGCCGACGATCGACTCGTCGGCGTAGATCGGCCAGTCGGTGGTGCTGCCGATCGGGGTAATCGTGCCGCGTTCATAGCCGGTCGCGTGCAGTGCCAGCTCTGGCTCGGGCAGACGCAACTTGTTCACACCGACGAGAGCGCGCAGCTTCGGCCAGGAGATGGCGCGATCGCCGGGGATGAGGGCGAACAGGTAGCTGTCGTCGGAGCGTTTCACCACGAGCGTCTTGATGATGTCGGCCGGCTGCAGACCCAACAGACGCGCGGCGCCGGCGAGGTCGGCGGCGACCGGGCGCTCACGCAACTCGATGTCGAGGCCACGCGCGGCAGCGGCCTCGCGTGCGCGGGCGACGGGGTCAGGCATCCGGGGTGCGCAGCGGGTCGTCGGCCACCCACAGCTCGTCATCGGCGCGCAGGGTCTGCCAGGCCGCATAGAGCACTCCGGCCGCCGCTGCGACGCCGAAGATGATCGCGATGACACCGCCGGCGCTGATGCCCTTGCGTGCCGGAGCGGGCTGAGCGATCACCAGTCGCGCGGCGACGTCCTTGCTGTAAGCGTTCGCACGCTTCTGCAGTGCGTCGACGTCGATCCCGCCCAGGGCCCGACCGGCGGCGAGGTTCTCTCGCTTCTCGTTCGCGGCATCCCACACCGACAGCGCCGAGCCGATGACGGCCCCGGCGGCGGGAACGAGACGCTTGTTGTAGACCTTCTTGGAGGCCTCCACGCCCTGATTCACGTAGGGAGCGGCGTACTTCTCGTATGTCTGCTGCACGGTGGGACCGACCTGCTCGCGGTTGTAGTTGCCGAGCTGACGGCCGGCCTCGCGGGCAACCTCGCCCGCCTGGCCCAGCACGACCTGCTGCGACTCCCACAGGCTCGTCGCCTGCTCCTGAAGCGTGCGGAGTTCCTTCTTGCGCTTGCGGCTGAGGCTCACGGAGCCCTCCTCGAGTTCGTCGCTGGTGCTCGCTGATGCGGATGCTCTCCATCTTGCCAGACGTCGCCGACACCGCCACCAGAACTCAGATGAGAGAATGCCAGGTATGCCTCTTCACACCGCTGTCGCCACCTTCCACACCAACCACGGCGACATCGTCGTCAATCTCTTCGGAGACCACGCACCCCGCACGGTGCAGAACTTCACCGGCCTCGCCGACGGCTCGCAGGCCTGGACGCATCCCGCGACGGGTCAGCCCGGCGAGGGGCCGCTCTACACGGACGTCGTGTTCCACCGCATAATCCCGAACTTCATGATCCAGGGCGGCGACCCGCTCGGCCAGGGCATCGGCGGCCCCGGCTACACCTTCGACGACGAGATCCACCCCGAGCTCAGCTTCGGGGTGCCTTACCTTCTCGCGATGGCCAACGCCGGCCTGCGTCGCAACGCGATCACGGGCAAGGCGGAGGGCACCAACGGCTCGCAGTTCTTCATCACAACCGACCCGACCCCGTGGCTGAACGGCAAGCACACGATCTTCGGCGAAGTCGCCGACGAGGCTTCGCGCGCCGTCGTGGACGCGATCGCGGTGGTGCCGACCGGTGGTGCCGATCGCCCGATCGAGCCGGTTGTGATCAGCTCCATCGACGTCGTCCCGGTCTGATCGGCCGGGTGCTCGATGACGACCGGGCAGTCCGGCTCTGATCCACGGAGCAACCCGGACAACTTCTGCTACCGGCATCCGCAGCGGCAGAGCTTCGTACTGTGCCAGCGGTGCCTGCGCACGATCTGTCCCGAATGCCAGACCGCCATGCCGGTGGGAGTCATCTGCCCGGAGTGTCGCAGCAGCCAGCAGGAGCAGCGGCAGGGCACCCGCGTGATCCGGATGCCGCGCCGTCGCGCGGTCGCCCTCGACGCGCGTCCGCTCGTCACGTACACCCTCGTGATCGTCACGAGCGTGTTCTACGTGCTGAGCATGATCCCCGGGTTCGGCGACACCCTGCAGCTCTGGCTCGCCTTCAACGGGCAGCTGGCCTACCTGCAGCCGTGGCGGCTCGTGACGGTGACCCTCGTGCACGCGAGCGTGTGGCACGTCGCCCTGAACATGCTGGCGCTGTGGGCGCTCGGGCGGTCTCTCGAACCGCTGCTCGGGCGCGGGCGCTTCTTCGTGCTGTACCTGCTGAGCGCCCTGGGCGGCTCGGTGCTGACGGCGCTGCTTGCGCCGACGACATGGGTCGTCGGCGCATCCGGGGCGGTGTGGGGACTACTCGGGGCGATGTTCGTCATCGGGCGGCACCTCGGCGCGAACGTCACGGCGATCGCCGTGCTCCTGGGCATCAACCTCGTGCTCACGTTCCTGCCCGGCTCGGGCATCGCCTGGCAGGCCCACATCGGCGGGGGCCTCGTCGGGGCGCTGATCGGGCTGATCTTCGCACGGACCCGCAAGATCGCTCAGCGACGCATCCAGATCTGGCTGCTCACCGCGGTCGGTGCGGGTCTGCTGGCCCTGCTCGCGGTACCCACGCTGCTCTACGGCTGAGCCGGATGCCGCCTCTCGCGGCAGAGGCGCCGGCTACCCAGCACAGCGGTTATCCACAGGCTTATCCACACCTGGGGACGAATGACATCGGTGTCATTCACACCCGGGGAGACTCTGTGGACAGTTTGTCAGCGCCAGCGCGTCGTCATGAGGAAGCCGATGAAGGCGATGCCGAATCCGATGACGAGGTTCCAGCCGCCGATACCGGGAACGGGCAGGGCCTGGTTGCTCAGGTAGAAGACGATCACCCAGATCAGACCGAGAATCATGAGACCCAGCATGATGGGCTTGAACCACACCGGGTTAGGGGCAGCCTCGCCCTCACCGTGCGGTGCGAGCTGCTCGTCATCCTTGCCTGAACGTGCCATGTGAGCGATTCTACCTGGCAGGAACCGCTCAGCCGTGTTGTGCGAGAATCGCGGCGTGGGGGAGATCGAGACACCGGCCGAACAGCCGGCAGTGAGAGCGCGCCATCGCCGCACGTCGTTCGTCGGTGTCATCGGCGAGATCCTGATCACCGTCGGTGTCGTGGCCCTGTTGTACGTCACGTGGCAGATGTGGATCGGCGACATCATCATCGGCACGCAGAAACAGGCCGAAGCGAGCGCGATCTCGGAGAGCTGGGCGCATCCGACGACGTCCGCGACGCCGGCGCCGACGCCGACCGAGAGTGCCGATCCGGTGATCCCGGTGCTCGACAGCCCCGACGAGCACGGCGAGAACTTCGCGATCATGACGATTCCGCGCTTCTACGGTGGGAATTGGCAGTTCAAGGTCGATGAGGGCACGTCGCGCACCGACATCCTCGACGAGGGCGACGTCGGTCATTACCCCGACACCGCGATGCCCGGTGCCGTCGGAAACACCGTCTACGCCGCGCACCGGTGGACCTCGGGCGACCCGTTCGGCCCCATCGACACGCTCGTCATCGGCGACGCGATCGTCATCCAGACCCCCGACGGCTGGTACACCTACCGCTTCCGCACCCTTGAATACGTGCAGGACACCCAGGTCGATGTGCTGCTTCCGGTGCCGCAGCAGCTCGGTATAGAAGCCAATGCGCGCTACCTCACGCTCACCAGCTGTGCCCCGAAGTACAACATGCTCGAGCGCATCATCGCGTACGCGCTCTTCGAGAGCTTCACCCCGGTCGCCGACGGGCCGCCCGACTCGCTGACGCCGCCCGATCAGCTGCCGGCCTCGTCCGATGCGCCCGCCGCCGCAGAGGAGGCGACGTCCTGATGTATGCCGCACTCTGGCGCATTCTGCCCGGCCCCGTGTGGGTGCGGGTGCTCATCCTGCTGATACTCGCAGCCGCTGTGTTGTACGGACTGTTCTGGTACGTCTTCCCGTGGGCGCAGGAGTACATCAACCCGCAGGAGTCCACCGTCGGCGGCTGAAGCTCACCTGGTGAGGCTTGTTTTGGCACCGGCGGGGAGGGGTTGACGCGCAACATGGCGCAACCCGCGACAAGCCCGAGAGATGCAGAGGCGCTCGAGGACCGCGAGGCGCCCTCTCAGTCGACGGCGCAAAACCCTACTCGCCCGTGCAGACCGTGAGCTCCACTTCGGAGCGGATCGGCACATCACCGGGCGCGAGGGACTGGGCCACGACGATCGGGTCGCCGGAGGCGGCAGTGCACGTGTCGTCTTCGACGATGACGGGCGTCAACCCGATGTCGTCTGAAGACAGCTCGCGCTCGGCAGCTTCCACTGTGTAGCCGACGACGTCGACGAGGGTCACCTCGCCGCTCGCGACCACGAGATTCACCCTCGTGCCCGTCGGGACCTGCGCGCCCTCGGTCTGGTCGGCAGAGATGACGGTGCCCGCGTCGAGCTCGGGGTCGTTCTGCGTGCGCACGGCGCCGAGCTCCAGTCCCGCGGTCGACAGCGCCTTCTCGGCAGCAGACGAGGACTTTCCGGTCAGCGCCGGCACGGTACTCATCTCTTGGCCAGTCGAGACGTAGACCGTGATCTCCTGCCCCTCCTCGACTGTCACGCCCGCCTCGGGATCGGTGCGGATGACGTTGCCCTCCGCGATCTTCTCGCTGCTCTCC
The DNA here is from genome assembly GCA_047606715.1 of Microbacterium sp. GTDB lineage: Bacteria > Actinomycetota > Actinomycetes > Actinomycetales > Microbacteriaceae > Microbacterium. Next base: position 4,893 of record JASGEE010000093.1, read on the forward strand.
GTCTCCTGCTTGCCGACGAGATCCTGAGCCGCGAGCTCTTCGATCGCCCGATCCCAGGACATCTCCACGACGTTCGGCACGATGCGAGAATTCTCCGGCAGCGAGGTGCCGGGGCGGCTCGACATCACCCAGATGAGCACCGAGATCAGCACGACGGCGAGAATCGCGACGCCCGCCCAGATCCAGGCGACCGGCGGCCCCGCCTGCGTGCGATGCATCGTCGTGTCGCTGCTGAGCTGGTGCAGCGACCGGGCGGTCTCGGCGGCGTGACGCGGGTTGGCCCCGTACAGCTCGCTCGTCAGCGCCCCCACCTGACGCTTGCTGGGTGCGCGGCCGTCGAGAGCCCCGTCGAGCGCCTCGCGGAAGGAGGCGGCATCCTGATAGCGCTGGAAAGGGTCTTTCGCCAGTGCGCGCAGCACGACCGCGTCGAGTGAGCGCGGCACCGTCTCGATGAGCTCCGACGGAGACGCGGGAGTCTCGCTGACGTGCTGATAGGCGACGGCGACGGGCGAGTCGCCGCGGAACGGCGGCCGACCGGTGAGCAGCTCGTACAGCACGACCCCCGCCGAATACAGGTCGGCGCGTGCGTCGACCGGCTCGCCCTTGGCCTGCTCGGGGGAGAAATAGGCGGCCGTACCGATGATCGCGGTCGTCTCCGCCACGGTCGACGACGAGTCCGACACCGCGCGTGCGATGCCGAAGTCCATCACCTTGACCTGGCCGGCGTCGGTGACCATGACGTTGCCGGGTTTGATGTCGCGGTGGACGACCCCGGCGCGGTGCGAGTACTCCAGGGCCTCGAGGATGCCGTCGACGTAGCGGACGGCGTCGCTCATCGACACCGGCTCGGCGGCGATGTCTTTCAGCAGGCGCCCATGGACGAGTTCCATGACGATGTACGGGACGGGATGCGTCGTGCCATCGGGGTCGGTCTCGGTGTCTTCTCCCGCGTCGTACACCCGGACGATCGTGGGGTGCGACATGCGGGAGGCCGCCTGAGCCTCGAGACGGAATCGGGTGCGGAAGGCATTGTCGTCAGCAAGCTGGCGCGCGAGGATCTTCAGCGCCACCGGCCGGCCGAGCGTCTCGTCGTAGCCGCGGTAAACACTGGCCATGCCGCCGCGGCCGATGAGCTCATCGATGCGATAGCGGCCGGACAGCACGCGTGATTCGGCGGACACTTCACTCCCTGGACTGGATCGACAGCCAGCCTAACCGACCCTGTCGATCAGCCGCTGGTGGTGTCGTCGTCGGTGCTGCCGTCGTCGGCGCTGTCGGTGCTCTCGTCGGTGCTCTCGTCGGTCGGCTGCTCGGGGATCGTGGCCTGACCCTCCGGCGACGACGTCGTCGTGCGGTCGCCGCAGGTGGCGGTGTATGACACGAGCACGAGCTGACCGGCATCCCCGGTCGCGGTCACGGTGAGGCTGCGCGGACTCGTCGGCGACTGGTAGGTGGTCGTGCCGTTGACGTCGAACGTGCCGTTGATCACCGTGAAGTTGTAGGCGGTGACATTCGACCCGGCCGGGCACACGAAGGCGTCCCACGTGACGGTGAACGTCATCGAGCCCGACGGACTGTTCACGACCGAGGGCACGGTCGGGGTGTCCAACGCCGCCTGCGACGTGTAGTAGGTGAGCGTGACGACCTGGTCGAGCGGGACGTTACCCGCCGATGGATTGACCTGGTAGATCTTGCCTTCGTCGTCCTCGGAGGAAGCGGCATCGCCGGGGACGCAGGACACCGCGGTCATGTCGTTCTCTTCGGCGATCTCCAGAGCGGCATCGCACGTCTTGCCGCTGAAGCCCAGATCGGCGATCGCTACCGTCGTCACCTCGGGCGTAGCCGACTCCGTCGGCGATTCTGCCGCGGCGGTCGTGCTCGTGGTCGTGGTCGTGGAGCTCACCGTCTCCTCGGCCTGGTTGGAGAACAGCGCGAACAGCGTGCCGCCCAGAACGATCAGCAGCAGCGCGATGAGCGCGATGAGCGGCCAGGTCCACGGGCTGCGCTTCTTGCGCTTCGGCTCGCTCTCCTCTTCGCTCTCCGGCTCGGTGTCGAGGTCGTCGGCCGCCGGCAGGATGCGGGTGGCCTCCTGGGTCGCCAACCCTGCCCCGAGCAGTTGCGTGACGTCGTCGAGCGGAACGTCGCCGGCGATCGCCGGGACGATCGCGGCCGCGGCGCCGACATCGCCGCGGCGCAGTGCGGTCGCCGCGCGGGCGACGGCGGATGCGCTCGACGGACGCTCCTCGGGCTTTTTCGCGATCATGCACATCACGAAATTGCTCACCGGTGTCGCGATGGTCTCCGGAAGCGGTGGCGGGGCCTCGTTGATCTGCGCCATCGCGATCGCCACCTGCGACTCACCGGTGAACGGGCGCTTGCCGGCCAGGGACTCGTACGCGACGATACCGAGCGAGTAGATATCGGTCGCGGGCGATGCCGCGTGCCCCGACGCCTGCTCGGGCGAAAGATACTGCACGGTGCCCATGACCTGACCGGTCGCCGTCAGCGGTACCTGATCGGCGATGCGGGCGATGCCGAAGTCGGTGATCTTGACCCGACCGTCGGGAGTGATCAGCAGGTTCCCCGGCTTGATGTCACGATGCACGAGTCCCGCCGCGTGTGCGGCCTGCAGGGCAGAGGCGGTCTGAGCGACGACGTCGAGCGTCTTGTCTGTGGACAGCGACCCCTCGCGCTCGAGGATCGTCGACAGCGCCTCGCCGGGAACGAGCTCCATCACGAGGAACGCCGAGCCGTTCTCCTCGCCGTAGTCGAAGACGCTCGCGATGCCCTCGTGATTCACGAGAGCTGCGTGCCGGGCCTCGGCGCGGAAACGCTCGAGGAAGCCCGGGTCGCCCATGTACTCGTCTTTGAGGATCTTGATGGCGACAGTGCGCCCGATGACGTGATCGGTCGCCTCCCAGACTTCGCCCATTCCACCGATCGCGATCCGCGAGTCCAACTCGTACCGACCGCCGAAGCTGACACCCTGTGTCGGTCTCATTTGCTCAGCACCGCCTCAATGACTTTCTTCGCGATTGGGGCCGCGATCCCGTTGCTCGTGCCGTTCTGGCCGAGCCCACCACCGTCCTCGATCATGACGGCGACGACGACCTGCGGGTCTTCTGCGGGCGCGAAGCCCGTGAACCACAGCGTGTAGGGGTCATCCTCGCCATGCTGCGCGGTGCCCGTCTTTCCCGCCACGTCGACCCCGTCTATTCTTGCACCGGTCGCTGCGCCGCTACTGACATTCGCGATCATCAGCTCCGTCATCGTCTCGGCGTCTTCCTCGCTGAGAGCACGACCGAACTCGGTGTTCTCGAAGCGCTCCTGCACCGTCAGATCGGAGGAGACGACGCTGTCGACCAGGCGGGGGTTCATCACCACCCCGTCGTTCGCAATGCCGGCTGCGACCATCGCGATCTGCAGTGGGGTCGCCTGCACGTCACCCTGACCGAAACCGGTGAGGGCGACCTTGTCGTCGGAGAGCGCGCCGGTCGGATACACCGAAGCGGTCACCCCGAGAGGGATATCGAAGCTCGTGTTGAAGCCGAACTTCTCGGCCTGGGCGCGGATGGCATCCTGCCCGAGCGCGACGGCGAGCTGCGCCATCGGGATGTTGCAGCTCAGTCGCAGCGCGGTGGCCAACGTCACCTCATCGCCTGAGCCGCACGTGCCTCCGTCGAAGTTGCTGATCTCGGTCGTCGTTCCCGGCAGCGTGTAACGGGCGGGGTTCGCGAATGTCGACTCGGGCGTGTACTCCCCCGACGCCAGCGCCGCCGAGAGCATCACGAGCTTGAACGTCGATCCGGGCGGGTTGAGCGTGCCCTCGATCGTGCGGTTCCACAGGGGATTGAGCGCGTTGTCGAGCAGGCTCTGATAGGTCTCGTTGACCTCGGCCGCGTCGTGGACGGCGAGCGTGTTGGTGTCGTAGCTGGGGCTCGTGACCATCGCGAGGATGCGGCCCGTGTCCGGATCGAGGGCGACGATGGCGCCCTGATAGTCGCCGAGGGCGTCGTAGGCGACCTGCTGCAGGTCGGCGTCGATCGTCACGAGCACGTTGGAGCCGCGCGCCGGCTGACCGCTGATGACCTGCTCGATGCGGCTGAGGAACTGCGAAGCCGCCGTGCCAGACAGCTCGCTGTTCATCGCCTGCTCGAGGCCCGTCGCCGATTGCAGGAGCGGGTTGAGGTAGCCGGTGACCGGCGCCCACATCTCGGCATCGGGATACTCGCGCTGCCAGCTGTACAGATCATCGGTGGCCACGGACGAGGCGATGACGGTGTCACCGGCGATGATCGCGCCCCGCTGCACCTCGAACGAGTCGTAGAGGGCACGGCTGTTGCGCGGATGGGCGTTCAACTCGCTCGCCTGGATCACCTGGATCCAGCTCGTCGAGCCGAACAGCAGCAGGAACATCGCGAGCATCACGATGGACAGGCGCCGGAGTTCTTTCGTCATTCTTAGCCGATCACCACCCTCGGGCGGGAGCGGACGGCATCCGAGATGCGCAGCAGGAGCGCCACGATGATCCAGTTCGCCACGAGCGAGGAGCCGCCCGCCGCGAGGAACGGCGTCGTGAGGCCGGTCAGCGGGATCAGTCGCGTCACGCCGCCGACCATGATGAACACCTGCAGGGCGATCGTGAACGACAGGCCCGTCGCGAGGAGCTTGCCGAAGTCGTCCTGACCGGTGACGCCGATGCGCATCCCGCGGCTCGCGAACACCATGTACAGGCCCAGGATCGCGAACACGCCGACCAGGCCCAGCTCTTCGCCGAGGCTCGGGAAGATGTAGTCGCTCTGCGACAGGGGCGTCAGCCCCGGTCGCCCCATCCCCAGCCCGGTACCGAACAGGCCGCCCTCGCTCAGCCCGAAGATGCCGCTGACGAGCTGATAGCTGCCGCCGTCACGGTCGATGATCTCGGTGTTGAACGCGTCGATCCAGTTGTGGAAACGCCATCCGACGTACGTGAGCGTCTGCGCCGCGATGATCGCGCCGCCGACGGCGAGCACGACTCCGATGACGGCCCAGCTCGTCTTTCCGGTGGCGACGTAGATCATCGCGATGAACATGCCGAACATCAACAGGCCGGTGCCGAGGTCGCGCTGCAGCACGATGATCGCCATCGACGCGACCCAGATCAGCAGCAGGGGGCCGAGCTCGCGCGGCCGCGGCCAGGTGATGCCGAGAAAGCGCGTGCCCACCGAGCTCAGCGACTCGCGCGTGCGCACGAGATAGCCGGCGAAGAAGATCGCCAGGGCGATCTTCGCCAGCTCTCCGGGCTGGAAGGTGAACAGTCCCCCGATAGACACCCACACATCGGCATTCGCGTTCGTGCCCAGGCCCGGAACGAACGGCAGCAGCAGCAGGACGATGCCGACCAGGCCCGAGACGTAGGTGTAGCGGAACAGCACGCGGTAGTTGCGCAGCGCGATGACGATCGCCGCCGCCGCGGCGACCGCGATCGCCAGCCACACGAGCTGGCGGGTCGAGAAAGCCGCCCATCCGGTCCAGCTCTTCTCGATGTCGATGCGATAGATCATCGCGAGGCCCAGTCCCGACAGCACGGTCGCGATCGGCACGACGAACGGGTCGGCCTGCGGGGCACGCAAGCGCAACACGATGTGCAGGGCGAGCACGAGCACCGTCAGACCGCCGCAGTAGTACAGGAAGGTCCAGTCGATGCTGCCGACCGCGCCCAACTGCACGAGGGCGACGGATGCCGCGTTGATCGCGAACGCGAACAGCAGCAGTGCCAGCTCGCGGTTGCGCTGGGTCTGCGGCATCCGGAGTTTGCGCAGAGCCTTCACGACCGTCGTGTCGGCGGGGCCGGTCTCGGTGACGGCGGTCACGGGGAGTCCTCCGCACTCTCGCGCAGCGTGTCGACGAGGGCCTCGGCATCGGCCAGCGATCGCGCCGAGATCGTGTCGCGGACGGCGAGGCGCTGGTACAGCGGCAGATCGGCGAGCAGGATGTCGGTGTCCTGATACACCGACGACAGCGAGAGCGGGCCGAGGTCTTGCTGGATGCCGCGGAAGATCACGACCGAATCGTCGTCTGCGCCGATGAAGTAGCGCGACTGCGTCCAGTTGTACGCCGCGAACAGCGAGCCCGCGATGATGGCGAGAATCGCCGCGAGTCCGACGATCCACCAGACGCGGCGGCGGTGAGAGCGGCGGCGGTCTTCTTCGATGAGCTCTTCGAGGAAGTCGGCGTCGGGCTCGAAATGCGTGGGCTCGTTGGCGGCCTGTCGATTCGGATGAAGCCAGCTGGTGCGTCCGGGGCGGGCAGCCGGCACCTCGATGCCCTGTGGGTTCGATGCCGACCCGACGATCGTGGGGGTGCTGCTGAACATCGGGTGGCTGCCGCCGACGTCGACGATGATGACCGTCACGTTGTCGGGGGCGCCGCCGTCGAGCGTTTGCTTCAACAGCAGATCGGCGGTGCGCCCGGGGGGGAGGCCCTGGCCGAGCGCCTTGTCGGTGTGGGCGTCGTCGACGACGCCCGACAACCCGTCGGAGCACAGCAGCCACCGGTCGCCGGGCTGGGTCGCCATGATGAACGTGTCGACCTCGGGGTCGGGGTCCATGTCGCCGAGCACCCGCATGAGAACGGAGCGCCGCGGGTGGTAGCGCGCCTCTTCGAGCGTGATGCGCCCCGAGTCGACGAGGCGCTGCACGAACGTGTGGTCGGTCGTGATCTGGGTGAGCGCACCGTCGCGGTACAGGTAGATGCGCGAGTCGCCGATGTGGCCGATGACGGCGTAGTCGTCGACCATGATCAGAGCGCTGACCGTCGTGCCCATGCCGGCCAGCTCGGGGCGCTGCGCGACGGTGTCGATGAGCACGGTCGCCGTCGAGGCGATGGTGTCCTGCAGCGCGCGTTCGGCATCCGTCGTCGACGCATAGGGGCGGTCGAGGTCTTTCAGCCGGTGCACGGCGATGCTCGAGGCGACGTCGCCACCGGCATGGCCGCCCATCCCGTCGGCGACGACGAACAGGGTCGAGCCGGCATAGCCCGAATCCTGATTGTTGGAGCGCACCTTCCCGGTGTGGGAGATGGCGACGCTCGACCCTTCGAAGACCATGACCGGGCGGCTACTTCCTCAGCTCGAACGTCGTCGCGCCGACCTTGATCGGCGCGCCGACGCGCACCGGGACCGGCGTCGTGACGCGGTCGCCGTCGTGCCAGGTGCCGTTGGTCGAGTCGAGATCCTGGATGACCCACTGCTGGCCCCACAGCAACAGGCGCGCGTGGTGGCTGGAGGTGTAATCGTCGCGGATGACGAGCCCCGACTCGCTGGAGCGCCCGATCGTGAGGGCCTCGTTGCCGAGCGGCAGCTCGAGCCCGGCCTTGGGTCCGCTCGTGATGACGATGCGCGAGACGGCATCGCGCGTCGCCGAGCTGCTCGGGGCCTCGCTCGGGGCCGGGCTGCTCACCGCCGGTGCGATCGGCGCGGTCTCTGCGGCGGGGGGCGCGGATGCCGGCGTGGGTGCGACCGGTGTCGGGAGCTTGCGCACCTTCACGCCGAAGAGGTCGGCACGCAGTGAGTAGACGAGGGCGAAGACGAAGAACCACAGCAGGATCAGAAATCCGACCTGGAGGAGGATGAGGGTCAGTTCGCTCATGCGGAGCCCCCGATCCCGTATGCGCGGGTGGCATCGGCCGCCGAGATCGTGGGCTTGGGGGGCGTCGCCTGCGCGACGACGTGAAACGCGATATCGGTGCGCCCGATCGTGATGACCGAGTCCGGCGGCAGAGGGGCCTCAGCGACCTTGACTCCGTCCAGCTGCGTGCCGTTGGTCGACTTCAGGTCACGCACCAGGGCGCGCTCGCCGTCCCACAGGATCTCGACGTGGCGACGGCTGGTCCCGGCATCCGTGATCGTGATATCGGCGTCGCTGCCGCGCCCGATCACGGTGCGCCCCTTCGCGAGCACGTGACGGGTGCCGGCGATGTCGACGACGCCGCGCCAGGCGACCTGGCCTACCGCCGTCTGAGATTCGACGCGCAGGGTGCCGGTGGGCAGACTCTCATCGGTTGCGAGGCTGATCGCAACGGGCCCGGCGAAGCTGAAACCCTGCGCCTTGGCGTGTCCCAGCACGAGCTGGCGCAACTCGTCGTCGAGGGCCGAGCCGAGCGCACGCATGCGCTCGGCGTCTGCCGGCGCCAAGCGCACGCGGAACTCATTGGGCGCGAGGATGCGGTCGCGACTGACGACAGCGGCCTTCGCGTCGAGCTCACTGCGCAGCGCCGATGCGATCTCCACGGGCTGAATGCCGCTGCGGAACGACTTCGCGAACGCGCCGTTGACGGCGCGCTCAAGCCCCTTCTCGAAGCTGTCCAGTAGTCCCACGGGGCTCCTCAGGCTCGCCGACCGGTGCCGTACATGTTAGTTGCACACCCTGTGCAACCACGGAACGTCGCGCTGCGGGTGCGGAATTCTGCCCGCGACGTGACGCGTGATATCCTCACAAGGTTGAGTCCGTGGGATCTTCGGATGCCGCGGCTCGCGCGAGTGGCGGAATAGGCAGACGCGCTGGCTTCAGGTGCCAGTGCCCGAAAGGGCGTGGGGGTTCAACTCCCCCCTCGCGCACAGAACGAAAGTAGCCCCTCACCAGGGATTTCATATCCAAGGTGAGGGGCTACTCCGTCGTCATGGGGCGAGATATGGGGCAAGCGCCCGTGTTCGCCCCATCGCGGGGCTCAGGCTCAGGCTCCGGCGAGGCGGCCCGGGAACTGGTCGACGGCGTTCTTCTGCATCGTCGGGGTGACGTGGCTGTAGATGCTCATCGTCGTGGTGATGGTGGAGTGCCTGAGGCGTTCCTGTACGACCTTGGGTGGCACGCCGAGTTCCATGAGGATCGTCGCGTGCGTGTGCCGGAGCCCTTTGAGGGTGACGCGGGGCAGGTTCTCGAACCTCTTGACCTTGACGGCCCACTTGAGGCGGCGATCCCAGGGGCTGGTCATCGCGTCGGGTGAGCGGGGCTGGCCGTCGTCGTCTCCGAAGATGTAGGCGTCGGCCCTCGCCAGCTCGAAGGACACTTCCGCGCGCGTCACCTTGTAGGCGGTCAGCACTTTGAGGGTCGCGGCGTCGATGTCGATGACGCGGGCGTTGCCGGTCTTGGTGGTCTTCGTCTTCGTCCAGTCCTCGGTGTTGATCGCGCGCCGGATGCTCACC
>JASGEE010000094.1:0-22193 GCA_047606715.1 Microbacterium sp.
AGCTCGATCTCCTTGGCGATCGAGACGCCGTCGTTGGTGATCGTGGGAGCGCCCCACTTCTTCTCCAACACGACGTTGCGGCCGCGCGGGCCCAGGGTCACCTTGACGGCGTCAGCCAGGATGTTCAGGCCGCGCTCAAGACCGCGACGGGCCTCTTCATCGAAAGCGATGATCTTTGCCATGAGTGTGTCGTCCCTCCAGGACGTGAGAATGAGTCGTTAGCACTCGTGATGACTGAGTGCTAATCCATTCTGGCACTCTGGCATGGAGAGTGCAAGCCGCGTCAGGGGGTCGGCGTTGCCTGCGTCGTGCGGTCGAGCCCGATGACCAGGACGAGCTGGGACTCACCGTCGTCGCCGACGAGATAGTCGTAGGCATCGCTGAGCGCGACCTCCGCGCCGCCGACCGCCTCGGCCAGCCCGCGCGCGGCGCCCTCGTCGGCGGCATCGGAGTAGTAGACCGTCGTCGTCTCGAAGTCGTCGCTGCCGGCCTCACCGGCGGTGACGTCGTCGGCCGACCACCCGGCATCGACGAGCTTGTCGCTGAACGTGCCGGCGAGCCCCTCTTGCGAAGTCGCGTTGAGGATCGTGACCTTGTAACTCGTGTCGAGCACGGCTTCGGCGGTCGGGGTGACCGTCACGGTCGGAGTCGGGGTGGGAAACAGCGTCACCCGTCCCGTCGCGATCAGCGTTCCGAAGATGCCGAGCGCCACGAGCACCACGGTCGCCACCGCCGACCACAGCAGAACCAGGCCGCCGCGCATGCGCGGATTCTCAGCGCGATGCGCACCGATGCGGCCACGGTCGGCGGGCAGGTCGTCGAAGCGATCCTTCGGCGGCGGGGATTTCGGCACCAGAGAATGCTACCGGCCCGAACCTATGGATGAGCCTCCTGCCCTTTACACCGGCCTGTCCTATGAATGGGCGCGGGTGAGACGACCGACACGGCCAGCGCGCTCACGCTCACCTGTATCGCGCAACCGACGCAGCCGGTGCACGAGCATCGGATCGTAGGCGGCGGCATCCGCCTCATCGATGATCCGCCCGAGCAGCTGGTAGTACCTCGCCGGTGTCAGCCCCAGCTCGCTGCGGATCGTCTCTTCTTTCACGGCATCGTGACGCGTGAAGCGCGACTCGAAGTCCAAGAGCGCGCGGTCGCGATCGGTGAGGGGCACCCTTCCAGGCTAGGCGGCGGAGGATGCGTTGGGCGTGCGCCACTCCAGCCACGCACCGAGTGGATCGGCGGCGGCGAGGATGTCTCCGTCGAGACCGAGCGCGAAACCGCCGCCCCGCGCGGCCGGGCGGCGGTGCCACCCCTCGTGAAGCGTCGGCGCGTCGAGAGTGAGCCATCGCGCACGCCCGTCGCGCGCCCGGCGCACGGCGGCGATGAGCTCGTGCCGAGCGGGCCAGGCCAGGTGCGCGAGCACGCCGGGCGTCTGGATGACGAGCGTGGCATCGGCCGGGGCAGATGCGGCGACCTCCGCGAGCAGTGCCGCGCCGTCGCCGGCGAAGAGGGCGGGTGGATCGGCGGCGGCGATGCGCAGGGCGGCACGGACGCGGTCGGCCCGCCCCGACTCGCCGGGCCAGACGAGCGTCGTCAACCAGCGATCGGTGGCGGGGTCTGCCGCCTCCAGCGGGGCGAGGTCGATGCCGGCCCGCCAGACGATCTCGGGGAGCGCGAGCGGGGGCATCCGCTGGCCGCGCAGTTCGCACTCGAGCACCACGTCGCTCGGTCCGTCGACCGGGTCGAGCTCCGCCGCACCGGCCGGGCCGCGGTAACGATACGAGTAGCGGTCGGGGTAGAGGCACAGTCCCGCGCTCGCGCCGATCTCCAGCAGCGCGAGGGGACCGAGGATGCCGCTCAGGGCCGGCAACAGCGCCGCGCACCGCTGCGGCTCGTTGGTCTGCAGCGACCGCGTCGTGCACTCGGCGACGACGACCTCGGCATGGGTGAGCAGTCCGTCGCGCCAGGCCGCGTAGGGCACCGGATCGACGGCGTCGGCGTCTCCGGCCACGCCGAGCAGTCTCGTCACGGCGAACACGAGCGGCGGCTGGCGATGGGCGGGTGGGATGCGCTCCAGCACCCGCTGCGCCGCGGGATCGCTCGCGACCCCGACCGCCCACCGGGCGTACTGCTCGCACCTGCCGGGGGCCTCGTCGCGCGCGAAGCGCGCATAGCGGGCTGCGACGGTCTCGGCATCCATGGATCCATTGTGGCGCCAGGCGCCAGCCCCCTTCCGATTCGGGTTGAATGGAGTCATGACCTATCGCGTGACCAAGACCGACGAACAGTGGCGCGCCGAGCTGAGCCCCGAGCAATACGCAGTGCTGCGTCAGGCCGGCACCGAACGCGCCTGGACGGGGGAGCTGCTCGACGAGCACCGCGCGGGGCTGTACACGTGCGCGGCGTGCGGCGCCGAGCTGTTTCGCAGCGGCACGAAGTTCGACTCGCACTGCGGCTGGCCGAGTTTCTACGAATCGGTGCGTCCCGAAGCCGTCGAGCTGCTCGACGACACCTCGCACGGCATGGTGCGCACCGAGGTGCGCTGCGCGAACTGCGGCGGCCACCTCGGCCATGTCTTCGCCGACGGGTTCGGCACCCCCACCGGCGACCGCTACTGCATGAACTCGCTGTCGCTGTCGTTCACCCCCGAGCAGCCGTGAGCGCGCCGGCTCTGGAGGCGGTGCTCGCTCGGCGCTCGTGGTCGAAGGTGACCGATGCCGCCCCCACCCGCGCCGAGCTGCTGACTCTCGTCGCCGCCGCCGGCCGCGTCGCCGACCACTCGTCGCTGCGGCCGTGGCGTCTGATCGAGTTGCGCGGCGCCGATCGCGAACGGCTCGGGGCGGCGATCGCGAAGGCCGAGGGCGACGACCGGCCGTCGAGCAAGCCGCTGCGCGCTCCCCTGCTGATCGCCGTCGTCGCGAGCTTCCGCACGAGCGACAAGGTGCCGCGGTGGGAGCAGGAGGCGGTCGCCTCGGGCGTCGCGCACACGCTGAGCCTGCTGCTGGACGAGGCCGGATGGGGCGTCATCTGGCGGACCGGCCACCACACGCGCGCCAAGGCCGTCGCGAAGGCACACGGGCTCGGGAGGAATGAGCAGCTGCTCGGCTGGCTCTACGTCGGAGGAAAGCCCGCCGGTGCGCGAGACGGTCGGCGCAGGCCCATCGACGCCGCAGCCCTCGTCAGTCGGATGCCGGAAGCACCGAAGTCGATCCAGAAGACATAGCGGCACGGCGGTGCCGCCGACTGCGCGACGTCAGGCAACGCGACGTCAGGCAGCGTGATGGTAGTCGTGGCGTTGTCGTGCGGCGGGTCGGAGTGTGCGGGAGGGGTCGACGTGTCGGGGAGGGATGAGCCAGACGCAGGCATCGATGCCGGGTCCGTCGATGCGGATCTCCCACCCGTGGTCGTGGATGAGGTGGTGACACGATTCGCACAGCAGAGCCCCATTGTCCAGGTCCGTGGTGCCGCCGCGCGACCACCAGGTGAGGTGGTGGACCTTCGCCCTGCCCGGTGGTGCACCGCAACCGATGCATCCGCCGTCACGCTCTGCGATGGCACGCTTCTGGGCGGCGGTGAAGAGCCGTTTCGTTCTCCCCCAGTCCAGGATCTCGCTGTCGCCACCGAGGACGGCGGGGATGAGGCCTCCGGCGGCGGCGATACGCCGCACGGCGCCGATGGAGACCGGTTGGTCGATTCCGTCGATGATGCCGGCCCTGGTCCCTGATCGCAGATCATCGAGATCCACCCGGACGATGACGGTCGCCCCGGGCAGGGTGGCGTTCTTCCGGTCGCATCCGGTGTAGTGCTCGCAGATGGTCAGGAGCGCTTCCGCCTGCATCACCGGGATCGGCTTGGGCGGGAGCCCGTTCCCCCGGGTGCTCTCGTCGCGTTGCCATCCGAGTTCGTCGGTGACCATCGCCTCGATCAGGCACAGAATCGATGCGCCCCTCACGGGGTCGAATGCCCCGTTGAGCAGGACCATGCCGGCGCGGTCCTGCCGGATGGTCACAGATGTGCGAGCGCGCTGCTCTTCTTCCCGAGGCTCGACACCGTCGGGATCGAGGTGCGCTTGGGCGCGCAACAGAACTTTCTGCAAGATCCCGACGTCCAACCCGACGGCTTGAGCGACGAGCTTCTGTTCTGCGCCGTCGAGCACGTCGAACGCCACCCGATCGCTCAGCGAGTCGAGCAGGCGGATGATCAGGGCTGCCGCGTCCCGCCCCAACCGCCCGGCAGCCACGGCGGCACCGACGTGTCGGTGCCGCGCCGGCGCTGCTTCTCCCGACAGCAGCAGCCGGGGTGCGACGGCCTCCCCGACCTCGACGAGCTTCGCCGCCTCTGCGTTCGTGGTGCCCAGGGCGGTCGCGAGCATGAGGGTCGCGTTGCGATGCCCCTGTCGCTTGGCGAGAGAATCCGCCCCCAACTCCGGCCGGGACTGCCGGGCAACTTCCGACGCGATCTGCACCGCAGCGGCATCCAGCAGGCGTCGCGCCTGCCCGACCAGTCGATTCAACTCAACCAGCCGGCCCGCCTCACACCCCTCGACACGGCCTTGTGGCCACACCCCGCGCAACGCGGCCACCGCGTCGGCGAGGGCATCCAGTGGGGAAGACATATTCGTATAATATCACCTCTTTCTATGAATAGCTAGTACTTTTATTCGATATGGATCGCGGATTCAGCGCTCCTGTCGCCGGCAGGAACCCTCGACCGCACCCCGGCAGACACCCTCGCCCACGGTCACGCGGCGTCCACCGCGACGGCACGGATGAGGACGGCCTGGTCGACGGCGGTGACCGGTGTCGACAGGCCCACCCGCTCGAGCGCGTCGCCCGTGACGACCACGGTCTGCGCCGTCCATCGCGGCTGGGGTCTGCGTGCCGGGGCGGCCCCGGACGGTTCCGCGATGCTCACGAGATACGTCCGATCCGCATCCAGACCGGGCAGAGTGATGCGTCCCAGCGGCCACTCGACGGAGTGAGCGATCGCGCTGAGCCGATACAGGGTGTCGTTCCGGTCGCGCGCGACGACGCCGTCGAGTTGGAGAGCGGGGTTCGTCGCGTCCGCGTGCACGACGGTGCCGGCGTGCAGGAGCGGCCGTAGCTGTTTGTGCGGGTCGACCCATTGCCGCAGCCGGGCGAGGTGTTCCGGATCGGTCGCGGTGAGATCCCACTCGATGCCGAAGTGGCCCCAGATCGCCGTGGCGGCGCGGAAGTCGAGGTCGAGCGTGCGGTTCGTGATGTGGTCGCGGTCCGCTCCGACGTGGGTGCCGAGAAGCTCCGGGGGCAGGATGACGGAGCTCCAGCGTTGCAGACGCTGACGCTCGTGCGCGTCGATGCAGTCGGACACCCAGACGCGATCGCAGTGCTCCATGATACCCAGGTCGATGCGTCCGCCACCGCCGCAGCACGACTCGATCTTCGAGTCTCGGATGCCGCTGCCCCACCTACCCGATGCCTGGCCCTGGCAGAACGCCCTCGCACGCCTGTTCACGATCACCCACGCACCGACACCAGCCGCGGCCACCTGACCATCGCCGCGACCGCGGCACGACCGAGAACATAGTGGACGACCGGGATGCGACGCCCGGAACGCACCCCTGCCCACAACACCTCACCGCGCGCCGATCACGCCAGCCCGCACCACCCACAGCACGTCGGTGGATCGAGGCTAAGGCATCTCTCGATGTCTCAGGTTCTACTACGTCCGAAAGAGTGCCGGCTACAGGACTTGAACCTGCAACCCCCGTATTACAAGTACGGTGCGCTACCAATTGCGCCAAGCCGGCAGAACGACCAGTCTAGCGTCGGGCGGTCAGGGCGTCGGGGTCGCCGTCGGCGTGGGCACCGTCGTCTGCGACTTGTAGAAGGCGCCGCTGGCGCTCGTGAGCACGAACTGCGAGAACTCCGCGGCGTCGGTCATGTCGCCCACGTACTGCTCGCCGTTGACGACGATCATCGGAGTGCCGGTGAGCGAAAGGTCATCACTGCCGGGGATGCCGGCAATCGCACGCTCGGTGGCGGCTTTGACCCATGAGGCGTACGCCTCTGTCTCGACGCAGTCGCGCAGCGTCTTGGGGTCGTCGCTGCCGGCGGCGATGGCCATCTCGGCCAGCTCCTCGTCGGAGAATCCGTCGGAGTCGACCGCCGGCTGACGCGACAGCAGGTCGTGGTTGAATGCGAAGAACGACGCCGGCGAATATGTCGCCACGCACGCGGCCGCGCTGGCCGCGCGCAGGGAATACTTCGTACCGTTCGACTTCGCCGTCAGCAACGACACCGGGTGATAGGTGAGAGTGACGGCGCCATCGGCCACCCAGGTCGACAGCTGCTGAGAGTTCGCGAGTTGCCAGTCGCGGGCGCCGGTCGACAGGTAGTCGACGAACACGTGGATCTCGACGGCGGCAGCTGCCGTGGCCGTCGGCGACGCCGTGGCCTCGCCCTGCGGCGTCGCCGAAGCGGTCGCCACCGGGGTCGCATCGGCGTCATCCGGCACATCGATCGAACCGATCGCAGACACCGATGTCACGAGGAACCCGTCATTTTCGGCGCTCTGCGGCTGCAGTTGCGGTTGCCCGAGGGCCGAGCCGACCGTCCAGCTGACGACGACGCCGACGACAGCGACCGCAGCGACGACTCCCGCGATCAAAGCAGAGCGACGCAGCAAACGTGCGCGCGACTGCTGAACGTGCACCTGCTGCGCCTTCTCGCGCACCGCTTCACGGCGGTCGCGCGGAACGGGCGCGTTCTCAGGGGCGTCGTCGGACATGGGACCTCTTGGATGAAGACGAAATAGGCCGCAACGAACAAGCGCCACGGGCGGCCGCCGGCGGGTGAAGGCGACGGAGACGATGCTAACCAGGCAGTCTGGGAAATGCCCAGATGCTCGGATGCCGACCCCCAGACAGACCATGACCGCCGCTGACGGCGGATGTCGGCACGCCGATGCGCGAGTGTTGCCTCGGCGTGCGAGAATGGGGGGGCGTCCATCCTCGGACGTGCGGGTCAAGCCCCCGCTCATTCCATCACTACGGATCGTCCGGCACGTACCTGCCGGTGAAGGAGAAGAAAACATGGCGTCCGTCACGTTTGACAACGCAACCCGCCTCTACCCGGGCGGTACCCGCGCCGCGGTCGACAAGATCAACCTCGAGGTCGCCGACGGCGAGTTCCTGGTTCTGGTCGGCCCCTCCGGTTGCGGCAAGTCCACCACGCTGCGCATGCTGGCCGGCCTCGAAGAGGTCAACGCGGGCCGCATCCTCATCGGCGATCGCGACGTCACCGACGTCCCGCCGAAAGATCGCGACATCGCGATGGTGTTCCAGAACTACGCCCTGTACCCGCACATGACCGTCGCGGAGAACATGGGCTTCGCCCTGAAGATCGCCGGTGTCGGCAAGGAGGAGCGTGCTCAGCGCGTGCTCGAGGCGGCCAAGCTCCTCGACCTCGAAGAGTACTTGACCCGCAAGCCGAAGGCCCTCTCCGGTGGCCAGCGCCAGCGCGTCGCGATGGGTCGCGCCATCGTGCGCCAGCCGCAGGTGTTCCTCATGGACGAGCCGCTGTCGAACCTCGACGCGAAGCTGCGCGTGCAGACCCGCACACAGATCGCGTCGCTGCAGCGTCGCCTGGGCGTCACGACCGTCTACGTCACTCACGACCAGACCGAGGCGCTCACGATGGGTGACCGCATCGCGGTGCTCAAAGACGGCCTCCTGCAGCAGGTCGGCACCCCGCGCGACCTCTACGAGAAGCCCGAAAACGTCTTCGTCGCGGGCTTCATCGGCTCGCCGGCGATGAACCTGTTCCCGGTGCCGCTCGTCGAAGGCGGCGTGCAGTTCGGCACCGCCGTCGTCGCGATCGAGTCCGAGACGATCGGCAAGGCCAACGGCTCCGAGGTGACCGCCGGCATCCGCCCCGAGGACATCATCGTCAACCCCGCCGACGGCAAGGGCCTGTCGGTCGCCGTCGACCTGGTCGAAGAGCTCGGCGCCGACGGCTACCTCTACGGCCACACCGACATCGGCGGCAAGCGCACCGACATCGTGGCGCGTGTCGACGGGCGCAACCACCCGAACGCGGGTGAGACCGTCGTGCTGGCGCCGGTCCCGCACCACGTGCATGTCTTCGACACCGAGTCGGGCGAGCGCCTCACCGACAAGGCCATCACCGCGGCTTGATCACATCGTCCGCGGCGCGGGTGTGGCCTCTCGGTCCCCCGCGCCGCGGCGTTTTCCGCCTCGATGGAAGACCACCGGATGGATTCTCTGACGATCACGGCCACGGGCGTCGACGCCGGGCTGCTCGCCCTGCCCTGGACGACGCCCCTGGACGAATGGGGCAACGACGTCATCGTGTCGCTGCCCAAGGGCCTGTCCCGCCACCTGGTGCGCTTCGCCGACCTCTCGGGTCGGGTCGTGGCCATCAAGGAGACCACCGGCGAGATGGCGCGCCGCGAGTACGAGATGCTCGGCTCGCTCTCCCGCCTCGACGTGCCCTGCGTCGGCCGCGTCGCCGTCGTCGACGGCCGACGCACGGCCAAAGGCCAGCCGCTGCCGGCGGCGCTGGTCACAGCCCACCTGAAGTTCTCGCTCCCCTACCGCGCTCTGTTCACCCAGACGCTGCGTCCCGACACGGCCGGCCGTCTCGTCGACGCGCTCGCGGTGTTGCTCGTGCGCCTGCATGCCGTGGGGTTCTTCTGGGGCGACGTCTCGCTGTCGAACACCCTGTTCCGGCGGGATGCCGGTGCCTTCGCCGCCTACCTCGTCGACGCCGAGACCGGCGAGCTTCACGAGTCGGGCCTCACCCCCGGGCAGCGTGCACACGACCTCGATGTTGCGCGCACCAACATCGCGGGCGAGATCATGGACCTCGAAGCCGGCGGACGCCTGGAGGGCGGGGTGGATGCCCTTGCCGTCGCCGACGGCATCGTCTCGTCATACCACTCGCTCTGGGCGGCGCTGACCGATCGGGAGACCTTCGCCGCCGGTGAGGCCTGGCATATCACCGAGCGGGTGCAGCATCTCAACGACCTCGGATTCGACATCGGCGAGATGTCGATCCAGGCCACGCCCGATGGCACGCGGGTCTCGATCCAGCCGAAGGTCGTCGACGCCGGGCACCACCAGCGGCGCCTGCTGCGCCTGACGGGCCTCGACGTCGAAGAGAATCAGGCCCGACGACTGCTCAACGATCTCGACGAGTTCCGCGCACGCGTCTCGCGCCTGGGCTCCGACGAAGAGATGGTCGCCCACGAGTGGCTCACCCGCGTTTTCGAGCCGGTCGTGAAAGCCGTCCCCTTCGACCTGCGCACCAAGCTCGAACCCGCGGAGGTGTTCCACCAGGTGTTGGAGCACCGCTGGTACATGTCGCAAGCCGAGGGGCGCAGCGTGCCGCTGGCGGAGGTGCTCTCGTCGTACGTCGACGATGTGCTGCGTCACCGCCGTGACGAGGCGACCCTCATGGGGTCGCCGACGACCGATACGGTCGCACTGCCGATCATCGCGACCAACGAGGATGCCCAGACCGACACCGGCGGCATCGACTGGCGTGACCTGGTGTAGTCGATACCCCGCAGCGAAGCGCTTCGCCACGATGCCCCCGTGTGGGGCGCGTCCATCCACACCCGAAACCTGTCGGGAGTTGTGGTGGCCTCGTGAGCGAAGGCACCGCCAGTGTCGAGAAGTCGGATGCGGGGGCCGCTAGTACCCCACCGTGAACCGCTCGCGGCGATGCTTCGGGTTCTCGATCTCGTCGACGACGGCCACGGCGAAATCGGCACCGGAGATGAACGAGTTGCCCTCGGCATCCTCGACGAACACGTCGCCGCCGTCGCGGTACGCACCGGTGCGCTCGCCCGGCTGCCACGCGCCGAAGACCTTGGGCGGGTGCACGAGGAACCAGTCCAGACCCGGCTGCGACGCCTGCAGCAGTTCGAGGCTCTCGATGCCGACCTGCGCCTCATGGCGGTACTGCTCGGGCACACCGAGGTCCCACAGGCGCGGACCGCCGGGCGCGGAGAGGCTGCCCATCGCGCCGCCCACGACGCCCAGGCGCGTGCCGGTGCCGGTGAGGCGATCGGCGAGGCCCTGCAACGCCTCGATCGCCCGGTCGGTCATGTCACCGCGCGGCGAGATCGCCGAGACGACGACGTCGGCGCCCGACAGGGTGTCGGCCAGGGCATCCAGGTCGAGGATCGAACCCACGACGTCGGTGACGTTCTCGCGCGGCTGCTCCGCCGGCTTCCGCGAGACAGAGACGACGTCGTGCCCGCGGCCGGCGGCCTCCGCGACGATGTTGCCGCCGGCGTAACCGGTGCCCCCGATGACGACGATACGAGCCATGTCCCGTTCCTTTCGCTGTGTTCTGACACCGCAAACGCGCGTGCCGGGCGGGTTATTCCGTGCCGTGCTGCTGGGCTTGCGCGCGGATCGTCGACACCTGGTAGAGCGCGACGGATGCCGCGATGCCGGCGTTGAGCGACTCGGCCGCCGATGAGATGGGGATCGACACGATCTGATCGCACGTCTCGGTGACCAGCCGCGAAAGGCCTTTGCCCTCCGATCCCACGACGATCACGACGGGACGCTCGGCCAGCTCCAGTCGCGGCAGCGAGACCTCTCCCCCGCCGTCGAGCCCCAGAACGAACACGCCCTGCTTCTTGAACTCCTTGAGCGTCGTGGTCAGATTCGGGGCGACGGCGACAGGGATGCGTGCGGCAGCGCCGGCGCTCGTCTTCCACGCCGCCGAGTTCACACCCGCTGAGCGGCGCTGCGGGACGATGATCCCCTGGCCGCCGAAGGCAGCGGTAGAGCGGATGATCGCGCCGAGATTGCGCGGATCGGTCACTCCGTCCAGGGCTACCAGCAGCGGCGTCTGCCCCTTCGACAGCACGTCTTCGAGCAGGTCCTGGGGGTGCGCGTACTCGTACGGCGGCACCTTCAGCGCCACCCCCTGGTGCACGCCGTCGAAGCCTGCCATACGGTCGAGTTCGGGGCGCGTGACCTCCATCACCGGGATGCCGCGCTGCGTCGCGATCGCCAGCATCTCCTTGACGCGGTCGTCCATCTCGACGCGTTGCGCGATGTAGAACGCCGTCGCCGGGATTCTCGCGCGCAGCGCCTCGAGCACGGAGTTGCGCCCCGTGACGTTCTCGGTGTCGTCCCCCGCTTTCGCGCGCGGTGAGCGGTTGGGGTTCGAGCCGCCCGGCTTCTGCCCGGGCCGCCCCTTGCCGCCCGATGCGGCGTACCGCTCGGCGGCCGCCTTGCGCTTTCCTGCGACATGCCAGGCGCGGTCTTCGGCCTTGGGCGTCGGGCCCCTGCCCTCCAGCGCTTTGCGGCCGTAGCCACCGGAACCCTTCGTGGGCCCCTTCTTCTTGCCCTTGCCCGCCGAGGGGTTTCCCGGCTTAGCCATCGCTCACGCTCCAATACGTTCCGTCTGCGGAATCCTCCAGCACGATCCCCGCCGCCGCGATCAGGTCGCGGATGCGGTCGGCACCGGCCCAGTCCCGCTCTGTGCGCGCCCGGGCACGCTGGGCGATCAGTGCCTGCACGAGGGTGTCGAGAGCCGTGGTCTGCGCCGCGTCGCCCTCACCGCGCCAGCGCGGATCGGCGGGGTTCACCCCGAGAACGTCCGTCATCCGCCCCACCTCGACCAGCGCCGTCGCGGCGGCGGCGCTGTCGCCGGCATCCAGCGCTGCGTTGCCCGAGCGCACCGTCTCGTGTACGACGGCGAGCGCCTGAGGCACCCCGAGATCGTCGTCGAGGGCCACCTCGAAGGCGCTCGGCACGTCGGCAGCGACGAGCGGCGTGGTCGCGCCGAGAAGACGTTCCACCCGCTGCTGGAACGTGCGGATGCGGTCGAGAGCAGCCTCGGCTTCGTCGAACGAGGCCGAGGTGAGATCGAGAGTCGAGCGGTAGTGCGCCGCGCCCAGAGCGTAACGCACGACGAGCGGATCGTACCGAGCGAGCACATCGGCGGCGAGCAGGTGATTGCCGAGCGACTTCGACATCTTCTGGTCGCCGACGGTGACCAGCCCGTTGTGCACCCAGTAGCGGGCGAAGCCGTCGCCCGCAGCGGCGGACTGAGCCAGTTCGTTCTCGTGATGCGGGAAGCGCAGATCGAGCCCGCCGCCATGGATGTCGAACTCCGGCCCGAGGTAGCGAGCGCTCATGGCGGAGCACTCGATGTGCCAGCCCGGCCGTCCCGGACCCCACGGGGACTGCCAGACGGCATCCGTCGGCTCATCGGGCTTGGCGCCCTTCCACAGGGCGAAGTCGCGCGGGTCACGCTTGCCACGGGCGTCGGAGTCGGCGGATTGCTCCATCGCGTCGATCGACTGTCGCGTGAGCGCGCCGTAGGCGGGCCACGAGCGCACGTCGAAGTAGACGTCGCCGGCGGCCGCATACGCGTGCCCCGCGTCGATCAGCCGCGCGATGAGCTCCTGCATCTGCGGGATCGAGGCGGTCGCGCGCGGCTCGTAGGTCGGAGGAAGGATGCCGATCGCGGAATATGCCTGGTTGAACTCCTGCTCCATGCGGTACGCAAGGGCCCACCAGGGTTCGCGCTCGCTGGCGTTCTGCAGCACCTTGTCGTCGATGTCGGTGACGTTGCGCACGAACGTGACCCGGCCGTAGCGGCGCACAAGCCATCGGCGCAGCAGGTCGAACGCGAGCGCGGCGCGCAGATGATGGATGCCGGGCCCGGACTGCACGGTGGGTCCGCAGACGTACATCGTGACGTTCGTCTCGTCGAGCGGCACGAACGCGCGCAGCGCCTGTGCCTGGGTGTCATAGAGCCTGACCGTCACCGCACCAGCCTACCGGCGCGCCAGTTGCCGTCCGGCGATGTTGCGGTAGAACTGGAGGATGCCTCACGTGCTCGCCGTCCTCGCGGCAGCCGTCCTCTTCGGCACGACGGGCACGGCGCAGGCACTCGGCCCGGACGGCACCACACCGCTGTCGGTGGGCGTCATGAGGATGGTCATCGGCGGCACAGGACTCGCGCTCATCGCGTTCCCCCTGGCCCGGCGGCACGCCCGCGCGCCACGCAGAGTGCCCACGCCGCGCCCGTCGCTGACGGCGCGCCCGGCGCTGCTGCTGGCCCTCACCGGCGTGTGCCTGGCGGTGTACCAGCCGCTGTTCTTCCTCGGCACGCAGCGCAACGGCGTCGCCGTCAGCACCGTCATCGCGCTCGGGTCTGCGCCGGTGATCGCGGGGCTCGTGGAGTGGGCCACCACCCGGCACCTGCCCTCGCGCATCTGGATGACTGCGACGGCCCTCGCGACGGCCGGTGTCGTCCTGCTCGGCGCGGGCGGAGCGTCCGGCGGTGGCGCCGATCCCCTCGGCATCGTGGGCGCCGTCGGCGCAGGCGCTGCGTTCGCCGTCTTCGCGAACGTGCAGCGGCGCCTGCTCGACGGCGGGTGGGACCCGTTCACCGTCGTCGGCGGGATGGGCTTGAGCGCCGCAGCGGTCAGCGTCGTTGCGCTGCCGTTCGTCGATGTGAGCTGGCTCGCCGAGCCCCGCGGGCTCGTCATGGCGCTGTGGCTGGGCCTGGCGACGACCTCGGTGGCTTACGTGCTGTTCACGTGGGGGTTGCAGGGGCTGTCCGCGGCGACGGCCGCAACCCTCACCCTCGGCGAGCCGCTGACGGCCAGTATCCTCGGCGTCGCCGTGCTGGGCGAACACCTGTCGCAGCTGGCGATCGCGGGACTGATCGTGCTGGGCACGGGGCTCGCGCTGCTGGCGCTCGGCTCGCGTCCGGCCCGCAAGGGAGCACCATCCAGACCCGTCACCGAGGGGTGACCAGCGCGACCGCGAATGCCGCGACCCCCTCACCGGCGCCCGTGAAACCCAGCCCGTCGGTCGTCGTCGCCGACAGGGCCACGGGAGCGCCCAGCGCCGCTGTCAGCGCGGCTTCGGCCTCGGCCCGCCGTGACGCGAAGCGCGGGCGGTTCGTCTGCACCTGCACCGACACGTTGCCGACCGCCCATCCCGCCGCTGCCACCAGCTCGCGGGTGCGGCTGAGGAACACCTCGGCGTGCGCCCCCGCGTATTCGGGATGATCGGTGCCGAAGTGCTGACCGATGTCGCCTAGCCCCGCCGCCGCGAGCACGGCATCGACGATGGCATGGGCGACGGCGTCGCCGTCGGAGTGCCCGTGCAACGCAGGCTCACCCGGCCACTCCAACCCTGCCAGCCACAGCGAGCCCGCGCCCGCGAAGGCATGCACATCGGTGCCGATTCCGACCCGGGGCCCGGCCACGGGCGCCGGTGCAGCCGGCACCGCGGCGATCGGCTGCACGAGGTGCCGGGCCCGCTCGAGGTCGGCCGGCGTCGTGATCTTGAAGGCACGCTCGTCACCGGCCACCGTCGTCACCGCCACGCCCGCGGCCTGCACGAGCGCGGCATCGTCGGTGTGATCGTCGGATGCCGCCGCATACGCGGCGTCCAGCATCGCACGGCGAAACCCCTGCGGCGTCTGCGCCGCCGCCAACGACGACCGGTCCACCGCGTCGAGGACGGCATCGCCCTCGACGCGTTTGATCGTGTCGATGACCGGAAGCACCGGCAGCACCGCATCACACCCGTCTTCGAGGGCACCGATCACACGTCCGAACACCTCCGGCGGGGTCAATGCGCGGGCGGCGTCGTGGACGAGCACGAACCGGACGTCGGGCCACACCGCGGCAAGACCCGCCGCGACGGACTGCTGCCGAGTGGCGCCGCCGGCGACGATACAGGCGAGGTCGCGCCGATCACCGGCGGCCGCGCGCACCTCGGTCAGCGCGTCGCCGACGTGACGAGGCGGGACGACGAGAATCACCTGCGCGGGCGGGGCTGCGAACACGCCACGAAGAGCGTGGCGCAGCACGGTGTGCTCATCGATGCCGACGAACGCCTTCGGCGCGCCGGCGCCCAGTCGTGAACCCGATCCGGCGGCGACGACGATGACAGCCACGCGCGGAACCGGCAGAGTGCTCATGGCTCCGAGCGTAGCGGCGCGTCAGGAGGCGAGCACCTCGTCGAGCACACTCGACGCGTGCTCTTCGTCGGCCTTGAGCGCGAGAGCGATCTCAGAGACGAGAATCTGACGCGCCTTGGCGAGCATGCGCTTCTCACCGGCCGACAGACCGCGGTCCTGATCGCGGCGCCACAGGTCGCGCACGACCTCGCTGACCTTGATGACGTCGCCCGAGGCGAGCTTCTCAAGGTTCGCCTTGTACCGGCGCGACCAGTTCGTCGGCTCCTCGGTGAACGGCGCACGCAGCACGTCGAAAACGCGCTCAAGACCGTCCTTGCCGATGACGTCGCGGACACCGACGAGATCGACGTTGTCGGCCGGGACCTCGATGATGAGGTCTCCCTGGGTGACGTTCAGCTTCAGATACTTCTTCGTCTCACCTCTGATGACGCGATCTTTGACCTCGATGATCGTCGCGGCGCCATGGTGCGGATAGACGACGGTCTCGCCAACCTCAAAAAGCATGCAGTTGTGTCCTTTCGGCAACCTCCAGAATACCACAGGGGGCATACGCTAGGGTTCGCCGCCCAGCATGCATCCGAGCACGGCATCCGCACGGCGTAGACTCTGCACGTACCGTTTCGTCCTGAGGAGAATCCGTGAACTCGCGCCGCCTCGCCGCTGTCGCCCTCGCCGCCGCCGCCGTCCTCGGGACCACCGGATGCAACATGCTCGCGCCCCAGGCGACGACGATCGAATACTCTCCCGCCGAAGGCGTGAGCATCGTCGGTTCGGCGCCGTTGCAGGTGCGCAACGCCCTGCTGGTGGCCGATGAGTCCGGCACGTCGGCGAACTTCCTCGCCGCGATCGTCAACGACACCGACACCGACGAGACCCTCATCGTGAGCGTGGCGGGCCAGATCCAGACCGTCCAGGTCGCCGCACGCACGACCGTGAGTCTCGGTTTCAACGGCGCCGAGCCCCTGCTGTTCAGCGGCATCGACGCGACGCCCGGAACCGACCTCGACCTGACCTTCCAGTCGGGTCAGGGCGAGGCTGTCGCGCACAGCGTGCCCGTGCTCGACGGCACGCTGGACTATCTCACCGACTTCGTCCCGACGCCGATCCCGACTCCGACGCCGACAGACTCCTGAGTCTTCCGTCCCTCCCGCGACGGGGACCGGCGGGCGCAACTTCTCACGCCTCGAACCGATACCCGAGTCCGCGCACGGTGAGCAGCATTTCGGGGTCTTTGGGATTGGCCTCGATGCGCGACCGGATGCGCTTGATGTGCACGTCGAGCGTCTTGGTGTCTCCGAAGTAGTCGCTCCCCCACACCCGGTCGATGAGCTGCCCCCGTGTGAGCACCCGGCCCGCGTTGCGCATGAGCACCTCGAGCAGTTCGAACTCTTTGAGCGGCATAGAGATGATGCCTCCGTCGACCGATACGGTATGGCGGTCGATGTCGAGCACGACCCGACCGCCGTCAATGACGCGTTCACCGAGGTCGAGCTCATCGGGCTCGGCGCGGCGCAGAACCGCACGCATGCGCGCGAGCAGCTCGCGCGACGAGTACGGCTTGGTGACGTAGTCGTCGGCGCCGAGTTCGAGACCCACGACGATGTCGACCTCTGAGTCTTTCGCCGTGAGCATGATGATGGGCACCTTGGACGTCGTGCGGATGATGCGACACACCTCGGTGCCCGGCATGCCGGGCAGCATCAGGTCGAGCAGCACGATGTCGGTTCCCTGTGTCGCGAACGCCTCGAGGGCGGCGGGACCGGTCTCCGCGATCTCGACCTCGAAGCCCTCGCGACGCAGCAGGTAGGCGAGCGGATCGGCGAGATCGGGTTCGTCTTCGACGAGCAGAACACGCGTCATCGTCTCTTCTCTCCCTTCACCCGCGCGCTGTCGCGGGTGCTCTTGTGGATCGTCTTCGTCTTGTTCTTGCGTGCGCGTGATGTGACGTCCACACCCGCATCGGCGTTCACCAGGGGCAGCCGCACGGTGAACGTCGATCCGCGGCCGGGCCGCGACCACAACTCGACCTCGCCGCCATGGCGCTGCACGGCGTGCTTGACGATCGACAGACCGAGCCCCGTGCCGCCGGTGCGGCGCGAGCGAGCCTGGTCGGCGCGGTAGAACCGTTCGAAGATGCGCTGCTGGTCGGCCTCGCTGATCCCGATGCCGCGGTCGGTGACGGCGATGGAGACCATCCCGCCGTCGAGCTTCACCCCCACGCCCACCTGCGCCTCCGGGACACCCCGCGGCGAGTAGGCAACGGCATTGGCGATGAGGTTGGCGATCGCCTCGACCAGCACCTGCGCGTCGCCTCGGACGTGGATGCCGGCCACCCCACCGCGGACGATCTGGACGCCGGCGGCTTCGGCCGTCACCGCCTGTGACGCGATGGCGGCCGACACGATCTCGTCGACCGCGACATCGCGGACCTCGGTCACCTCGTCGGCGGACTGCAGCCGGGACAGATTCATGATGCGCGAGGTCAGCTCCCCGAGCCGCGTCACCTCGGCCGTCAGCCGGCGCGCGAAGTTGCGCACCTGATCCGGGTCGTCCGCGGCCGACTCGATCGCCTCGGCCAGCAGACTCACGGCACCCACGGGCGTCTTCAGCTCGTGGCTCGTGTTGGCGACGAAGTCGCGGCGCATCTGCTCAACGCGCGCGCTCTCCGTGATGTCGCGGATGACGACCAGCGTCAGGCGCGGTGTGATCACGCTCGCTCGCGCGGCGACGAGCCGCGACTCGGCGTTGGGACCGACGCCGCGGCTCAGCCGAATCGTCGCGACCTGGGCGGCGAGGTCGGCGTCGTCCGCGCGTCGGGCGGCCCGCACGAGCGCACGCAGCTCGTCTCCGCCCTGATCGCCGCTCGGCAGAAGGACCCCTTCGTGCATCCCGAACAGTTCGGCAGGAGCCGAGGCCGCGGCGATCTGCAGTGACGAGTCGACGACGAGCGCGACGTCGTCCATCCCCTGCAGCACGGCGCGCGTCCCGTCCGGGATCTCGAGAGACGCCTGAACCCGCGCGTGGTCGCGTGCGCGCAGCGCGACCATCAGCACGGCCGTGATCCCTGCGCCGATCACCACGCCGACAACGAGCGCGACGAGCGCCAGCTGCGAGGGATCCATGACTCCCAGCGTAGGCTGGCAGCGCACCGCGGGGTTGTCGTTCCGCCCCGTGCAAACGGCGGCACGGCTACTGTTCCTCGGTGCGACACTGTGCGTTAACCTTCGCGAGCGAGGATCGGCCGCGAAGGCGGCATCCATCTCAGCTGTGCCGAAGAATGTGCCGAAGAAGCTGTGCCGCAGAGAAAGAGGCTCCTGATGCGGGAAGTGTTCCACCAGTCGCTCGAGGACGTGCGGTCGCGTCTCGTCGAGATCTCCGAGCTCGTCACCATCGCGATCGACAAGGCGACGACCGCGTTCGGCACGAGCGATGTCGCCCTCGCCGAAGAGGTCATCGACGCCGACCAGACCATCGACGACAAGGCCGTCGCTCTCGACGAACTCGCCATCCAGATCCTGGCGCGCCAGCAACCGGTCGCCCGGGACCTCCGCATCGTCGTCGCCGCGCTGCGCGTGAGCGCCTCACTGGAGCGGATGGGCGACATCGCCGAGCACATCGCACAGCTGACCCGGATGCGCTTCCCCGAGCGCGCCATCCCGAAGGGTCTGAAGGGCACGTTCAAGAGCATGGGCGAACTCGACGTCGAGGTCGCGCGCACGCTCACCGACCTTCTGCGCACGGAAGACCTCACCCTCGTCGAGACGCTCCGAGGCCTCGACGACCAGCTCGACGACCGGCACCTGGCGGTCTTCGAGAAGGTGCTCAGCGACTCGTGGCAGGGCGAAGCGTCGGCGACGGTCGATGCGACTCTCGCGAGCCGCTACCTGGAGCGCTTCGCCGACCACGCGGTGTCGGTCGCGAAGAAGGTGGCCTACCTCGCGACCGGCGATTGGACCCCCGACACCGACACGATCGCCGTCATCGCGGCTGCGACCGAGTCTGCCGAGGACTGATCAGCCCTTGCCCTGACTGGCCACGGCCGCAGCCCCGGCGGCGGCCGCCTCCGGGTCGAGGTACTCCCCCGCGCCGAGCGGCGTGAAGTCCTCGCCGAGACGGTACACGAGCGGGATGCCGGTCGGGATGTTGAGCTCGGCGATGTCGGCGTCGCTGATGCCTTCGAGGTGCTTGACGAGCCCGCGCAGCGAGTTGCCGTGCGCCGTGACGAGCACCGTCTTGCCGGCACGCAGGTCGGGGATGATGTCGCTCTCCCAGTACGGAAGCATCCGGTCGATGACGATCTTCAGCGATTCGGTGCGCGGCACCTCGCCGTCGATGCCGACGTAGCGCGGGTCGCCCACCTGGCTGTACGGCGAGTCGTCGGGAAGCACCGGCGGCGGCACGTCGAACGAGCGGCGCCACAGCAGGAATTGCTCGTCGCCGAACTCTGCCAGGGTCTGCGCCTTGTCCTTGCCCTGCAGGTCTCCGTAGTGGCGCTCGTTGAGCCGCCACGACCGCTTCACCGGGATCCACAGCCGGTCGGCGGCATCCAGCGCGAGGTTGGCGGTCTGGATCGCACGGCTGAGCACCGACGTGTGGAGCACGTCGGGGAGGATGCCGCTCTCCTTGAGCAGTTCGCCTCCGCGAACCGCCTCGGCGCGGCCCTGCTCGGTCAGACGGACATCCACCCATCCGGTGAACTGGTTGGTCTTGTTCCACTCGCTCTGGCCGTGGCGGAGGAGGATCAGCGTGTATGGCGCGGTCATGCCGCCATCCTACCGACGGGAGGGGCTGACATCATGGACTCATGGCCAGCGTGCATGGGCGGATCACCCGCGGCACGACCAATACGAATCGCCTGCGCCGGGTCGACCGTTGGATCGCCCGACACCCGGCGCTTCGGGGCTGCGCCGATCCGCTCGTCGTCGACCTCGGTTTCGGGGCGAGCGGTGTGACGGCGCTCGAGCTCGACGCCCGACTGCGACGGTGCAGACCAGACGTCGAGGTGCTCGGGCTCGAGATCGACCCCGGCCGGGTCGCACGGGCCTGCGCGCAACTGGCCGAGGTGCGCGCGGGACGCACACCGTTCTCGCCAGAGGCCCGGGTATCGTTCGCGCACGGCGGGTTCGAAGTGCCGACGCCCGACGGACGCCGGCCCGCCGTCATCCGCGCCTTCAATGTGCTGCGCCAGTACGACGAGACCGATGTGCCCGCCGCATGGCGGCGCATGGCCGCCCGGTTGCAGCCCGGCGGAATTCTCGTGGAGGGGACGTGCGACGAGCTCGGGCGCATCTGCACGTGGGTGGAACTGGGCGCCGATGCCGCGCCGCGCACGCTCACGATCTCGCTGCGGCTCGCCGGACTCGACTCGCCCGCCGTCGCTGCCGAGCGTCTGCCGAAGGCGCTGATCCATCGCAACGTGCCGGGCGAGCCGGTGCACGAGTTCCTCGCCGCGCTGGATGCCGAGTGGACGCGCGCGGTGGCGGCATCGGCGTTCGGCCCCGTGCAGCGGTGGCGTGCGGCACTGGACGCCCTCGCGGAGGCCGGATGGCCCGTGCGGCAACGCGCGCGGTGGCGGCTCGGCGAGGTCACGGTGCCGTGGCGGGTCGTCGCCCCGGCATCGTGAGGTTCCGTCACACGCGCGGCAGCGTGGCACGTGCCTCGGCGGGCGCCACCCCCGACGCCGCGAGCAGATCGACGGCGAGCGGCCGCAGCGCGCCGACGAAGCTGACGTCTCCGACCGATCCGCCCGCGACGACATCGGGGTGCAGCCGCACGGCGATCGCCCGCAGCGCGCTCTGGGCTGCGGGTTCGTCCGCGATGTCATCGAGCGAGCGCCCCACGACCTCTGCGCCCCGCACGATCTCGGCGAGCAGCGCGGCGATCACCGGACGAGCGGCGCCGTCGTCGCACAGATACACCGCGCGGCGGGCGATGACCCGCAGGTTGCGCACGGCGTAATCCATGTTGGCGAGGATGCGCTGCTGTCGGTCGAGCTCGGCACGCTGCCGGCGCAGGAACGGTGAGATGCGCGCCACCGCGAGGCCGGATCCGATCGACTCCGCCCAGGCATCGACGGCCGACTGCAAGTTGCGTGCCCGTTCCAATCCGCGTTCGGCACGAAAGCGGTCGCCGCGTCGCAGACCTTGGACGATGGGGGCCGCCGCGCGGGAGAAGCGCTCGAAGAGCACACGTCCGTCCGCGCTGACCGTGCGGATCGGGTTGCGCGGCACGAGGACCGTCGTCAGCAGCGCCGCGGCGGCTCCCACGAGGCCATCGACGAGCCGCGAGTAGGGAACGGTCGCCGGGAGGGCGAGCACGATGAACGACTGGATGGCGGCGGGGATGGCGAAGCCCGCCTGCGGTGAGACGAAGCGCGCGATGATGACCGTCACGAACAGCGCCAGGGCGATCTGCCACCACCCGATGCCCGTGAACAGCACGATCGTCTCGGCGACGAAGATGCCCAGCACCATGCCGACCACCGTCTCGAGCACGCGCATGGGCCGCGCGACCCGTGCCAGGCCGAGGCTCGAGATCGTCACGGTGCCCGCCAGGAGCGGCGCGGTGTGACCCAGCACATAGTGAGCGACCGCGAAGGCCGCCGTCGCCGCCACCACGATCTGCACGATCGCCGGCAACGACGCACGCACCCGCACGACCCGCCCCGCCAGGCCCGAGCGCATCCGGTCGACGCGCCCCGCGAACCCGGTGCGGATGGGCACGGTCAGCGGGCCCGACACGTCAGCGCCTCCGCGAGAGCCGCGGCAGCCGGGGCACGTTCGCGGTGCTCCCGGCATCCGGCGGAACGATCGTCTCCTGCGCGGCGGCGATGCGCTCTTCACCCACCGTCAGCGGCGCATCGACCGCCGTCGTGCGCTTGACGAATGCGAGCGCGATCGGACCCTCGTCGTGATGGCGCGCGACCGAGGTGACGGTGCCGACCACGTCGTCGCCGGCGTACACCACAGCACCGGGCTGCGGCAGCTCGCCGTCACTGCCATCGAGTTGCAGCGACACGAGGCGGCGCGGCGGATGCCCCAGGTTGTGCACTTTGGCGACGGTCTCCTGACCGCGGTAGCACCCCTTGTCCAGGTGCACGGCCGTGCGCAACCAGTCGGCCTCGTGCGGCAGGGTGCGCCCGTCCGCCTCGTTGGCCGCGCGCGGCCGCCAGGCGGCGACGCGCAGCGCGTCGGCCGCGAGGCGTCCGGCGAT
>JASGEE010000095.1:0-4536 GCA_047606715.1 Microbacterium sp.
CGAAAACCTGCTGCCACTCCTCACCGCAACCGACCCCCGAGTCGTCCTGGTCGGCTCGAACTTCTCCCAGCGCACCGCGAAGGTGCCCGACCTCACCACCGTCGACAACCCGTCCAGCTTCAGCCAGCTCGGCACCTACCAGGCATCCAAGATCGCGGCCGCCGCCTACGCGGTGAGCCTCGGCCAGCGCCTGACCACGGCAGGATCCCGGGTGCGCTCGGTCATCGCGCACCCCGGCGTCGCCGCCACCGCCATGGCCACCCAGGCCGACAACGCCGCAACCAAGGCGATCGCCAAGATCGTAGTCGGCCGGCTCGCACGCCAACCCTCCGACTCGGCCCGCTCCGTGATCTGGTCGGCCACCTCACCCGACATCGAGCAGGGAGTCTTCGTCGGGCCAGACCTCAAACGGCGCAAGTCCGTGCTGCACGTCACACAGGTGCGCGGGGCCGCCGCCGACCCCGCCTTCCAGACACGCGTCAGTCGGTTCGTCCACGATCTCATGCCGGCGTGAGGCACCCGGCATCGTCCACCACGTTCTCGGGAGAGGTCATGAGGCGACTGTCCGTTCCTGCGGTCGGGCGTGGCCGATGTCCGGCCCGCCTTCCCCTCTCCTGCAAGAGGTAGGTGCGTTTACGGAACCCGGGCAGCCATTCTGGATGCCTCGCCCGATGACGGGCATTGGTACGCCCTCACCGACGTGCCGTTTCCGTGAGCTTCAGCTTCGGACACGGGCTGACGCTGTAGCGCCGACGCTGCGAGCGTGCCGCTGACACTCAGTGCCACCGTAGGTGGGTGTGGGTCTCACACAGTGCCGGGCAGTGCGGCATCGCACCCCGTTGTGGGCTTCGCGCAACGCATTTGCGGATGCGTTGTGATCGACCTACCGTCGGCATGACCCTGCCCCGTGCCGAAAGGTATGTCATGACCGACGCCGCCGTCCGTCCGCCGCGCTCGAACAGCCCGAAGCGACCCGCCACGAGCCGTCGGACGCCGGCCGGGGGCGCCCCGACCGTCGCGCACAGCGCCGACGAGGCGCGCGAGCCGCGCATCGACATCCCCGCGGTCACCGATCTCTTGCTCGGCACGTGGGCCGACACCCGGCGTGAGGTCCGCGAGATCATCAAAAACCCCGTGTTCTGGCGCATCGACGGCCAATCCCTGCCCGAGCACCGAGAGCGCGTGCTCAACCAGTTGCGGCTGCTCGTGGACCACAACGGCTCGCGCCGTGCCTTCCCGACCGAGTACGGCGGTCTCAACGACAACGGCGCGAACCTCGCCGGGTTCATGGAGCTCGTGCTGGCCGACCCCAGCCTGCAGATCAAGTCGGGCGTGCAGTGGGGTCTGTTCGGGTCGGCGATCTACCAGCTCGGCACGAAGAAGCACTGGGATGCCTGGCTGCGCGACGTCATCGAGCTCGAACTCCCCGGCGCTTTCGCGATGACCGAGACCGGCCACGGTTCCGACGTCGCCGTGATCGGCACGACCGCGACCTACGACCCCGCGACCGAGGAGTTCGTCATCCACACCCCGTTCCGTGGCGCGTGGAAGGACTACCTCGGCAACGCGGCTCTGCACGGGCGCGCCGCGACCGTCTTCGCACAGCTCATCACGGACGGCGTCAATTACGGTGTGCACTGCTTCTTCGTGCCGCTGCGCGATGAGAACGGTGCGTTCCTGCCGGGGATCGGCGGCGAGGACGACGGTGTCAAGGGTGGCCTCAACGGCATCGACAACGGACGTCTGCACTTCGATCACGTGCGCATTCCGCGCTTCAATCTGCTCAACCGCTACGGCGACGTCGCCGCCGACGGCAGCTACACGTCGGAAATCCCCAGCCCCGGGCGGAGGTTCTTCACGATGCTCGGCGCCCTCGTGCAGGGTCGCGTCTCGCTCGACGGCGCCGCCACCACCGGCGCGGCCCTGGCCCTCCACATCGCGCTGACCTACGCGAACCAGCGGCGGCAGTTCGACTCGGGGGCCGGGACCGACGAGGTCGTGCTGCTCGACTACGGCAAGCACCAGCGCCGCCTGCTGCCCCTCCTCGCGCAGAACTACGCCCAGTTCTTTGCGAACGACGAGCTCGTGCGCGCCTTCGACGGGGTGTTCTCGGGGCGGAACGACACCCCCGAAGAACGCGAGAACCTCGAGACGCTCGCCGCCGCCCTCAAGCCTCTGTCGACCTGGAACGCCCTGAGCACGATCCAGGAGGCGCGCGAGGCATGCGGCGGGTCGGGGTTCCTCGCCGAGAACCGCCTCGTCGGCCTGCACCAGGATCTCGATGTCTACGTCACCTTCGAGGGCGACAACAATGTCCTGTTGCAGCTCGTGGGCAAGAGACTGCTGGGGGATTTCGCCCAACAGTTCACGGGGGCGGATGCCACGAGATTGGCATCCTTCGCTGCGAAGCAGGCCGCCGGCAAGATCTTCCACGGTGCCCGGCTGCGCCAGCTCGGCCAGTCGGTCGCCGATCTCGGTTCCACCGCACGCTCGGTCGAGCTCGGCCTGCGGACCGATCAGCAGCACGAACTGCTCGCGGGTCGCGTGCAGCAAATGGTCACCGATGTCGCGGGGCGTCTGCGTGCGGCATCCAAAGCCTCGCCCGCGGAAGCGGCGGAGATCTTCAACGCGAATCAGACCGAGCTCATCGATGCCGCCCGCGCGCACGGCGAACTGCTGCAGTGGGAGGCGTTCACCGATGGCATCGCCGGAATCGACGACGAAGGCACCGCGCAAGTGCTCACGTGGCTGCGCGATCTGTTCGGCCTGCACCTGATCGAGAAGCACCTGGCCTGGTATCTGATCAATGGGCGGCTGTCCGCGCAGCGGGCGGCATCCGTCACGAAGTACATCGACCGGCTGTGCCTGCGGCTGCGTCCGCACGCGCAGGACCTCGTCGAGGCCTACGCGTTCGCGCCCGAGCACGTGCGCGCCCCCATCGCCTCCGGTGCCGAGCGGGAGCGTCAGGACGAGGCCCGGGCGTACTACGCGGCACTGGTCGCTTCGGGCGAGGCCCCCGTGGCCGAGAAGTCGCTGAAGAAGAAGTAGCGTCCTGCCGCGGGAAGCGGCCCGGTACCCTGAAGCGGTGATCACCGACCTGCGCGCCGGGCCCGACGGCCGCACCCGATGCGGCTGGGTCGGCGACGATCCCGAGTACCGCCGCTACCACGACGACGAGTGGGGCCGCCCGCTGCACGGTGATCGTGCGCTGTTCGAGAAGCTGAGCCTGGAGGGCTTCCAGGCGGGGCTGAGCTGGATCACGATCCTGCGCAAGCGCCCCCGATTTCGCGAGGCCTTCGCGGGCTTCGATCCCCAGGCCGTCGCCGCGTTCGGCGACGCCGACGTCGAGCGCCTGATGACGGATGCCGGCATCGTCCGCAACCGCGCCAAGATCGCTGCGACGATCGGCAACGCACGGCTCGTTGCGGCGATGCCGCCGGGCGAGCTCGACGCGTTGATGTGGTCGTTCGCGCCGGCCGCATCCGGGTCGCGCCCGCGTGTGTTCGCCGACGTTCCCGCCATGACGGCGGAATCGACCGCCCTGAGCGCCGCGCTGCGAAAGCGCGGGTTCCGCTTCGTCGGCCCCACGACGATGTACGCGCTCATGCAGTCGGCCGGCATGGTCGACGACCACCTGGTGGGCTGTCACCGCGCGGCGTGATGCCGGGATGCGCGCATACGGGCGGGGAACCCGCGCTAATGTCCATGTGGACGGCAGCCGCACGGAGGGAAGCTCGATGATCGAGACAGCGCACACGAACAGGGCGACGCGATGAGCGCGCCCGAGCGCAGCCCCGCCGACTACGCCGAGTCGGTGTCGCTGCCGGCGACGAGCGAGGCCGTTCCCGCTTTCGTGTCGGGCGCCGACTGGTGGGCTGCGCGCCCCGCCGGCTCGCGCCTGGTCGGACTCGTCGTCGCCCGCGACGACCTCCCGAGCGTCATCGCGCAGCGCGACGCTCTCGCGCAGTTCGGCGTGCCGATCGAAGGCTTCCGCCATCCCGCCCCCGAAACGGGCGAAAGCTGGGCCGAACGTCTGACGCGCCTGTTCGGCCGGCTCTCCTCGGGCGACGTCGTCGTGGTCGCCGACAAGCACGCGCTCGGCCGCTCGGTCGACGAGGAGACGCACGCGATCGCCGAGCTTCGCCGCCGCGGGATCATCGTGAAGGTGCTCGGACACACCCGGTGACGCAGCCGCGCCACGGGCCGCGATCACGCGCAGTGCGCAGCGGCGACGATCGCGTCGAAAAAGCGCAGCATGGCGTGCGGGATGTCGCCGAGCGGCGTCGTGACGCTCACCGAGGACGATCTGCTTCTGTCCCGGAACGGGAAGCCAATAGCGCGCGACCATCCGATTCTGCGCCACGCGCTACCCGTCCTCTTCGATGGCCTGTGGCGTGACGGCGTGCAGCCTGAACCGCCCCAGGTTTGGTGCCGCATCCTTTTGAGTTGATTGGATGTCATCATGCCGAAGCAGATCGATCCCGCGCTCCGTGAGCGCGCTGTCCGGCTCGTGCGCGAGCATCGGGCTGAGTACCC
>JASGEE010000096.1:0-22777 GCA_047606715.1 Microbacterium sp.
CGGCCTCGGCGGCCTCGCGCGCGGCAGCGGCCTCGGCTCGGGCCTGCAGCTTCGCGATCGCGAGCTCGGCGCGCGCCTGCTCGAGTTCTGCCTGCTCACGCTCGGCCTGTGCCCGGCGGGCGAGCCGCTGCTGCGCAAGGGCTGTGCGAGCCGTGAGCTCCAGGCGCACCTCTTCGGGCGTCTCGCTGGTCTCAGCCAGCACCCGCAGCGCCTGGTTCAGTCGCACCGCGTTGCGCTCGGCGGCGTTGAACTGGTGCCTGCCGTACAGCGATGGCAACAGGTAGATCAGCCACAGGACGACGGCGACGAGAACGACGACACCGCCACCGAGCACCTGGTCACCCATGGGGACCACGGTAGGGCCCACCGCACGACTGACCGTGGCAGCGCCCGGGCGTGTCTGAGGTTCACGTAAAAGGTGAAGGTTATCCGTCACTCCTGCGGACGATCCGCGGCGGGAATCACGGCGGCATCGGCCGGGACCTGGCCCGACACCCAGCGTCGCAACACCCCCTGCGGCACCTCCTCGCGCACGAGCGCGAACGTGTAGTGGTCGCGCCAGTCGCCCGCGATGTGGATGAACCGGCGTCGTAGCCCCTCATACCGGAACCCGAGCTTGGCCACGACCCTCAGGCTCGCCAGATTCTCCGGCCGGATGCAGATTTCCATGCGATGAAGTCCCAGTTCCTGGAAGCACACGTCGGTGGCGAGCGCGACGCTCGCCGGAGTGATGCCGCGACCGGCGAACCGTTCGCTGACCCAATAGCCGATCGTCGCCGACGACAGTGAGCCGCGCGCGATGCCCCACACGTTCAGCTGGCCGGCAATCTCGCCGTCGTACTCCATGACGAACGGCACACCGCCGCCGTCGCGATGCTGCTGCAGCAGGCGCTTGATACCGAGCCTCATGTCGAACGACACCGGACCGTCCGGGCTCGTCGCCTCCCACGGCCGGAGCCAGGCACGGTTGCTCAGCAGCTCGTGCTGCAGCGTTCGCGCGTCGCGCGGCCTGATGAGCCGGATCGACACGGGGCCGTGCTGGCGGGGCGCGGTCAACTCCACATCCACTCCACCGGGGCCTCCTGATGCGTCACGCGGGCCACCGCGCTCCTACAGCCGCGCGGCGAAGTCCTTCAACCACGGCCTGAGGTCGGGGCCGAGATCCTCACGGTCCGCGGCGAGCTGCACGATCGCCTTGATGTAGTCCACTTTATCGCCGGTGTCGTACCGACGACCGCGGAAGACGACGCCGAGAACCCCGTCGGTGACCGCCAGCTCCTGCAGCGCGTCGGTGAGTTGGATCTCACCGCCCTTGCCCGGCGCCGTACGCTCCAGGATCTCGAACACGCGCGGCGTGAGCAGGTAACGCCCGATGACGGCGTAGTTGGACGGCGCATCCTCTCGGCGGGGCTTTTCCACCAGCCCCGTGACGCGCACGACATCCGGGTCTTCGGTCGGTCCGACCGCGGCGGCACCATAGAGGTGGATGTGGTCGGGATCGACCTCCATGAGCGCGATGACGGCGAGACCGGATGCCGCATGCTGCGCGATCATCGTGGTCAGCAGCGGATCGCGCTCGTCGATGAGGTCGTCACCGAGCATCACCGCGAAGGTCGCATCGCCGACATGCTTGCGAGCGCGGAGCACGGCGTGGCCGAGCCCTTTCGGCTCCCCCTGGCGCGCGAAGTGGATGTCGGCGAGCTCGGTCGACTCCTGCACGCGGCGCAGCTTCGCGTGGTCGCCCTTGGTGCTCAGCGACGATTCCAGCTCGGGCACCGCGTCGAAGTGGTTGGAGATGTTGTTCTTGTTGCGCCCGAGGATGATCAGGATGTCGTCGATCCCCGCCGACACCGCCTCTTCGACGACGTATTGGATCGCGGGCTTGTCGACGACCGGCAGCATCTCCTTGGGCATCGCCTTCGTCGCTGGCAGGAATCGCGTGCCCAGCCCCGCGGCGGGGATGACAGCCTTGACGCTAGGGGTGACCATCCGCCCAGCCTACCGGCGCATCGCCTCCGGAGCCGGTTCGGCTCCGCCGCTGCACCGCTGGCCGCCTAGAATCGGACCATGACCGACGCCATCGCGGATGCGAAGCGCGCGCTGCGCGCCGATCTGCGCGAGCGCCGTCGGCAGCTCACCGAGGGGGCACGCATGGCGGCGGCATCCGGCGTCACGGAGCAGTTGGATGCTCTGGTGATCCGCTCCGGCGCACGATCGGTGTCGTGCTTCCTGTCGTCGCCGAGCGAGCCCGGCACGCGAGAGTTCATCGAGGCGGCAGTGCGTCGCGGCATCCGCGTGCTGCTGCCGATCACCCGCGCCGACGGCCTGCTCGACTGGGCGGTCGCCGTCCCCGGCGGCGACGTCGTCGACGGCCTGTTCGGCATGCCCGAGCCGGTCGCCGATGTCCTCAGTCCCCTCGCGGTCAACGACGTCGACCTGCTGATCGTGCCCGCCGCCGCCGTGGACCGCACCGGGATGCGCCTGGGTTGGGGCCGCGGATATTTCGACAAGACGCTCGGCTCGATGCAGCGCTGCCCGCCCGTGTATGCCGTGATCTACGACTCCGAGCTGCTGGACGAGGTCCCCCGCGACGTGCACGACCAGCCGGTCACCGGCGTCGTCACCCCCACCCGCACCGTCCACCTCGCGCCGCACCGGCGCTGACTCATCCGAAGGAGCGCATGCCCACCTATTCCTACGCCTGCACGCAGTGCAGCCACCGTTTCGATGCCGTCCAGTCGTTCTCCGACGCCGCCCTCACCGAGTGCCCCGAGTGCGGCGGGCTCGTACGCAAACAGTACGGTTCGGTCGGAGTAACCTTCAACGGGTCGGGCTTCTACCGCACCGACTCGCGCGCGAAGCCCAGCGGCGCGGCCGCTGGCGAGAAGACCGCTTCCGCGCCATCATCGAAGACCGAGACCAAGTCCTCACCCGCACCGTCGGGTTCGTGACCCGGCACCCGCCGGAGACAGGAAAACACTCATGATCAACGGGTTCAAAGAATTCATCCTCCGCGGCAACGTCATCGATCTGGCCGTCGCGGTCGTCATCGGTACAGCGTTCACCGCGATCGTCAACGCCATCGTCGACGGACTCATCAATCCGCTCATCGCCCTCTTCTTCAGCGCCGACGCGCTGGACGAGGTGAAGCTCGGCGTGTTCGGCGTCGGGGCGATCCTCGGCGCGCTCATCAACTTCCTCGCTGTCGCCCTCATCGTGTACTTCGTGTTCGTCTACCCGATGAACGTCATCAAGGAGCGCGCCGCCGCCAAAGCCGGAGTGCCGGAAGAGGCTGAGGCGCTGCCCACCGAGCAGGAGCTGCTCGTGCAGATCCGCGACCTGCTGGAGAAAGACAACACCCGGTGATCGAGTGCCCGCGCGCAGCGCGAGTGTATCGAGATCAGGTGTAACGAGATCACCAGTGCGGCGGCACATCCCGCCGCATCCGCTCGTCGTTCGGGCCGGATGCCTCTGCCTTCCCGGCAGGGGCATCCGTCGTTTCAGACGTGTCGGGAGCCGGATCGGTGCCGGGCGCCGGCGTCAGGCGCGCACGGCGGGCGCCGGGCATCCGCTCGATGCGCTGACGCTCATTCGACGACATCGATGGGCTCGGTCGAGGTGTCGGCCGTCAGCGTTTCGGGAGGCGTGCCGAGGATCGCGGCGATGCGCGCCGCGGTGCCGGCCGGGTCGCTGTACAGGTCGAACGCGTGCACGCGCACGTAGTGCCAGCCCAGGCGCCGCAGCACTTGCGGGCGCAGGCGCAGGCTCTCGCGCAGGGTCTCGCCGACGGTGTCGGAGTCGCTCTCCACGACGATCGCCTTGCCCTTGTACTGAGCGACGAGCGGCAGCAGCCCACGGTAGTCGACGTCGACCGAGACACCGAGGGCGCGCAGGTGACGGGCGAGGGCGAGCGTGAGCGGGTCGGCGAGGTCTTCCAGCCGCGACTGACGGGCGCGCGCCGCGATACCGCTGAGGATCGACATCAGGCTCGCCGCGCCCGACTCCAACCGCCCCTCCTCGAATGCCGAGGGGCGGATCGACGAGACGATCACCATCGAGCGGCGGGCGCGGGTCATCCCGACCGTCAGCAGACGCTCCCCGTCGGGGCCGGAAAGATCTCCGAAGTCGCTCAGGACCCGGCCGTGCTTGGTCAGGCCGAACCCGAGCGAGAAGATCACGCGGTCGCGGCTCTCGGCCACCGACTCCTCCAGACCCAGGACGGCGAACTGCTCCGCCGTGTCGCGTCCGACGAAGTCGGCGACATCGGCGCGACCGGCGAAGGCGGCGGCCACTGCGGCGCGCACACGTTCTGCGTGACGGACGGATGCCGTGACCACCATGAGCGTCTCGGTGGGACGGTTGACGGCGTGCTCGACGACGAGGCTGACGACGCGAGCCACCTCGGCATCCGGGCTCTCCACGGCCCCGGTGACGGGATCGGGCGTCCCGTGCCCGCCCTCGACGTAGTCGACGCTGAGACTCCCGCGCCCCAGATATGAACCGGCCCACGGCAGCGAGACGAGCCGCCCACCGTAGAAGGCGCTGTTGACGAGCTCGGCGAGGTCTTCGCCGCCGGCCCGATAACTGCGCGTGAGGGTCTCCACGGGAACCAACTCCGCGAGCCGCTCGAACACGCTCACGTCGTCGAACGGCACCTCCGGCTCATCATCGGCCGTAGGAAGACCCGCCCCGATGCGGAAAGGAGTCGGCTTCTGCGTGACGGGATCGCCGAACAGGACGACCTGACCGGCACGGCGCAGCGCTGGGGCCGCCTCTGCCAGGCAGAGGGCGGCGGCATCGGCGATGACGACGACGTCGAACCGTGACGCGTCGGGAATCGAGGGCACTTCGTACGGCGAGGCCAGCCACACCGGCGCGAGGGTGCGCACGAGGGTAGGCGCCGCCGCGACGAGGTCGGCGGCGCTGGCTCCCCCGGCGCGCAGCGCCTGCTTGAGTGCGCTCGCTTCGGCGGCCTCATCGACGACGGCGATCTTCCACGTCGTCGCCAGCTCCGCCGCCAGCAGCGGCCCGGCCGAGCCGGCGTGCGCCTCGTCAACGAGGCGGTAGTCGCGTTCGAGGCGGTCGACGACGGCCGTGTTGGCCCCGAGCAGCGCCCGGTCGCCGCGCAGCATGGCCTCCAGCGCCGACTGCCACCAGGCGAACTCGAACTCGGCCGCGACGTGCTCCTCGGGCACGTGGCGCACCGACAGCTCGGTGAGCAGCTCGTCCAGGCCCAACTCGGTGAGCTGATCGCGCAGCGTCGCACGCTCGACGAGGTTGTCGAACACGTCCGATTCGGCGGCCAGACCGGCGAGCGTGCGCAGCAGCACCGCGATCGGCAGCGACGCGAGCGGCTCTTCGCGTCCGAGGATCCGGTCCAGCTCACCCAGATCGGCGGCGGTGCGCTGCCACGCGGTGGCGACGTCGTCCAGGCCCAACGGCACCTCCGGGGTCACCCCCGGCTCGACCAGCTGCTGCCACTGCGTGCGCTGCGTCTGCACGCGTACCAGCGCTTCGTGCATATCGGTGACGTGCATGCCCGGTCGCACGTATTCCTTCGACAGATGCTTGAGACGGCGACGCTGCGCGCTGGAGAGATCGGGCGCGTCACGGCGCGCGCCGTGCGCCTGGATGAGCTCGCCGAGGGGGCGTTCGAACACCGTCATGCTGAAGCGGTCGAGAGATGCACGGATCCCCTGCAGCAGTTGCACGTACCGACCCAACTCGGCCACCGTCGAGAACGGGCGCATGCGCGTGCGGGCGATCAGCTCGTAGCCGCGCTCGAGGATCGCGGGGACGTCGGTGCGATGCAGGCGGCCGGCGAGCGCGTGCGCGTCGCGAGCCTGCTGCGTCGTCGCGAACGCGACGCCGTACCAGGGCGAGTCATCGGGGCCAAAGCGGAACTCACCGAGGCGCGCGGCCTTCGCGAGGGCCTGGGCGGCCTCGCTGCGACGGGATTGCAGCACCTGCAGCGTCGCGAGGTCGAAGCGTGTCGCCGCCTGCGGCTGCGGCGTCGACGCTGCGATCGTCGTCAGAGTGCGCAGCGCTTCGAGGGGGGAGACTTCGACGCGCGGATGCCGCTGTGTCATCGCATCGCGATAGTTGCGCAGCACGGTGCGCAGGCGCACGAGCGCGTCATCGACGTCGGCGACTTTGGGCTGCTCGGCCTTCTCGTTGCGAGCGATGGCCCGGATGAGGTCGCGGCTGAGATTGCGCGGCGACATCGCGAGGGCGGGCAGGCCGATGCCGGTCAGGCGATGCCGCATCCCCTCGAGCGTCGCACGGCGCGCGCTGACGACCAGTACCCGCTTGCCCGAGCGGACGAGCTCGCCCACGGCATTGATGACGGTCTGGGTGCCCCCCGTGCCGGGCAGCGTGTGCACGGCGAGCGACTGACCGGCGACGATGCGGGTGAGCACGGCCTCCTGCTCCGCATCGGCGTCGAGCAGCAGACGGTCGGATGCCGGCGGCCGCTCGTCGGCGCCGACGACGGCGGGCAGGGCGCGCACGACCGTGAGCGCCTCACGATCGGCATCGTGTCCGGCCAGCGCGTTGAGGGTGGGATGGTCGAGGTCGGCGGCATCGCGCGTCATCTGCGAGGAGACGTCGGCGAAGGTGGAGACGACCAGTCGCGGCTGCACCGTGAAGCTGTCGACGTGCGCCGTGAGGGCACGCAGGTGGTCGATGACCGGTTGGGGCTTGAACACCCCCGCGTCGTAGGCGAGTTCGGCGAGCGCACGCCCGTCGAGGGAGAGACCGAAGTGCGTGCGTGCGGCGACGACCAGTTCGGGGTTGATCGTGAACGATCCGTGCAGCTTCAGGTCGAAGTCGGCATGGTGGCGGCGAATGGCGAGGGGACGCAACAGCACCGGCGCCG
This sequence comes from Microbacterium sp., assembly GCA_047606715.1. Lineage (GTDB taxonomy): Bacteria > Actinomycetota > Actinomycetes > Actinomycetales > Microbacteriaceae > Microbacterium. Next base: position 6,878 of record JASGEE010000096.1, read on the forward strand.
AGTAGGAGACCCCGCCGATGCGCCAGGAGGCGATGCCGACGGCCAGATTGACCGTGTCCAGGCCGCGCGCGGTACGCAACTCCACGTCCTTCGCCGCGATGCGCTCGGCCGCCAGTCGCGCCGTGCGCAGGGCGACCTCGTCGCGGAACAGGTTGGACAGGAGCGTGGAGCGCCCGGTGATGAACTGCGGGAGGCTGCCGGGGTGCGCCTTGGTGATGTCGATGCCGGCGTCGCCGGCATCCGTGTAGTGCAGCAGGGTGGAACGCCCGCCCAACTGCGCGGCTTCATCGCGCAGGCGTGCACGCTGCTCCGTCGCGACGTGCCGAACCACGACCTCAGGGTCGGACAGGCTGAGGTTCGCCGGGGTCACCGAGTGCTCGTGCTCGGCGTCGTGATCGCTCACGCCTCGCACGGCGCTGCCGTCTGTACGCCACACATGGGCCACCATAAGCTCTCTCGCACGCCGATCGGCGCGAGCGCGCCGTGTTTTCGCGGAATTGGGGTTTTCGCGGAATGGGGATTTCGTCGCCTCCTGCACAGACGGCGATTTCCCGGATCTGTCCACCGATCGGTCCCTTCGCCTCCCACGGCCGGCGCCGCGCAGCCATCATGGGACGCATGACGCAATCCTTCTTCTCGGTGCATCCGTCGCCGATCGGCGACGTGCTCGTCGTCACCACCGACGCGGGCCTCGCCGTCCTCGACGTGCTCGACCGCGCGCCCGGCGCGGCGGAACGCGCGCTGGCGGCGATCGCCGGGCAGCTGCACGATGCTCCGCATCCGGATGCCGAGGCCACCGCGGCGGTGACCGGTCAGCTCGACGAGTACTTCGACGGCTCGCGTCGCTCCTTCGATGTGGCGCTCGACCTGCGCAGCGTCGACGGCTTCGTACGGCGCGCCCTGGAGGCGGTGTGCGAGATCCCCTACGGCCAGACCGCGTCGTACGGCGAAGTGGCGATCATGGCCGGCTCCCCCGGCGCGCATCGGGCGGCCGGGTCGGCATGCGCCCGCACACCGATCTCGATCATCGTTCCGGTCCATCGCGTGGTGCGCGCCGACGGGTCGATCGGCGAGTACGGCGGGCATCCCGAACACAAGCGCTACCTGCTCGATCTGGAGGCGCGCATCGACAAGACTTCCGCGGCCGTGTAGGCCGGCCGCGGAACACGCGCGGTCCCGGGCATCGGGCACACATGCCCGGGACCGCCGCGCGCGGGCCGCCGGTCGCGCTACGCTCCGGAGGCTCGGTTCACTAGGCTCTGATCCATGACCCGCAGAATCGTGCACCAGCTCGTCGATGACCTGGACGGCACCGTCCTGGAGGTCGGCGACGGCGAGACCGTGCTGTTCTCCCTCGACGGCACCGCGTATGAGATCGACCTGACGGCTGACAACGCCGCTGCTCTCCGCGCCGCCTTCGCCCCGTATGTCGCCGCTGCCCGCTCGGTGTCGCGCCGCAGCGAGGGCTCCTCCTCGAGCAAGCGCGTGCAACGCCGCGTGGGGCAACGCGATTACGCACCGGTGCGGGAGTGGGCTGCACAGAATGGCTACACGCTTTCGGAGCGAGGCCGCATCCCGGCGGCGGTGCTCGAAGCCTACGACGCGGCGCACTGACCGTTCGAGTCAATCCACCCCGACAGTCGAGGCGTCGGCCCATGCCTCGGTGCGCACGCTGATGCGGTCGGTCATGTCGTCGAGGAACCGGATGACGCTCAGCCGCTCTTCGGGCGTGAGGGCTGCCGCCGCGTGAAAGCGCTTGGCCTGGAGACGCCCGACCGTCTGCACGGCTGCGTCCCGCGTCTGGTCCGTGACGGTGATGACGAGCGCGCGGCGGTCGCTCGGGTGCGGGGCGCGAACGATGTGACCGCCCGCTTCCAGTCGGTCGAGCAGTTTGGTGGTCGATGCCGTCGAGATGCCGAGATGGGCGGCCATGGCGCTCGGGGTCACGACGGTTCCGGTGTGCTGCGCGACGATCAGCACGTGCAGGGCCCGCATGTCGGTGCGCCCGAGCTTCATGTACCGCTGGGAGGCTTCGGACAGCTCCTCCTCGGCATCGCGCAGGCGGCTGAGCGCGGCCATCACGGCGGTGATGCCCTGGAGGTCTTCCGGCGACGTGCCGGAAAGATCGAGCAGCAGCGTTTCGGGGCCGTTGTGCTGCACGTCGTACAGGTGCGAAGAAGCTGAGGGTGCGTGCTCGTCCTGCGTCGACATGAGGACATGGTATCGACTCAGAGGTTTTCAACTGGGGTGATTACTAACTAAGCTAGCATTATTCACAGCTAGGCAATCGTCTTCTGCCCCGCCCGCGGCACACTCCTGGCCATCGTCGAAGGGAACCCCATGACGAACACGACCCCCCGCTGGCTGCGGGTGATCCTGCCCGCCGCGCTGATCGTGGCGTGGCTCGCCGTGGCCGGCGTCGGCGGCCCCTACTTCGGCAAGGTCGATGAGGTCTCCTCGAACGACCAGACGAGCTATCTTCCGGCATCCGCGGACGCGACCCGCGTGCAGGCCCTGCTCGGGGACTTCCACGATTCGACCGCCATTCCAGCGATCGTCGTGTTCACCGGCGAGGAGACGCTCACCGACGACCAGCTCGCGCAGCTGGGCGACGCCCTCGACGGGGCCGCGCAGACGATGGATGCCGACGCCTCCCCGCTCATCCCCTCCGATGACGGTTACGCAGCCCAGGCATCCGTTCGCATCCCCGACGGGGACGAGGTCGCAGCGGCGGTCTCCGCGCTCGGCGATGCCCTGCGGGCAGCCGCACCCGACGGCGTCGAGGTGTTCGTCACCGGCCCCGCCGGCTTCACCGCCGATCTGGTGACGGCATTCTCCGGAATCGACGGGCTGCTCCTGGGCGTCGCCTTGCTCGCCGTGCTCGTCATCCTGATCCTCGTGTACCGCTCGCTCCTGCTGCCGGTCGCGGTGCTCTCGACGAGCCTGTTCGCCCTGTGCGCGGCGCTGCTGACGGTGTGGTGGCTCGCGAAGTGGGAGATCCTGCTGCTGAGCGGACAGACGCAGGGCATCCTGTTCATCCTCGTGATCGGAGCGGCGACCGACTACTCGCTGCTTCTGGTCGCGCGCTATCGGGAGGAGCTGAGGGTCACCCAGGACACGTGGGCGGCGACCCTGGCCGCCCTCAAGGGGTCGTTCGAGCCGATCGCCGCCTCGGGCGCGACGGTGATCGCGGGGCTGCTGTGCCTGCTGCTGAGCGACCTGAAGTCCAACAGCGCCCTGGGCCCGGTCGCGGCCATCGGCATCGTCTTCGCGATGCTGTCGGCCCTCACGCTGCTGCCCGCGATCCTGTTCGCGTTCGGTCGCGCCGCGTTCTGGCCACGGCGTCCGCGCTTCGAGCCCGAGGCGGTGCGCGCCGAAGCCGATGCACCCGCGCGCGGGCTGTGGTCCCGGCTCGGACACGCGATCGGCCGACGCCCGCGCCTGATCTGGATCGCCACCGCCGTCGTGCTGCTGGCCGGAGCGACCGGAGTGACGCAGCTGAACGCCTCCGGCGCGCCGCAGTCAGACCTCGTGCTCGGCCACTCCGAGGCGCGCGACGGCCAGGTGGCGCTCGGCGAGCACTTCCCCGGCGGATCGGGCAGCCCGGCGCTCGTCGTCGTCGACGAGCAGCAGATGGATGCCGCCGTCGCCGCACTGCTCGCCGACGACGGCGTCGACAGCGTCGCGGTCACCTCGGCGGACTCCCCGAGCGGTACCGCGCCGGTGACGGCAGATGGCATCGCGGCGATCGATCAGTCCGGCACCGTCCCCGACCCCGCCCTCGTCGACGGACAGGTGCTGCTGCAGGCCACCTTGACGGATGCGGCCGACTCGGAGGCCGCCGCCGACACCGTACGCGCGCTGCGCACGGCTTTCGCCGCCGATGCCCCCAGCGCGATCGTCGGCGGGGTCACGGCCACCGCCGTCGACACCGACACCGCATCCATCCACGACCGCACCCTCATCATTCCGGTCGTGCTCGCGGTCATCACCCTGATCCTCATGCTCCTGCTGCGATCGGTCCTCGCGCCCGTGCTGCTGCTGATCACGACGGTGCTGTCCTTCGGCACCGCGATGGGCGTGGCCGCGCTGATGTTCACCCACGTCTTCGACTTCCCCGGCGCCGACCCGGCAGTGCCGCTGTTCGGCTTCATCTTCCTGGTCGCCCTCGGCATCGACTACAACATCTTCCTCATGACCCGCGTCCGCGAGGAATCGCTCGCACACGGCACCCGATCCGGGATCCTGCGCGGGGTGGCGGTGACCGGCGGGGTCATCACCTCGGCCGGTCTCGTGCTTGCGGCCACCTTCGCCGCGCTCGCGGTGATCCCCATCCTGTTCCTCGCCCAGCTCGCCTTCATCGTCGCCTTCGGCGTGCTGCTGGACACCCTCCTCGTGCGCACGCTCCTGGTGCCGGCGCTGTCGTACGACATCGGCCGAGCGATCTGGTGGCCGTCGAAGCTCGCGCGCAGCGGCACGTCGGACGAGTGAGTGCCCCTGGAGGGAGTCGAACCCCCAACCCTCTCCTTAGGACGGAGCTGCTCTTCCATTGAGCTACAGAGGCCGGTGGGTCGAGTCTAAACGGTGACGACACGGGGCGTGCTCGACGGCGCCGGCGTCGGCGGGCTCCAGTGGCCTCTGCGCCATGAACGAAGTCGTGATCGCGGAGGCATCCGTCGCGCTTCGCCGACGCCGGATTCGCCGAGACCGCCCGCCCGCACCGGCACGCCCGATCGTGTCGCTGCATCTGCGACACCGGTGCCGGTGAACCCGGCAGAATCGACGGTGTGAGCGAACCGGCGACCGCATCCGTACGCATCGACTCGTGGTTGTGGGCCGTGCGCGTCTACAAGACCCGCTCGGCGGCGACGACCGCGTGCCGCGCGGGCCACGTGCGCATCGGCGGCGAGAAGGCCAAAGCCGCCCACGCGGTGCGCATCGGCGACGAGGTGCGCGTGCGCATCGCCGGCTTCGACCGGATTCTCCTCGCGCGCCAGTTGCTCACCAAGCGCGTCGGCGCACCGCTGGCCGGTCTTGCCGCCGAAGACCGCACCCCTGTGCGCGAACCCGTCGCCCAGCTCGCCGTGCGCGACCGCGGCGCCGGGCGCCCCACCAAGCGCGAGCGGCGCGACATCGACCGCCTCCGCGGCCGCGACGCGTAGCACCACCGACGGCAAACATGTCACGATCCGCCGCTCCAGCGCGTGGCAGGGACCGAACGTGGCACGTCTGCGGCCCACGGATGCCGTCAGCGCACATCGCGCAGCCAGCCGGCGCCGCGCACCGCGGCGCCGAGTGCCTCGACCCTGCCCGCGAGGCCTCGATCGCTCGTGACGACGGTCACGGTGCGGCCGGCACCGGTCAGTCGCACGGTCTCGGCCACGATCTCGTCGTCACCCGACCCCGATGCCGGTACGACCACCACGCCCGCGGCGGCGTCCACGGCCCGTGCCTGGCCCTCCACGACGACGTGCACGGAAGGGAACCACGTGTCGGCCGGCAACTCCAGCTGCGTCGCCGACACGCCCGCCGACGCCCAACGAGAAAGGCCGCCCAGCAGCCGTCCGGTCGCACCGGCGCGGTCGCGCCACCAGCCGTCGGGCACCGAGCCGACGACGTTCGCGGCATCCACGACCACCGCCGGATGCACCGGCAGCAGCGACCGCAGCAGCGGCCACGCCTGGGCGAACCCCGGGTGCAGGGGGTAGGTGTCCACGGCATCCACCGGCACCCACGCGAGCTCGCGGCTCTCCGGATCGCTGATGACCGGCTCGAAGGGGGTCACGACATCGGCCACGACGGTCGCATACGTCCACACCTGCGCGTCGTACACGCTGATCAGCCGCGGGCACACGGCATCCCCCGGCACACCGGCCTCTTCGGCCGACTCGCGCAGCGCGCCCGCACACGCCGACTCCCCCTCGTGCCGCGCCCCGCCGGGCAGCCCCCACGTGTCGCCGAAGTGGCTCCACGCCACCCTGTGTTGCAGCAGCACTCCGCGCGCGGGGTCGTAGGCGAGCAGCCCCGCGGCGCCGAACCTCCCCCAGTATCGGGTGCCGTCGTCGAGCACGACCCACGCGTCGCCCGGATCGCGCGGGCCCTGCGGACGCCGCGGATCGGACGGGCTGGGCGGGACGACGGTCACCTCTTCAGCCTGTCACACGCCCCGGTGCCCGCGACAACCCCGTCGCGAAAAACGGAAACAACGCCGAGAACGGACGCCGACGGCCCCGGCCGTCCGTCTTTCGCGACATCTCCGCATTTCGCGACACCGGCGCACGCGGCGGCGCCGCTCAGCGCGAGCGTCGCTCGCGCACGCGCATGTTCAGCACGATGGGCGTGCCCTCGAACCCGAACAGCTCACGCAGCCGTCGCTGGATGAACCGGCGGTAGCCGGGATCGAGGAACCCGGTCGTGAACAGCACGAACGTCGGCGGACGGGTCGAGGCCTGCGTGCCGAACAGGATGCGCGGCTGCTTGCCGCCGCGCAGCGGATGCGGGTGCTCGGCGACCAGCTCCGCCAGAAACGCGTTGAACTTGCCGGTCGATATGCGCTGATCCCACGATGCCAGAGCCGTCTCCAGCGCCGGCACGAGACGGTCGAGATGCCGCCCGGTGCGCGCCGACAGGTTGACCCGCGGCGCCCACGTCACGTGCGCGAGGTCCTGCTCGATCTCGCGCTCGAGGTAGCGCCGGCGGTCGATGTTCTCCATGTCGGGGTCGTTCAGCCGATCCCACTTGTTGAACCCCAGCACGAGCGCCCGGCCCGATTCGAGCACGAGGTCGATGATGCGCACGTCCTGCTCGCTGATCGGCTCGGTCACATCCAGCAGCACGACGGCGACCTCGGCTTTCTCAAGTGCCGCGGAGGTGCGCAGCGACGCGTAGAAGTCGGCGCCCTGCTGCAGGTGCACGCGGCGACGGATGCCGGCGGTGTCGACGAGCCGCCACAGCTTGCCGCCGAGCTCGACGACCTCGTCGACGGGGTCGCGCGTCGTTCCGGCCAGCTCATTGACCACGACCCGGTCTTCGCCCGCGGCCTTGTTCAGCAGCGAGGACTTGCCGACGTTCGGACGGCCGAGAATGGCGACGCGGCGCGGACCGCCCAACTCGTTCCTCGCCACCGCCGAGACCTCCGGCAGCACCTTCATGACCTCATCGAGCAGGTCGGCCACCCCCCGGCCGTGAATGGCCGACACCGGATGCGGCTCGCCCAATCCCAGGTTCCACAGCGCCGCGGCCTCGGGCTCCTGCCGGGCGTCGTCGATCTTGTTCGCGACGAGGAACACCGGCTTTCCGCTCTTGCGCAAGAGCCGGACGACCTGCTCGTCGGTGGAGGTCGCCCCCACCATCGCGTCGACGACGAACAGCACGACGTCGGACAGGTCGATCGCGACCTCCGCTTGGGCTGCGACGGAGCGGTCGATGCCGCGGGCATCCGGCTCCCACCCACCCGTGTCGACGAGGGTGAACCGGCGATCCATCCACTCGGCTTTGTAGGTCACGCGGTCGCGGGTGACGCCGGGCGTGTCTTCGACGACCGCCTCGCGGCGGCCGAGGATGCGGTTCACGAGCGCCGACTTGCCGACGTTGGGACGCCCGACGATCGCCACGACCGGCAGTGCCGGCAGCAGCTCGACGACCTCGCCTCCGGCGGTGAGCCCCGCCAGCAGCGAGGCGTCCTCGTCGTCGAGGTCGTAGTCCGCGAGCGAGGCGCGCAGGGCAGCGGCGCGCTGATCGGCCAGGTGCTCGTCGAGGTTCGCGAGCTTCTCCTCCAGACGATCGAGGCCGCCCTCGTAGTCGTCGGTGACATCGTCAGTGCTCATGCGAGCCTCCCTGTCGCCGCGGCGACGACGTCGAGGACGGCATCCACGGTCTGTGCGAAATCGAGGTCGGTCGAGTCGACCACCGTCACGCCGTCGGCGGCGGTGAGGAAGTCGACGACCCGGCTGTCGGCGGCGTCGCGCCGGTGCAGGGCATCGGCGACGGCGGCGGCATCCTGATCGGTCAGCTCGGCGCTGCGCCGGGCGGCGCGCACCTCGGGCGCGGCGGTCAGCAGGATCCGCACCGGCGCGTCGGGGGCGACGACGGTCGTGATGTCGCGCCCCTCCACGACGACGCCCGGGCGGCCCGAGGTGTCGACGAGGGCACGGAACAGGGCGTTGACCTGCTCGCGCACGGCAGGCAGGCGCGCGACGCCGCTGACGGCGGACGAGACGCGCGGCTCGCGGATCGCGTCGGTGACATCGACCGCCCCCACCCGCACCCAGTATTCGTCGGGGTCGAGCGAGATCGCGTAGGGGAAGTCGGATGCCGCCGCCAGCACCGCGTCGGCATCGGAGGTGTCGGCGTCGGAGGCGAGCACGTGCCACGCCAGGGCACGGTACGCGGCTCCCGTGTCGAGATAGCCGAAGCCGAGCCGGCGAGCGACCTGCTTGGACACGCTGGACTTGCCCGACCCGGCCGGGCCGTCGATGGCGACGGTGAACGTCATGAGGGGATGCTCGCAATCTTCCAGCCGCGGGCCGCAAGACCCTCTTCGGCATGATGGAGGGCACTCGGGGTGACACTGATCTCGGCGAGGCCGAACTGAGCGCCAGGCGAGTGCTCCAGACGCAGGTCTTCGACGTTGACGCCGAGGTCGCCGAGGTCGCCGAACAGGCGCCCGAGCTGACCGGGGGTGTCGTCGACCATCACAACCAGGCTTTCGAACCGGCGGTTCTGTCCGTGCTTACCGGGCAGGCGCTCGACGCCGTCGTTGCCGCGACGGATCGTGTCGGCGACGGCGCGTCGGGCGCCGGGGCTGTCGGGGTTGCGCAGCGCGGCGGCGACGGCGCTCAGGTCGCCCGCGAGCGCATCGAGCACGTCGACGACGGGGGCCGAGTTCGCGCCGAGGATCTGCACCCACAGCTCCGGGGCCGACGCGGCGATGCGGGTCGTGTCGCGCACCCCCTGACCGGCCAGGCGCAGGGATTCGTCGGGGGCCTCGACGAACCTTCCGGCCAGCAGCGAGGCCACCAGTTGCGGCACGTGCGAGACGAGCGCGACCGCGCGGTCGTGCTCCTCGGGGGTCATCTCGATCGGGGTGGCGCCCAGGTCGAGGGCGAGCCCTTCGACCAGGGCGAGGTCGGATGCCGGTGTCTGCGCGTCACGGCACACCGCCCACGGGCGTCCGACGAAGATGTCGGCACGCGCGGAGATCGCTCCTCCGCGCTCGCGACCGGCCATCGGGTGCGAGCCGATGTAGTGCGTCAGGTCGACGCCGCGCGCGCGCAGCGCGTTGAGCGGGTCGAGCTTGACGCTGGCGACGTCGGTGACGACCGCATCCGGGTAGGCGGCGAGCTCGCGTTCGACGACGTCGGCGATCACGTCGGGCGGAACGGCGACGACCACGAGCGCGGGGCGGTCGCCGGGGTCTGCGGCACGGCCCGCGCCGTAGTCGATCGCAAGGCGCAGCTGCGCGGGTGAGGCATCGGCGAGCACCACGTCGACGCCGAGGGCGCGCAGGGCGTGCCCGATGCTCGACCCGAGCAACCCCGCACCGACCACGCGCACCGTGCCGCCGGTGCGCGCAGCGCGCGCGAGGGTAGGGCCGTCGCCGGTGGGGTCGGTCACTTCGTCTCCGCAGAAGATTCGATCGGCGGGGGCGCCGCCTGGCGAGCGACAGTGAGCAGCGCGCCGCGTTCCACTGTAGTCAACTCGCGCGCCCTCCCCACCGGGAGCGTCCCCAGATGCAGCGGGCCGAACTGACGCCGCACGAGCTCGATCACCGGGTGTCCGACGGCGGCCATCATCCGCCGCACGATGCGGTTGCGGCCCGAGTGCAGCGTCAGCTCGACCAGGCTCGTCGCACCGCCCGCAGCGCCCGAGGAGGCATCAAGCAGCCGCGCCCGATCGGCCGCGACCGGGCCGTCGTCCAGCTCGATCCCCTTCGTCAGCCCTGCGATGGTCTGTGGCGCGACGCGCCCGGCGACCTTTGCGATGTACACCTTCGTGACGCCGAACGAGGGGTGGGCGAGCACCTGCGCCAGCTCGCCGTCGTTGGTGAGCACGAGCAGCCCGCTCGTCTGGGCATCCAGCCGGCCCACGTTGTACAGCCGCTCGGGCCATTCCCGCGTGAAGCGGCGCAGATCCGGACGCCCCTGCTCGTCCCGCATCGATGAGACGACACCGGTGGGCTTGTTGAGCATGACGTAGCGCCTGGTCGCGTCGAGCTGCACGGCGGTGCCGTCGACGTCGACGCGGTCGGATGCCGGGTCGATGCGCGTGCCCAGCTCGGTGACGACGGCCCCGTTGACCCGCACCCGGCCTTCCACGATGTACTGCTCGCACACGCGGCGCGAGGCGACCCCGGCGCCCGCGAGCACCTTCTGCAGGCGCACGCCGTCCGCCCCCGTCATCGCGCGAACTCCGCGTCGAAACCGTCCGACCCGTCGTCGAGCAACGGGGAGATGTGCGGCAGCTCGTCGAGCGAGTTGATGCCGAGGTTCACCAGCAGCGCATCCGTCGTGCCGTAGTTGATCGCTCCGGTGTCGGGATCGGTGAACAGTTCCGTGATCAGGCCCCGGCCCAGCAGCGTCCGCACGACGGAGTCGACGTTGACGGCGCGGATGGATGCCACCTGGGCGCGCGTGACGGGCTGCTTGTAGGCGATGACGGCGAGAGTCTCCAGAGCCGCCTGCGACAGACGAGTGGGCGCCTGGGCGTTGACGAACTCCGAGACGACCTCGTCGTGCTCCTCGCGCACGTACAGCCGCCAGCCGCCTCCGACCTCGCGCAGCTCGAACCCGCGGCGCGGACCGCCCGTCTCGCCGTCGTAGTCGGCGACGAGCCCCTCCACGACCTGACGCACGGCGGGCACGGGTGAGCCGACGGCCGTGGCGAGCGCGACCAGGCTCTGCGGTTCGTCGACGACGAGCAGGATCGCCTCCAGCCGTCGGGCGATGTCCACCGGCTCCTGCGAGCGCGCTTCGGCGGCAGCCTCTGTCACTTCATCGGTCATAGTCGGCTCCCAGGGTCGCGAGGTTCTCTTCCGACCAGCGTTCGGCGCTCCAGCGCAGCGTGAGCTCTCCGAGCGGCTCGAGCTGCTCGAACGAGAGGGCGGCGTGCCGATACAGTTCCAGCACGGCGAGGAACCGGGCCACGACGACGCCGGTCTGCGCCACACCGGCGACGAGCTCGCGGAAGGTGAGGATGCCGGCATCGCGCAGCAGCGTCACGACGACGGCGGCCTGCTCGCGGATCGAGACGAGCGGCGCGTGCAGATGGTCCAGGCCGACGTGCGGAATCTCCTTCGGGGCGAAGGCCAGCATCGCGATGGCGGCGAAGTCGTCCTTCGAGAGCGTCCAGATCAGCTCGGGCACGGCGCGGCGGTACTTCTCGTCCAGGCGCACGGCGCGCACGTGCCGACGGTCCTCCCGCCGCAGGCTGCGCTCGAACCAGGCGGACACCTCCTTGAACGCTCGGTATTGCAGCAGTCGGGCGAACAGCAGGTCGCGGGCCTCGAGCAGCGCGACGGACTCGGCATCCACCAGCTCGCCCTGCGGGAGGAGACCGGCGACCTTCATGTCGAGCAGGGTCGCGGCGATCACGAGGAACTCGGAGGCCTGCTCGAGCTCTTCGTCGGCATCCAGACCCCGAAGGTAGGCGATGAACTCATCGGTGACACGACTGAGGGCGATCTCGGTGATGTCGAGCTCGTGCTTGCCGAGCAGGTTCAGCAGCAGATCGAACGGCCCGTCGAAGTTCGACAGCGAGACGCGGAATCCGTCCGCCGGCTCGGGGGCCGCCTCAGGCGACGGCGCCACGAGAGACCAGCTCCCGCGCGAGGCGCAGATAGGCCTGGGCGGCCGCGTGCTCCGGCGCGAACGAGATGATGGGCACTCCCGACACCGAGGCGTCGGGGAACTTCACCGTGCGGCCGATGACCGTCTCCAGCACGTCGTCGCCGAAAGCCTCGACGACCCGCTCGAGCACCTCTCGCGAGTGCAGCGTGCGCGGGTCGTACATCGTCGCCAGCACACCGTCCAGCTCGATCGCGGGGTTGAGCCGGTCGCGCACCTTGTCGATCGTCTCGATCAGCAGCGCGACGCCGCGCAGAGCGAAGAACTCGCACTCCAGCGGGATCAGCACGCCGTGGCTCGCCGTCAGCGCGTTGACGGTGAGCAGCCCCAGCGAGGGCTGGCAGTCGACGAGGATGACGTCGTACTCCCCCGCGACCTTGCGCAGCACGCGGGCGAGGATCGTCTCGCGCGCCACCTCACCCACCAGATGCACCTCGGCGGCGGACAGGTCGATGTTGGCGGGGATGACGTCGAGTCCGTCGACGGAGGTGTGGACGATGACCTCGTGCGGGTCGCGCTTGGTGTCCAGCAGCAGGTCGTAGATCGTCGGCACGTCGTGGGTGGCAAGGCCCAGGCCCGCCGAGAGCGCACCCTGGGGGTCGAAGTCGACCGCGAGCACTCTGCGGCCGTATTTGGCGAGGGATGCCGCCAGATTGATCGTCGTCGTCGTCTTGCCGACGCCGCCCTTCTGGTTGCACAGCGAGATGATGCGGGCCGGTCCGTGCGACTCCAGCGGCGCCGGGGTCGGGAAGCCGTGATACGGCCGGCCGGTGGGGCCGATCGGGGAGTCCTGGGACGAGCCCTTCCGGGCCGCCCGCGCCTTGTCCGCCACCGATGCTCCTGCTCTCTGACCCGGACGACGATGGTGCCCGGTGCGATCGATTCTCGCACAGGCGCGGCGGCGTCACCTCGCGCCACGCGCCGCCGTTCAGCGTGCCCGGGGGTGCGAGGTGAGGTAGACGTCGCGCAGGGCATCGACCGTGACGTGCGTGTAGATCTGGGTCGTGGCGACCGATGCGTGGCCGAGCAGCTCCTGCACGACGCGCACGTCGGCGCCGCCTTGCAGCAGGTGCGTTGCGAACGAGTGCCGGAAGGTGTGCGGAGACACGTGGGCGCCCAGCCCCGCCCGTTCGGCGGCGGCTTGGATCACCAGCCACGCGCTCTGCCGCGACAGCGGCGCCCCGCGCGCCCCGAGGAACAGGCGCGGTGTCGCCCGCCCGCGGCGTGAGAGCTCGGGCCGCGCGCGCGACAGGTAGGCGTCGACCGCGGCGCGAGCGTACGAGCCGACCGGGACGATGCGCTCCTTCGAGCCCTTGCCGCGCACGCGCAGCACGTCGCCGTGCGCGAGGTCGTCCACGTCGAGCTGCATGAGCTCCGACACGCGCGCCCCGGTCGCGTACAGCAGCTCCAGCAGCGCGCGATCGCGCAGGCGCAGGATGTCGGTGTCGATCGCGTCGCCCGGGGCGGGGCCGGCGGCATCCAGCAGCGCTTCGATCTGCCGGATCGACAGTGCCTTGGGCAGCCGCTGCGGCGCCTTCGGCGGGCGCAACCGATCGCTCGGGTCGGCGGCGGCGAGACCCTCGCGCACGAGGAAGCGGTGCAGGCCCCGCACCGACGACTGCAGCCGTGCGAGCGAGGTCACCGCCGGCGGCGGCTGCGCCGCCGCGCGCTCGGCGGCGAACTGCGCGACGAGGGATGCCGTCACCCCATCCGTGTCCTCGATGCCCTGCGCGGCGAGCCAGCTCCGGTAGACGGCGAGGTCGCGCCGGTAGGCGGCGACGGTGTGCTCGGACAGCCCGCGCTCGATCGAGATGTGCCGCAGGTAGGCGTCGATCGCGCGGTCGAGCCTCACGACGCGGGCTCTCCCGTGGCTGCATCGCCGGCATCCGCCGCCTTCGTCCGGCGCGAATCGTCGCTATCCGGCGCAATACCCGGGTTTTGCGACGGATGAAAACCGCTACCCGCCCCGATCGGCCGCGAACGGCGCGGCCACGGGGCATCACCGGGGGCGAGCGTCGACCAGTCGCGGGCACGTGCGGCGTGCGCCGCGAGCGCACCGAGGGCCAGCGACGGGTTCTGCAGCTGCCGGGCGAGCACGGCGTCGACGACGTCGTCCAGCGCCGCCCAGCGCACTTCGATGTCGGCCTCCTCGGCATCCCGAGCGAACACCTCGTCGGCGGCGGTGAGCCCGCGGGCGAGGTAGATGCGGATCGCTTCGTCGCTCCCGCCCGGGCTCGTGAAGAACTCCGCGAGCACGTCCCAGCGCGCCGCGGTCAGGTCGGCCTCCTCGGCAAGCTCTCGCTGCGCGGCGGAGAGCGCGTCCTCCCCGGCGACATCGAGGAGCCCCGCCGGGATCTCCCACTCGCGCATGCGCACCGGATGCCGATACTGCTTGATCAGCAGCACGCGGCCGTCGTCATCGAGGGCGAGCACCGCGACGGCACCGGTGTGGTCCATGTACTCGCGCACGATCGGCTCACCGTTGTACGAGACCTCATCGCGGCGGATGTTCCACACGCGCCCGGTAAACGGCGTCGACGACGAGATCACCGGCACCTCGAAGGGCTCGTCGCGCAGCTCAGTCACGCTCGACCTCGAACAGTTCGCTCGCGCGGTGCCGCTGCAACGCCGCGGCGATCAGCCCGCGAAACAGCGGGCTGGCCTCGGTGGGGCGCGAACGCAGCTCGGGGTGGGCCTGCGTCGCGATGTAGTACGGATGCACTCCGCGCGGCAGTTCGACGTACTCGACGAGGCCGTGGTCGGGCGACAGACCCGAGAACACCATGCCGGCCGCGGCGATGCGCTCGCGGTAGCGGTTGTTCACCTCGTAGCGGTGCCGGTGGCGCTCACTCGCGCGCGACGCACCGTACAGCTCCGCGGCGAGCGATCCGACGGCCAGCTCCGCCTCGTACAGGCCGAGGCGCATCGTGCCGCCCAGGTCGCCGCTTTCGATGATGTCGACCTGTTCGGCCATCGTCGCGATCACCGGGTTCGCCGTCTCGGGATCGAACTCGCTGGAAGAGGCATCCGCGATCCCGACGACGTTGCGCGCGTACTCGATGACCATGCACTGCAGGCCCAGACAGATGCCGAGCGTCGGAATCCCCTGTTCCCGAGCGAATTTCAGAGCCCCGAGCTTGCCCTCGATCCCGCGGATGCCGAACCCGCCGGGCACGACGATGCCATCCAGCGCGCCGAGTGCCTTCGCCGCACCCTCGGGCGTCTCGCACAGATCCGACGGAATCCACTGCACCTGGACTTTCGTCTCCTGCGCGAAGCCGCCGGCCTTGAGCGCTTCGGTGACCGACAGGTAGGCGTCGGGCAGGTCGATGTACTTCCCGACGAGCCCGATCGTGACCTCGTGCTTGGGGTTGTGCACCGCCTTGAGCACCTTGTTCCAGCGCGTCCAGTCGACATCGGCGGCGCGGGTGAGGCCGAGGGCGCGCACGATGTACGCGTCCAGGCCCTGCTCGTTGAGCATCGTGGGGATGTCGTAGATGCTCGGCACGTCGACGGCGTTGACGACGGCATCCTCGTCGACGTCGCACATGAGGGCGATCTTGCGCTTGTTCGACTCCGTGACGGGGCGGTCGCTGCGCAGCACGAGGGCGTCGGGCTGGATGCCGATGGAGCGGAGAGCTGCGACCGAGTGCTGCGTGGGTTTGGTCTTCTGCTCGCCCGAGGCGCCCATGAACGGCACGAGCGACACGTGCACGAAGAAGACGTTCGCCCGGCCGAGCTCGTGGCGGATCTGCCGCGCCGCCTCGATGAACGGCTGCGACTCGATGTCGCCGACGGTGCCGCCGATCTCGGTGATGATGACGTCGGGCTGGGGAGTCTCATGCGCCTGCAGGCGCATGCGGCGCTTGATCTCGTCGGTGATGTGCGGGATCACCTGCACCGTGTCGCCGAGGTATTCGCCGCGGCGCTCGCGCGCGATGACCTGCGAGTACACCTGACCGGTCGTCACGTTCGCCGCCGCCGACAGCTCGATGTCGAGGAAGCGCTCGTAGTGCCCGATGTCGAGGTCGGTCTCGGCGCCGTCGTCGGTGACGAA
>JASGEE010000097.1:0-2817 GCA_047606715.1 Microbacterium sp.
CAGTGCGCGCGAGGTGACGGGGTTGACCTCGTAGATCTCGGCGAGGTTGCCGAAGTTGAGCTTGAGGAAGTTGTCGACGAAGCTCAGCGAGTTGTCCGGGTAGAGGAAGGCCTGGCCGATGCTCTTCTTGTGCGCGTAGGCAGCGATGACGGGGAGTTTGGCGAGCAGGCGGATCGTGTTGAGTTTGACATGCTCGGGGTTGTTGGGGTCGGACTGCCCCTCGTAGTACGTCGACAGGGCCGCGGTCGCCGCCGACAGCACCGACATCGGGTGCGCGGTGTGCGGCAGCGACGGGAAGAAGCGCTTGAGGTCTTCGTGCAGCAGGGTGTGGTGGCGGATCTTGTCGTCCCACTCGGCGAGCTCGTCCGGCGTCGGCAGCTCGCCGTTCAGGAGCAGCCACGCGACCTCGAGGTAGGTACTGTGCTTCGCCAGCTGCTCGATCGGATAGCCGCGATAGCGCAGAATGCCCTGGTCGCCGTCGATGAACGTGATCGCCGACTTCGTCGCCGACGTGTTGACGAAACCGTAGTCGAGCGACGTATGCCCGGTCTGTCGCGTGAAGGTCGAGAAGTCCACGCTCGGGACGCCTGCGGTGCCGGTGACGATCGGCAACTGCGCGGTTCTGTCACCGACGGTGACCGTTGCCATCTGGGGCGTTTCCTCAGCACTCACGAGGCCTCCTTGCGGTCGTCCGGGGTGTGTGCCTACAGCCTACTGTCCGCGGCGGCCTACTCCGACTCCGCGCAACAGATGGGTGGTTTCGTAGGAGGATCCCTCCTAACGGCTCATTCACCGCGCAGTCGGCGCGCGGCCCGGCCGACGCGCTCGTCGGTCGCCGTCAGCGAGAAGCGCACGTGATGCGGAAAGTGCGTCCCGTAGAAGTGACCGGGACCGGCGAGGATGCCGAGCCCGGCGAGGCGGTCCATCGACTCCCAGGCGTCGCGGCCCTCGGTCGCCCAGAGGTAGAGTCCCCCCTCGGAGTGGTCGATGACGAACCCGGCGGCCTCCAGCGCGGGACGCAGCAGCTGGCGGCGCGCGCGATACCGCTCGCGCTGGCTCTCGACGTGCGCATCGTCGCCCAGCGCCACCGTCATCGCGGCCTGGACCGGGGCGGGCAGCATGAGCCCGAGATGCTTGCGGGCGGTCACCAGGCGAGCGATGAGAACGCTGTCGCCCGCGATGAACGCGGCGCGGTAGCCGGCGAGGTTCGACTGCTTGCTGAGTGAGTAGACCGACAGCACACCGGTGCGGTCGTCGCCGACGACCCGCGGATCGAGGATGCTGGGGATCGGCTCGTCGGCCCAGGGCCCGTCCCAGCCGAGCTCGGCGTAGCACTCGTCCGAGGCGATGACCGCGCCCAGCTCTCGCGCGCGCGCGACGGCGGCGCGCAGCTCGGCGACGTCCAGCACCCTCCCGTCGGGGTTGCCGGGCGTGTTCAGCCACACCAGGCGCGTTCCCTCCGGCCACTGCGCCGGGTCGTCGGAGGCGAACGGCGTGGCTCCGACGAGCTTGGCCCCCACCTCGTAGGTCGGGTAGGCGGCACGGGGGTGCACGACGACGTCCCCGGCGCCGATGTCGAGCAGCAGTGGCAACAGGGCGACGAGCTCCTTCGAGCCCACCGTCGGCAGCACGTCGGCCGAGCCGAGCCCGGGAACGCCCCGGCGGCGCGCGTACCACTGCGCGATCGCCTCGCGCAGGGCGGGCGTTCCGACGGTCTGCGGGTAAGCGTGTGCGTCGGTGGCTGCCTGCAACGCGTGCGCGATGACCGCCGGCGTCGCATCGACCGGTGAGCCGATCGACAGGTCGACGAGACCGTCGGGGTGCGCCTCGGCGCGCGCGGCATAGGGGGCGACGGCATCCCACGGGTAGTCGTCGAGGTCGCGGACGGCCATCAGTGGCTCTGCGGAGGAAGCGCGGCGATGATGGGGTGGTCTTTCGCGATCACACCGATCTTGGCAGCGCCGCCGGGCGAGCCCAGATCGTCGAAGAAGTCGACGTTGGCGGTGTAGTAGTCCTGCCATTCGTCGGGCAGGTCGTCTTCGTAGTAGATCGCCTCGACGGGGCAGACCGGTTCGCACGCACCGCAGTCGACGCACTCGTCCGGGTGGATGTAGAGCGAGCGCTCGCCTTCATAGATGCAGTCGACGGGACACTCGTCGACACAGGCACGGTCTTTCACATCCACGCACGGCAGGGCGATCACATACGTCACGGTGTCCAGTCTAGTTCGCGCTCCGACGCCTCCGCCGTGGACGGCGGCGCGGCGGGCGGCGCCGGCCAGGCGAGGACGATCGCCGTGATGAGCGGAACGGCGATCGACCAGACCAGACCGGTCGTCATCGTCTCGCCTTCGGACGGCGCCGGCACCACGACCGACCCGCCGGGGCCCTCACCGGAGAACAGGAGCGTGGCGATCAACGCTCCGAGCCCCGCCGCCAAAGCCGTCCACCGATCGGCGGTGAGCAGGCGCACCGCCAGCAGCAGCCCGCCGATGCCGGCGACGGCGATCACGAGCCCCAGCGGCACGGAGCCCCACTGCGCTGCCTGTCCGATCGTTCCGGCGACGCCGTAGACGAATCCGATGGCGGCCGCGACGAGCCACGTACCGATCCGTGCGATTCTCACCCGCACAGTCTAGGCACCGATCCCGAGGCTCAGACGCCGGCGTCCTGGCGCTTCGCGCGCGCGGCGGCGCGTCCCCGCTCGGTCGCGTCGAGCACGACCTTGCGGATGCGCACCTTCTCGGGCGTCACCTCGACGCATTCGTCGTCGCGGGCGAACTCCAGCGACTCCTCCAGCGTGAGCAGGCGCGGCGGG
>JASGEE010000098.1:0-9664 GCA_047606715.1 Microbacterium sp.
ACCCCGAGACGAAGGCGATCGTCATGATCGGCGAGATCGGCGGGGATGCCGAGGAGCGCGCCGCCGACTACATCCAGGCGAACGTCACCAAGCCCGTCGTCGGCTACGTCGCCGGTTTCACCGCACCCGAGGGCAAGACGATGGGCCACGCCGGCGCGATCGTGTCGGGTTCGGCGGGCACGGCGCAGGCCAAGAAGGAGGCCCTCGAGGCCGCCGGCGTCAAGGTCGGCAAGACCCCGAGTGAGACGGCCGAACTGATGCGCGAGATCATTCAGGCGCTCTGACGTTCAGACGGGAGAGGCGGGTCAGGGCGAGGTCTTCGGCGGGCGGGTCAACGCGTCGGCGAGCTGTGAGTCGACGTCGGTGAAGGCCTCGACGAAAGCCTGGGCCTGCTTCTGCAACGACGTGACCTGTTCGACGAGCTCTTTGCGGCGGTCGTCCCACTTGCCGGCGAAATCGGTGCTCGCCTCTGCCAACGACTCCACGGGGATGGCAGAGGCGAGCGAATCGGCGTCGCTCTGCGCAGAATTCAGCTTCTGCACGATCGAGTGCAGGTTGGTCGATACTCGATGGACCTCGCCGAGGTCGGCCTTCAGATGCTCTCCCACGGTGCCCTCCTCAGTCTTCTGACGTGCCGATGGCGCGCGCCAGGGTGTCGTAGTCCGCGCGCAGCGATTCGAAGCGGGCGAGATCGAAGTCGCCCACGATCATCAGGACGTCGCGTTCATCGATGCGCCACGCCCAGTGGGTCACGACGCTGACAGTGCCGTCGTCGTCGACGACGTGATGCGTTGCGGTCATGCCATCGCCGAGCCGACCGCCGGTGAAGACGGATGCCTCGACGGGCCGCGTCGCGCGCGGGTCGCCGACGCCGACGAGCTCCTCGAGCGGTGAGTCGGGCCGCGTGGGCAGCTCGTAGATGCTCGCGATGCCGAGCGTCTCGTGCGGGCGAGAGAGATACGCGAAGCGGTGCTCCAGCTCATCGATGCCGCGCGACATGCCCTGCACGGTCGCGCTGAGCCAGTCGCGCATCGCAGCGTCGTAGCCGTACGCATCTCCCAGCACACCGACAAGAGTGGCCGACCACTGTTCCAGCGAGTCGTAGGCTTCCCATGGCCACTCCGCGGGCACGTAGATCCACAGATCGCGGTCGAAATCCACGTGCAGGCTCATGGGGTGGCCTCCTGTCGGGTGGCGGCGAAGGTGACGGCATCGAGCATCGTCGTGATGAGCAGGGTCAGCGCCTCGGCGACCGGCGCGAATTCGGGATCGGCCTCACCGGAGATCGAGGCGACCGCGATGACGTACGCGCCGTCAACAACCCACGTGTAGTCGATCGTGCGCAGCAGCGCGAGAGCGGCGGGGGCGGTGTCTTCGGCGACGGGGGCGTCGACGATGCGGCGGCGTGCGATACCGGCATCCGTCTGCACGGTCTCGCCGACCGCGGGCAGCGCCGCGGAGCCGTTCGGCACTGTGAGGCGACTGAACGCGATGGAGGTCGACACCGGAACCTCCCAGGGACGCCCGAGCGGCATCGCGACGGCGAACGCGCCGGCGCGGAACGCGTCGTCGAGCTCGCGCTGCAGCGCACGCTCGAGCTCTTTCGCGAACGGCGCGATCGAATCGCGCGGGCCGAGTGTGCGCATCGGTGCGAGGGCACGCTCGACGGTGCCGGCGTTGTCCGACGACACGGGGAGGTAGTGCCAGCCCGGCGGCAGGATCACGCGGGGGGTGACGGGCGGCGGGCAGGTCATGCCTTCCTCCCCGGTCCCCACACTTCCCAGATCTCTCGGATGAGCCCCCACGTGCCGCGGACAGCGAGGAGGACCATCGCGAGCAGCCACGGCGCCGAAGCCCACAGCACGATCATGGCTTGGGGGCCACCGTATGCGAAAGCGCTCTCTGCCGTGATGACCCACCCGGTGAATGCGAGCCCAGCGATCTCCCATCGGGCGGGGAAGAACCACAGCGGTTCGGGTTTGTCTTTGCCCATGGACAGGATGGCGGCGGCGAGCATGAGCAGTGCGGGGATCCACAGGAGCCAGAACGGCGGTTGGAAGAACGGGTAGGTGTCCGTCTGGCCGAGGATGTCGTCTTTGGGGAAATCGCCGCGGATGATCCCGACCAGAGCGATGAGGATCTGCGGGCCGAGTCCGAGCACGACGACCAGGATCATCGCCCATTTCGTCGCCCACGCCGCCCAATGGTCGACGCTGACGCGATTCTTGCGCTTCTTCTTGCGCGGTCTGGGCTTGGAGCGTGGAGCGGTCATGAACCGATTCGCCACGTCGCGGCGTCCTTCACGCCCTCATACCAACGCGCGGCGTCACCGAGGAGTGGGGTTTCATGGGCGGTGTCACCGAAGAAGTCCAATCCGGCGGGCAGCACGCGGCCCAGACCAGTATCTACGCCCTTTACGCCAGTCGTGACGGCCGCTGCAACTCGGATCTTCATCATCTCCTCCCGCCCGATGCGGAGCAGGATATCGTCGAGTGGGCCGCCGGCACCCGCCTTGGCCGATTGCGCGACGCGCAAGAAGTGCGCGTTGCCGAGACCCTTGGCCGAGGACACCTCGCGTGCCCACGTCGTCGAGGGAAGCTTGAGCTTGCCCCCGAACAGTGCGAGGCCATTGCGTCCCTTGAGTACACCGTTGAAGCTGCCCGTGACAACGCGCAGGGGGTTGCTGACACCCTGCGCGGTCAGGCGGGCGGCGCGCGTGCCTTTGAGGGCGGTCATCACTCCCGCGATCGTCCGTGCCGCGACCGCGGCGACACCCATCGTCGCAACGGTGAGCACATCGAGGGCGAAATCGATCCAGGACATCTGACCCGTCGCCGCGAGCACCAGACCTAGTCCGGCCGTGATCGCCGCGGCTGCGAGAGCGAACGGGGCCAGCACGGGGATGAAGAAGCTCAGCACCGATAGGGCGAGGGTGATCCCCTGAAGGAAGCCATGGATCGTCTTGAGTATGCCGGCGTGGTCGGCGACCCAGCCGGAGAAGTCATCCCACGTGCTGTCGTTGAATCCGTCTCCTTCGCAGCACGCGCGCATCTCCCGGGACGCCCGGCCGCCCGACTGACGGAGGTCGTCGACGATGCGGGTGAACCGGGCCTGGGTGCCTGCCGCCTGTGCGGCCATGCCGTCGCGACGCTGCGTGAGCGTGAGCAGGTGGCGGTTGATGTCGGCGGCTTCCACCGGATCGGTGGTCTGCTGGCGTTGTTCGCGGTAATAGGCGATCTGCCGTTCGTAGGAGCCTTCGCTCCGCAGCGCGTCAGCATGCTCGTCCACGAGTCTCTGTGCTTCGCGCTGTGCGCTCTCGAGGTCGGTCGCGAACGAGGTGAGCGCCTGGGATGCCGTCTCGTACCGGCCCCGCAGCTGGTTGAGCCGGTCGGAGACCTTCCGCGCGTTTTCGGCCAGCTTGTCGAGGGCATCGCTCTCGTGCTGCTTGGTGTCGGCAATCGCCGCGCGCAGGCCGCTGACGGCCTCGCGGATGGCATCAGCGGTCGCGTTGAACCGTGCGGCCTTGCTGCGGATCGTCGCCGGATTCCCCGGGATCGGCGCAACGTGCGTCGGCAGTGAGATCGTCATGGCACTCCTTCTGCGTCCATCGTACGGATGTCGGTGCGAGCACTCGAGAGCGGCTATCTCTTCGGGTCGCGCGCGGATCGAGCGGGTGCACCCGGTCATCAGCCGCCGATGAGGGCCTCGATCGGGCCGCGGGCGAAGAAGATCACGAAGCCCACTCCCACGCCCCACAGCAGGGGGTGGATCTGCTTCGCCCGCCCGGAGAACGCGTGCAGCACGATCCAGCTGACGAATCCGGCGCCGATGCCGTTCGCGATCGAGTAGGTCATCGGCATGACCGTCGCGGTGAGGAACACCGGCAGCAGCACACGGAAGTCGGAGAAGTCGATCTTCTGGATCTGCGTCAGCATCATGGCCCCGACCAGCACGAGCGCTGCGGCTGCGACGGCGCCGGGAACCAGCGAGGTCAGCGGAGTGAAGAACATCGCCAGCAGGAACAGCGCACCGGTCACGACCGACGCCAGTCCCGTGCGCGCCCCCTCGCCGATGCCCGATCCGGACTCCACGAACACGGTCGCCGACGACGAGGAGGTGCCGCCGCCGACGACGGCGCCGAGGCCCTCGACGACGAGCGCCGACTTGATCCGCGGGAAGTCGCCGTTGCGGTCGGCCAACCCCGCCTCTTCCGCGAGGCCCGTCATCGTGCCCATCGCGTCGAAGAAGTTCGAGAACAGCAGTGTGAAGACGAACATCACGAGCGCCACGGCGCTCACCCGCTGCAGGTCGAAGCCGAAGTCCACCGCGCCGATCAGGCTGAGATCGGGAAGCGAGACGATGCTCCCCGAGAAGCCGAAGTCGAGACCGAACGACCAGATCGCGTTCGTCAGGGCGGCCAGGATCGTGCCGCCGACGAGCGCGATGAGGATCGCGCCCTTGATGCGCAGCGCGATCAGGATGCCGCCGAGGAGCAGCGTGATGACGAAGAGGAGCGTCGGCAGGCTCGCGACCGATCCGCCGATGCCGAGGTCGACGGGTGGCGACGCACTGCCGGTCGCGGTGACGAAGCCCGCGTTGACGAAGCCGATGAACGCGATGAACAGGCCGATGCCGACGGTGATCGCGAGCTTGAGCTGCACGGGAACGGCATCGAAGATCATCTTCCGCAGCCCCGTGGCGGCGAGCAGCACGATCACCGCGCCGTTGATCATGACGAGCGCCATCGCCTCGGGCCAGGTGACCGATCCGACGACCGAGAATGCGAGGAACGCGTTGATGCCCAGGCCCGCGGCGAACGCGAACGGCACGCGTGCGACGATGCCGAACAGCACCGTCATGACGCCCGCGGTCAGCGCCGTGGCGGCGGCGACGGCGGTGCCCGACAGGACGGTGCCGGCGACATCCTCGGTCGAGAGGATCAGTGGATTGAGGATGACGATGTACGACATCGTCACGAACGTGACCAGGCCGCCGCGCACCTCGGCGCCCACGGTGGAGCCGCGGTGCGTGATCTCGAAGAAGCGGTCGAGTGCGCTGGTCGGTGCGGGTTCGGTGCTGCGGGAGCGCGGTGCGGATGCGACTGACATTGATCCTCCTGCCCACAAGGTAGTGGGTGTCGCGGTCGCGGTGTGTCCGGGCGCGGCGGTTCGAGGCGGTCCGGACGGATGCGGTGGGTAGGGTCGAATCCGCATGAATCGCCTTCTGGTCGCCCTCCTCGCCGCCGTCGACGCTGTGATCGCGGCGGCCGTCGGCGTTGCCGCCGCGCTCGCACCGCTGACGCTGTTCTGGGTGTTCGGGCTGGGCGGCACGGCCGACTGGGGTGCGCTGTGGCCCGCCGCGGTGCGCGTGTGGCAGTTCGGGCACTTCGTGCCGCTGCACCTCACCCTCGGCGACGAGTACGTCGTCGCGGCCGGTCTGCCGGCCGAGGCGGCATCCTTCCTCCTCTCCCTCGCCCCGGCGGCGTTCGCGACGTTCACCGCCGTGTTCGCGGCGCGGTCGGGACTGCGCGCCGCCCGCTCGGGAGCGTGGGCGGTCGGCGCCGGCTCGGGGAGCGTCATCATGGCACTTGCCGCGACCGGATTGTGGATGACCTCGCGCAACCCCGTCGCGGCGGTCTACGGGTGGCAGGCCGTGCTGCTGCCGGTGCTCGTGTTCGCGCTGCCCGTGTTCGCCGGCGCGATCGTGGGCGCCTGGATCCACGGCGACGACGGTGCGGTCGACGCGCTGCGGGGGCACCTCGAACGC
Source organism: Microbacterium sp. (assembly GCA_047606715.1). Lineage (GTDB taxonomy): Bacteria > Actinomycetota > Actinomycetes > Actinomycetales > Microbacteriaceae > Microbacterium. Next base: position 5,767 of record JASGEE010000098.1, read on the forward strand.
CACGGCCGGTGGAAGCCGGTGCCGGCGGCGGCCGTCCGCGCCCTCGGGGTCGCAGTTGCGGGGCTCATCGGGGTCGGCGCGCTGCTCGTGGCCGTCGCGACGGTGCTGCGCGGCGGCGAGGTCATCGCCCTCTACGAGGCGGCGCACGTCGATCTCGTCGGGGTGATCGCGATGACGCTCGGGCAGATCGCGTACCTGCCGACGCTCGTCGTGTGGGGCGCCGCGTTCGCCGCGGGGCCCGGGTTCGCGGTCGGTGCGGGGACGGCCGTCTCGCCGGTGGGGACCTCGCTCGGGGTGCTCCCCGGCATCCCCGTGCTCGGGATCGTTCCCGAGACGGTCTCGACGTGGCTGCTGACGCTCGCGCTCGCGATCGTCGCCGTCGGGTTCCTCGCCGGATGGATCGGGCGCACGGTGCTCGCCCGGTCGGATGCCGCCGCGAGCGGCAGCGGGCCGCGGTTGACGGTGTTCGCGGCGATCGTCGTGCTGGGCGGTGCGGGGGCGGCGCTGCTCGCGGTGTGCGCATCGGGGGCGATCGGCCCGGACCGACTGGCCGATGCGGGCGTGGCGGCGGGCCCGTTCGCGTTCGCGGTGGGGGTGGAGCTGGCCGTCGGCGCCGCGATCGCGCTGTTCACCCCCGCGCGCCGTCGGCAGGCCCCCTCCGCTTCCTTCGAGACGCCTCCCGAATCTCCGCTGGACGACGCGGACGACGCGGACGGCGGAGATTCGGGAGGTTTCGCGGAGACGGCGGCGGACGTGGCGGCCGGGACGACGGGGACGACCGGGACGGGCGGTGACGTCTCGCCCGACGACATCGAGACGCAGCCGTTCGAGCCGACCGACCCGGGTTTCCTCCGCGACGAGTCCTGACCGGGCCCCTTCCCCCCCGCGAAACCTCACAAACGTCCGCTGAACGGCGCGGACAAGAGGTTTCGTGGATGGGGGTGGGGTGCGGCGCGTGAGGGTGGGGTGTGACCAGAGAGTTCAGACGGGGCACCGCCCGGACTAGATGGCGGTTGTGGCCCCTCCTGCCTCTCGTGAGCCCACCACGAGTGCCAGGGAGTCGGACGCCCGGCCGCGAGGCACGGCCGGTGCCCGCCGGTAGACTGGGGCGGTGCTCACGGTCGCCGTTCTCATCTCGGGCACCGGCTCCAACCTGCGAGCCCTGCTCGAGGCCGCTGCCGATCCGGCGTACCCCGCCCGCGTCGTCGCCGTCGGAGCCGACCGCCAGGCCGACGGATTCGCCCACGCCGAGGCCTTCGGCATCCCGACCTTCCTCGTGCCCTATCGCCAGTTCGAGACGCGTGAGCATTGGGGGATCGAGCTGCAGGCGCAGCTTCGGGTCTGGAACCCCGATCTCGTCGTGCTGAGCGGGCTGATGCGATTGCTGCCGGCATCCGTCGTCGATGCGTGGTCGCCGCGGCTCATCAACACGCACCCCGCCTACCTGCCCGCCTTTCCCGGTGCGCACGGCGTGCGCGATGCCCTCGCCGCCGGCGTCTCGGAGACCGGGGCGAGCGTCATCGTCGTCGACAACGGCATCGACACCGGCCCGATCCTCGCGCAGGAGCGCGTGCCGGTGCTCCCCGACGACACCGAGCACACCCTGCACGAGCGCATCAAACCCGTCGAGCGGCGCCTGCTCATCGACGTCGTCCGTCGCATCGCGACCGGCGAGCTCGACCTGTCCACGATCTGACATCCACCCGACCCGAACCTGGAGCTGCGCATGGCCGGTCCGACCATCGATCCCGCCCTCTATCGCCCCCGCGACCTCGTGCCGATCCGCCGCGCGCTCGTGTCGGTCAGCGACAAGACCGACCTGCTGCCGCTCGCGCAGGCCCTCGCCGCAGCCGGCGTCGAGATCATCTCCACCGGCGGTTCGGCGGCGCTGCTGCGCGGGGCCGGGCTCGAGGTGAAGGACGTCGCCGAGGTCACCGGGTTCCCCGAATCGCTCGACGGTCGTGTGAAGACGCTGCACCCGGGCGTGCACGCGGGACTGCTCGCCGACCTCCGGCTGGAAGACCACGAGACCCAGCTCGCCGAGCTGGGCATCCTGCCCTTCGAGCTGGTGGTCGTCAACCTGTATCCGTTCGTCGAGACGGTCGCCTCCGGCGCGACCGGCGACGCCGTCGTCGAGCAGATCGACATCGGCGGGCCGGCGATGGTGCGTGCATCGGCGAAGAACTTCGCCAACGTCGCGATCGCCGTCTCACCCGAGTCGTACCCCGGCATCATCGAGGCGCTCGGCCAGGGGGGTACGACGCTCGCTCAGCGGCGTGAGCTCGCCGCCCGTGCGTTCACACACACCGCGAGCTACGACCGCGCGGTCTCCGCCTGGTTCGCCGACGAGACGCTCGCCGACGAGGGCGATCTGCCGCAGCACCTCACGATCAAAGCCGAGCGCCTCGCGACGCTGCGCTACGGCGAGAACTCGCACCAGCGCGCCGCGCTGTACAGCCGTCTCGGTGGACACGGCATCGCCCAGGCCGAGCAGTTGCAGGGCAAGGGGATGAGCTACAACAACTACGTCGATGCGGATGCCGCCCTGCGCGCGGCGTTCGACATGGTCAAGCCGGCCGTCGCCATCATCAAGCACGCCAACCCGTGCGGCATCGCTGTGACGGCGCCTCACGCGCTCGATCCGATCGCGTCGGCGCACCTGCGTGCGCACGAGTGCGACCCGATCTCGGCGTTCGGCGGCGTGATCGCCGCGAACCGCACCGTGACGCTGAAGATGGCCGAGAACCTGCGCGACATCTTCACCGAGGTCATCGTCGCCCCCGATTTCGAGCCGCAGGCGCTCGAGGTCTTCGCACTCAAGAAGAACCTGCGCGTGCTGCGCCTGCCGGCCGACTGGCGGCAGGAACTGATGGATGTCCGCCTGCTGTCGGGTGGTCTGCTGCTGCAGGATGCCGACCGCTTCCCCGACGACGTCGAGTCGGTCGCGAAGGACTGGGAGCTCGTCTCGGGCGAGCGGCCCGAGCAGATGGAGAGCCTCATCTTCGCGTGGAAGGCGTGCCGGGCCGTCAAGTCCAACGCGATCGTGCTGGCGCAGGATTCGGCGACCGTCGGCATCGGCATGGGGCAGGTCAACCGCGTCGACTCGTGCCGGCTCGCGGTGGAGCGGGCGGGCGACCGCGCCGCGGGCTCGGTGGCGGCCTCCGACGCGTTCTTCCCGTTCGCCGACGGGCCGCAGGTGCTGATCGACGCGGGGATCCGCACGATCGTGCAGCCCGGCGGGTCGGTGCGCGACCAGGAGGTCATCGATGCCGCCCGCGCCGCCGGCGTGACGATGTTCTTCACCGGCGAGCGCCACTTCTTCCACTGACCCCTCGCCGCCCCGGCTCCCCCCGCCCCCCGGCTCCGCCCCGGCTCCGCCGGCGAGACGGCATCCGTGCACCGAGAGCGCACACGGCGACTGCGGTTTCGGTGCGCCGATGCGGTTTCGGTGGAGGTGGGGGCGAGTGCGATGGCCGATTTCCGCGAGCGGGGGCGGATGCCGGGTGGCAGGCTGGGGGTGTGAGCACACCCGCCGAGACGCGCGATGCGACGCGAGTCGCATCGATGACGTTCGACGAGCGCTACCGGGCGATCGACGCGCGCGATGCGCGGTTCGACGGGCAGTTCGTGACGGCCGTGCGCTCGACCGGAATCTACTGCCGCCCCTCGTGTCCGGCGCGCACGCCGAAACCGTCGAACGTGACGTTCTACCCGACGTCCGCGGCGGCCCACGAGGCCGGCTACCGCGCCTGCAAGCGCTGTCTGCCCGAAGCCGCACCGGGATCGCCGGAGTGGGACCTGCGCGGCGACGTCGCGGGCCGGGCGATGCGCCTCATCGCCGACGGCGTCGTCGAACGCGAGGGGGTGCCGGGGCTCGCGCGGCGGCTCGGATACTCGT
>JASGEE010000099.1:0-11760 GCA_047606715.1 Microbacterium sp.
GCGCGTTGTACTTCTGGCGGCTCGACTGCTCGCCCTCGCGCGGCTGCTTGATCGCGCCGACGACCGCGTCGCCCTTGCGCAGGTTGTACTTCTTGACCTGACCGAGGCTGACGTAGACATCGCTCGGGCCCGGGAGATAGCCGGTGGTGCGTACGAAGGCGTAGTTGTCGAGCACGTCGAGGATGCCGGCGATCGGGATCAGCACGTCGTCTTCGCCGATCTCGGTCTCGAACTCGTCGCCCGACACGGCCTGCCCGCGACGCTTGTTGCGCTGGCGGTTGTTGCGACCCTGCCCCTGCGGCTCGTCGGCGGCGGATGCCTCTTCGGGCGCGCTCGGAGCGCTCTGGGCGCTGGTGTTCTGCGAGGCCTGGCCGTTCTGCTGGCCTTGGCCGTTCTGCTGGCCGTCGGGCTTCTGGTTGCGGCTGCGGCTGCGACTGCGCGAACGGCTGCGCGAACGGCTCGGCGTCTCGCCTTCGGCCGAAACGCCATCGCCCTCGGCGGGAGCCTCAGCCTCACCCTCCGCCGCTTCCGCTGCAACAGCCTCCACGGGCGCCTCCGCCGAGGCCTCGACCGCCGGCTGAACGTCACCCTCGGCGGGAGCCTCGCCCGCCGAGGACTCGACGACCGGCGCGGGAGCGGCGGCATCCGCCTCTTCCGCGGGGGCGGCTTCGGGCGATGCCGCAGACTCCGCAGCGACATCCGCGCTCTTGGCCCGGCGCGGCGCGCGCTTGCGCGGCGCCTTCACGGGTGCTTCCGCGACGGCGGGCACCGCCTCTTCGGCAACGACGGGTGCTTCTGTGACCGGCGCCTCCGAGACGACGGGTGCTTCTGCGGCCGGCTCTTCCTCGGCCGGGGGCTCCTGCGCCACAGCAGGCGCGATCACGGTCTCGACGGCCGGCTCGACGGTATCGGCGGCCACCGCCGCGCCATCGATGACGGCCTCGGCGGCGAGGTCTTCGGTCTGGATCTCGGAGCTGTACTCCACGAGTTCTCCCTCATATGTGTGGAAAAGTCCCTGCGCACTCGACGCCGTCCACGACGGACGTCCACCGTTCCGCACCCGTTCTGGTCGCCCGGAAAGGACGACCGATGACGGTACGGAGGCTATGCAGGGGTTCGCAGAATTGCGACGGAGGCCAGATTCACGGTCACGCCGTGGCACCCTCCGTGTGTTCCCTCACTGTAGCACCCTTGACGTCGACGGCCAGCATGAGCGGCTCCCACGGGGTGTCGGTGGCGGAGCGGGCGACGTCGGCGGCGGCCATCCGCCGGCCCGGACCGTCGGCGAGCACGAGCACGCTCGGGCCAGCTCCGGAGACCACGGCGGCGAAGCCCCGAGCGCGCAGCGCCTGCACGAGCTCATCGGTGGCCGGCATCGCCTTCGCCCGGTACGACTGGTGCAGCTTGTCTTCCGTGGCCGCCAGCAGCAGTTCGGGGCTCTGCGTGAGCGCGGCGATCAGCAGCGCAGAACGCGAGACGTTGAAGACGGCATCCTCCCGCGTCACCTGCAGCGGCGCGAGCCCGCGAGCCACAGAGGTCGACATCGTGAACTCGGGGACGAAGACCAGGGGTGAGACCCCGCGATGGACCAGCAGCTTCTTGTGCTGCGGGCCGTTCTCGTCCATCCACGCGATCGTGAGGCCGCCGAACAGCGCCGGGGCGACGTTGTCGGGGTGGCCCTCGAGCTCGGTCGCCAGCCGCAGCAGCGTGTCGGCGCCGAAGAAGACCTCGCCCGCCAGCAGACCCTTCGCCGCCAGCAGCCCCGCGACCACGGCCGCGCCCGACGAGCCCATCCCCCGGCCGTGCGGAATCGTGTTGACCGCCGACAGCCGGATGCCGGGCAGGCTCCGACCGACCGACTCGTACGCGTAGGCCATCGAACGCACGACGAGGTGCGACGCATCCAACGGCACCTCGCCGGCGCCCTGACCGGCGACGTGGATCTCCAGGCGCGGCTCGGGCAGAGCCGTGACGATCAACTCGTCGTGGACGCTCAACGCGAGCCCCAGGGTGTCGAACCCGGGACCGAGGTTGGCGCTGGTCGCGGGCACCCGCACCGCGACACTGCGCTCGACGAAACCGCGCGGCGCCATCGTCATGCCAGGTCGAGCACGGCGGCGACCTCGCTGGTCTCCGCATCCACGACCGTCGGCTCCACCTCAGTGCCGTCGGGGTTGCGCAGAGCCCACTGCGGGTCTTTCAGACCGTGCCCGGTGACCGTCAGCACGACCTTCGCCCCGGCCGGCACGACGCCGGCCTCGGCACGGTCGAGCAGACCCGCCACGCTGATCGCCGAGCCCGGCTCGACGAAGACGCCGACCGTGCCCGCCAGCAGCTTCTGCGCCGCCAGGATGCGGGCATCGTCGATCGCGCCGAACCAGCCGTCCGTCGCCTCGCGCGCCTGCAGGGCGAGGTCCCACGACGCCGGGTTGCCGATGCGGATCGCCGAGGCCACCGTCTCGGGGTTCTTGACGATCTCGCCGCGCACGAGCGGCGCCGACCCCTCGGCCTGGAAACCGAACATGCGGGGCACCGTCGTGGCGACGCCGCGCTCGGCCTCTTCGCGGTAGCCGCGCGAGTACGCCGTGTAGTTGCCCGCGTTGCCGACGGGGATGAAGTGGAAGTCGGGGGCGTCGCCCAATTGCGCGACGACCTCGTAGGCGGCCGTCTTCTGCCCCTCGATGCGATCGGGGTTGACCGAGTTGACCAGGTGCACCGGGTAGTTCTCGGCCAGCTCGCGCGCGATCTCGAGGCAGTCGTCGAAATTGCCGCGGATCTGGATGAGACGTCCGCCGTGGATGACCGCCTGGCTCAGCTTGCCCATCGCGATCTTGCCCTCGGGGACGAGGACGGCGGCGGTGATGCCGGCGTGCGCCGCATAGGCGGCGGCGGATGCCGACGTGTTGCCGGTCGAAGCGCAGATGACGGCCTTCGCGCCGTGCTCGACGGCGCGCGAGAGCGCGACGGTCATGCCGCGATCCTTGAACGACCCGGTCGGGTTCATTCCCTCGAACTTCACGTACACGTCGGCGCCGGTCAGCTGCGACAGCGCCGGTGCCGGGATGAGCGGCGTGCCGCCCTCGCCGAGGGTGACGACGGTCGAGTTCTCGGTCACGCCGAGCCGGTCGGCGTATTCGCGCAGAACGCCCTGCCAGAGATGTGCCATGTCAGTGTCCTTCCACCGGTTTTCCGGTTTCTCAGTCGCCCTCGACACGCAGGACCGATGCGACGCGCGCGACGACGCCGCTGGCGGCGAGGTGCGTGACGGTGTCGCTGAGGTCCTGTTCGAGTGCCCGGTGGGTCCCGATCACGATCCGGGCCGTTCCCGGATCGCCGTTGCCGTGAGAGATCACGGTCTGCTCGACGGTCGCGATCGATACGCGCCCGTCGCTGAGGATGCCGGCCACCGTCGCCAGCACACCAGGCTCGTCGGAGACCTCGAGGGTGATCTGGTAGCGGGTCGTGACGGCGCCGATCGGCAGCACCGGCAGGTTCGCCCGCGTCGACTCGCCGACCCCGACGCCGCCGGCGATGTGGCGGCGTGCCGCCGAGACGACATCGCCCAGCACGGCCGACGCCGTCTGCACGCCGCCCGCGCCCGCGCCGTAGAACATGAGGTTTCCGGCAGCCTCGGCCTGCACGAACACGGCGTTGTTCGCTCCGTGCACACTCGCCAGGGGGTGCTCGCGCGGGATCAGCGCGGGGTACACGCGCACCGAGATCGCGTCCTTGCCCGCTCCGGCACCGTCGGCCACGCGCTCGCACACGGCGAGCAGTTTGATGACGGCCCCGACGTGACGGGCGGCATCCATCATCTGCTGGTCGATGTGCGAGATGCCCTCGCGGTGCACGGCATCCAGCGGGACGGCGGTGTGGAAGGCGAGGGATGCGAGGATCGCGGCTTTCTGCGCGGCATCGTACCCATCGACGTCGGCGGTGGGGTCGGCCTCGGCGTAGCCGGCCGCTTGCGCGTCGGCGAGCACGTCGGCGAAGTCGGAACCCTCGCGATCCATGCGGTCGAGGATGTAGTTGGTCGTGCCGTTGACGATGCCCATGATGCGCTGCACGCGGTCGCCGGCGAGGGAGTCGCGCAGCGGGCGGATGATGGGGATGGCACCGGCCGCGGCGGCCTCGTAATACACCGACGCGCCCACCTGATCGGCGGCGTCGAAGATCTCCGGGCCGTGCGTGGCCAGCAGCGCCTTGTTGGCCGTGACGACGTCGGCGCCGGAGTTCAGCGCGAGCAGGATGTCGGTGCGGGCCGGCTCGATGCCGCCCATGAGCTCGATCACGATGTCGGCGCCGACGATGAGCGGCTCGGCCTCGGTCGTGAACAGCTCGCGCGGCAGATCTGCCGCGCGCGGCAGCTCGGGGTCGCGCACGACGATGCCGACCAGATCCAGCGCGGCCCCCGCGCGGTCGGCCAGCTCGTCGCTGTGTCTGCGCAGCAGGTCGGCAACCTGCGAGCCCACGGCGCCGGCCCCCAGCAGGGCGACGCGCAGGCGGCGGTAGTCGGTCACTTCGGCTCCTCCGGGGTCGGGATGCCGGCGTCGCGCGCCAGCAGGTCATCGATGCTCTCGCCGCGCACGATCACGCGAGCCGCCCCGTCGCGGATCGCGACGACGGGCGGGCGCGGCACGTAGTTGTAGTTGCTCGCGAGCGAGAAGCAGTAGGCGCCGGTGGCGGCGACGGCCAGCAGGTCGCCGGGGGTGACGTCGGCGGGCAGATACTCGGCGTCGACGACGATGTCGCCCGACTCGCAGTGCCGGCCGACGACACGGGCCAAAGCCGGCGGGGCATCGGAGAGGCGCGAGGCCAGCCGGGCGGAGTACTGCGCGTCGTACAGCGCGGGACGGGCGTTGTCGCTCATGCCGCCGTCGACGCTGACGTACAGGCGCTGAAGATCGTCCGACACGCGCACCGGCTTGACCGTGCCGACCTCGTACAGCGTCACCCCGGCGCGACCGATGATGGACCGGCCCGGCTCGAAGGCGAGATCGGGCAGCGGGATGCCACGCACCTCGCACTCGCGAGCGACGGCGTCGATCACGCCGTCGGCGAGGTCGGCGATGGGCGTCGGATCGTCGGCCGCGGTGTAGGCGATGCCGAAGCCGCCGCCGAGGTTGAGCACGGGGATCTCACCGCCGGCGCGCAGGGTCGCGTGCAGTTCGACGACGCGGGCGGCCGACTCCTCGAAGCCGCGCGTGCCGAAGATCTGCGAGCCGATGTGGCAGTGCAGCCCCAAGAAGCGCAGAGCGGGCAGTTCGCGGATGCGAGCGACGACGGCGGGCGCATCGTCGAGGGCGAACCCGAACTTCTGGTCTTCGTGGGCCGTCGCGAGGAAATCGTGGGTCTCGGCGTGCACGCCGCTGTTGACACGGACGAGCACGCCCTGGGGGGCGGCATCGGTCGTGCTGCGTCGCTCGACGATCGCGGCCAGGCGCTCCAGCTCGATCATCGAGTCGATGACGATCGCGGAGGCACCCACCTCGACGGCGCGCTCGAGCTCGGCGACCGACTTGTTGTTGCCGTGGACCCCGATGCGGGCGGGGTCCGCTCCCCCGGCGAGGGCCACGGCCAGCTCGCCGCCGGTGGCGACATCGACCGAGAGACCCTCCTCGGTGACCCACCGCACGACCTCGGTCGACAAGAACGCCTTGCCGGCGTAATACACGCGCGCCCGCACGCCGTGGCGCGCCGCCGCCCGCGCGAACGCGTCGCGCACCTCTCGTGCACGCGCACGGACGGCATCCTCGTCGAGCACGTACAGCGGCGTGCCGAAGCGCTCCCGCAGGTCGCCCGCCCCGACGCCGCCGATGATCAGCTCACCGTGCTCGTCGCGGTGCGCCGAGGCGGGCCACACCTTCGCCTCGAGGGCGTTCACGTCGTCCGGAACGGTCAGAGTCGCCGGGACGAGCGGGCGGTCAGAGGCGGCGGACACGTTCGGGGAACCAATCGGGGTGGGGTCGGGCTGCTGGCGGTTTCGTCACGCCGGGCATCCTGAAAGTCTATGGCACCGTCGGATGCCGCCGGGGTCACGACGAGACCGCGGGTCAGGTACAGGTGCCGGGCTGCTGCGCGGCGGCGTCATCGACGATCGAGCTGTCGATCTCCACCGTGGCCACCAGGGAGTGCGAGAGCACCTCGACCCCGCTGAGGGTGATCGCGGCGGGGTAGTACTGCGCGACGCAGACGTCCCAATCGCGGATGACGGCCGCCGCGACCGCGCCGAACTGGTCGACGAGCGCTTCGGCGGCGACCTCGGCACCCGCGACGCGCAGCGTCGCCGGCGTCAGGACGAGCTTGCCCGCTTCGGTGCTCGGGGTCAGATCGACGCCGACCGGAACCGTCAGAGCCCACAGCTGCAGGTCCATCGAGATCGCGATATCGGGCGGATCGAGTGTGACCGTGTCGACGGGGAAGTCTTCGATCGTGCCGAGCAGCGCATCGACCTGCTCCTCGTCGAGCGTGATCGTGCCGGTCGCCCCGCTCCACCCGATGCCGTCCGCGAAGGCCACGTCGTGCGCGACGACGGTCACATCGCCCACGAGGGATGCCGCACCGCTCGCGTCCTCCCCACCGAGGGGCACGTCGTCGGACGAGACCGTCACCTGACCCAGACTCCCAGCGATCAACTGGGGCAGGATCGCCCCCGGCACCTGGACGTCGACCTGCTGATCGGCGGGCAGCTCGAGGTGCTCGATCAACTGCTCGCGGATCGTGCGTTCCACGACGCTGCGGGCGATGTGCTCCCCCGCGATCCATGCGCCGACGGCGAGCACGACGACCACCGCGAGCGCGACGATCCACGGCCAGAGGCGCCGCTTGCGCCGTTCGGGCTGCGTCGGCGCGGTCATCGTGGGCGCGATCTCCGGGGTCGACAGCACCCACTGCGTGCGCGGATCAGGCAGGGGCAGCGTCGGGTGCTCGTCGGGGTTCGCGGGTTCGCTGGTCATTGCGGCATCCGTCAGCTCGTCGTGTCCACCGTCACATGCGCTCGGGCGCGCTGACACCCAGCAGCGCCAGCCCGTTGCGCAGCACCTGGCCGGTCGCATCGTTCAGCCAGAGCCGCGTGCGGTGCTGGTCGGTGACCTCTTCATCGCCGAGCGGCGTGACCCGGCAGCTGTCGTACCAGCGGTGGTAGAGGCCGGCGAGCTCCTCGAGGTAGCGCGCGACGCGGTGCGGCTCGCGCACCTGGGCGGCGTAGGCGACGACGCGCGGGAACTCCTGCAGACCGCCCAGGAGCGCCGACTCGGTCTCGTGCACGAGCAGTTCGGGCACGAATGCGCTGCGGTCCACGCCGAGGCTCGCCGCGTTGCGGGCGACGTTGTGGGTGCGCGCGTGCGCGTACTGCACGTAGAAGACCGGGTTGTCGTTGGTGCGCTTCTGCAGCTGATCGAGGTCGATGTCGAGGTTCGAGTCGGCCGAGCTGCGGGTGAGGGCGTAGCGGGCGGCATCCACCCCGACGATCTCGACGAGATCTTCCAGGGTCACGACGGTACCCGCGCGCTTGGACATCCGCACCGGCTGGCCGTCCTTGACGAGATTGACCAACTGCCCGATGAGGATCTGCAGGTTGACGTTCGGCACATCGCCGAACGCCGCGCACATCGCCTGCATGCGCCCGACGTAACCGTGATGGTCGGCGCCCAGCATGATGATGCACCGGTTGAAGCCGCGCTCGCGCTTGTTCAGGTAGTACGCGAGGTCGCCGGAGAAGTAGGCCGGCTCGCCGTTGGAGCGGATGATGACGCGATCGCGGTCGTCGCCGAACGCGGTGCTGCGCAGCCAGATGGCGCCGTCGAGCTCGAAGATGTGGCCGAGCTCGCGGAGGCGCTCGACGGCGTGCGCGACGGCGCCGGAGTCGTGCAGGTCGTTCTCGTGGAAGTAGACATCGAAGTCGACGCCGAACTCGTGCAGGCTCTGCCTGATCTCGGCGAACATGAGGCCGACGCCGATCTCACGGAACGCCTCCTGCTTCGCGGCGGGGTCGAGCACGTCGATGTCGCCGTCGTAGGCCGCGACGACGCGCGTCGCGATGTCGTGGATGTAGTCGCCGCCGTAGCCGTCCTCGGGCGTCGGGAGGCCCTCGTGCGCCGCGACGAGGCTGCGGGCGAAGCGGTCGATCTGCGCGCCGTGGTCGTTGAAGTAGTACTCGCGCGTGACCTGGGCGCCCTGACTGGCGAGGATGCGGGCGAGCGCATCGCCCGCCGCCGCCCAGCGCGTGCCGCCGAGATGGATCGGCCCGGTCGGGTTGGCGCTGACGAACTCGAGGTTGATGACCTCGTCGGCGCGGTTGTCGTTCGTGCCGTAGGCGGCTCCGGCATCCACGATGGTCTTGGCCAGGGCACCGGCCGCGCCCGCGTCGAGACGGATGTTGATGAAGCCGGGGCCGGCCACCTCGACGCTGGCGATGCCGTCGACGCCGCCCAGCGCCGCCGCGATCTCCTGCGCGAGCTCGCGCGGGCTCGCACCCAGGCTCTTGCCGAGCTTGAGCGCCGCGTTCGACGCCCAGTCACCGTGGTCGCGGTTGCGCGGACGCTCCAGCGGCAGGTCGGCCACGGTCAGCTCCGCGCCCGCTCCCGGCCGGCGCGCCTCCGCAAGCGGAGCGATGACGGCGAGCAGGGCTTCGGAGAGAGCGTCGGGATCCATAACCCCCCAAGTCTACGGGCGCCTTCGCCGCGGCATCCGCGAGAGCGCATCCGTGCACCGAGACTGCCGCCGCCGATCGCTGTCTCGGTGCACCGATGCGGTCTCGATGGGGGATGGGGGTGGGCGACCGCGGGTGAGGACCCGTGTTCCGCTTCGTCGCCGCCGTCGGCATTCGCGGGTGCCGCACGCTGTGCACGCAGCGCGGCCTGAGACCGGCGAGCGCGCGCAACCTGCCGAAGCTTCGGCAACACGTCGTCGAAAGCGTCAGACTCATCGACGAAAGTCTTGATCGTGGTCTCGAACGGCTGCGCACGTTCGTCGACGAGGTACGCCGTCCAGCCATCGCCACGTCGTTCACACACGACCGCGTCGAGCCGAAGCCGCCCCACGCCGTTCCGCACCGGCACGTTGAGTTGCTCGTCCTCGACGATCTGCATCAGTTCGGCAACGTCCATCAGCCCGCTCCGATCATCCCCTCAAGGAGCACAGACGCGCTGACGGCCAGCACACCGTGGACGGCTCCGCCCGGTGTCGCCCACGCTCTCGGTCAGCTCAGCCGAGTTGGATCAGCTCGGCGAAGTCGTCGAGGGCGGGGTCGGATGCCGCGGTGGCGGCATCCGCGTGGGCGACATCGGCCGCGTCGTCGGGCACGACATACGCATCCACACGCATATCCTTCAGCCCGACATGACCACCGTGGTAGCTGAGGAAGGCGCAGTCGGCCGCGTCGCGGCCGGTCGCGATGCGTACGAGCGACCGGCGGTTGGCCAGGCGCGTCGCATCGATGACGTACCAGCTTCCGTCGAGGTAGGCCTCGGCGACGGCGTGGAAGTCCATCGGGCGCAGCCCCGGGGCGTAGCACGCGGCATAACGAGCCGGCACATCCATCGCCCGCAGCAGCGCGATGACGACGTGCGCGTAGTCGCGGCAGACCCCCTGACCGGTCATCAGGGTCGTCACCGCCGAGTCGGTACCTTGACTCAGCCCCGGCGTGTAGGTCGTGCTCGTCGCGACGAACTCCGTCACCGCGACGACCAGGTCGCTGCCGGCCAGCCCGCGGAACTGACGGCGCGCCTGCGAGAACACCTCATCGGACTGGCAGTACCGACTCGGGCGCAGGTAGGTGATGGCCTCGAGGTCGCTCGTCGAACGTGTGGCGACCTGCCCGTCCAGCAACGCCTCGTACCGCACCGCGAGAGACCCCGCCTCACCGATGATGTGATGCAGGCGACTGCCGAACTGGTCGACGATCTCGGTCGGCGTGTACACCCGGTCGCCCTGGACGAAGGTCAGCTCCTCCCGAACGACGGGCGCCGGCTGGGCCGCCGCGATCTGGAAGATGAGATCGGCGGACGACCTCAACTCCAGGTCGAGTTCAGCGGTCACGAGGCGGTGCACCGAAGTATCCTTGCACGCTGCCCGCGATCGTTTCGACCCCCCGCATACGGGCACGGCTCGGCGTCACCCCCCGACGTCGGGTGATACCCTCGACAGGTCACGCCTCCGTAGCTCAGGGGATAGAGCGCTGGTTTCCGGTACCAAAGGTCGCAGGTTCGATTCCTGTCGGGGGCACTCTGTCACACCTTGTCGGTGTCGGCGTGCGCGGCGCTCATGCCTCGGCGATGACCGCCTCGAGGAAGACACCATGACACACGACGATCCGCTCACCCGCGTGCTCGCCGAGGTGAGCGCACAGGATCATCCCGGCCGCGTCGCCGACTACATCCCGGGCCTGGCCGGCGCCGATCCCGACGCGTTCGCGATCGCCGCGGCATCCGTCTCGGGACACACCTACGCCGCCGGCGACAGCGAGACGCCCTTCACCATCCAGTCGATCTCGAAGGCGTTCGTCTACGCGCTGGTCCTCGCCGAACACGGCACCGACACCGTCACGCAACACGTCGGCGTCGAGCCGAGCGGCGAGGCGTTCAACGCCGTGAGCTTCGACGAGCGCGGTCGGCCGCACAACCCGTTGATCAACGCCGGCGCGATCGTGACGACGTCGCTCATTCCCGCGTCGAGGCGTACTTCCGCCAGTGCGCGTTGCTGGTCACGACGACCGACATCGCCGTCATGGGGGCGACGATCGCCGGCGACGGCGTCAATCCGCTCACCGGCGAACGGGTCGTCCCGCCCGCCGTGGCCCGCGACACCCTCTCGGTGATGGCGTCGTGCGGCATGTACGACCGGTCGGGGCAGTGGCTGTTCGACGTCGGGATGCCGGCGAAGTCGGGCGTCGGCGGCGGCATCGTCGCCGTGGCCCCGGGAGAGTACGGCATCGGCGTGTTCTCGCCGCCGCTGGATGCCGTCGGCAACAGCGCGCGGCGTTGCGACGCTGCGCACCCTGTCTCAGGAGTTCGGGCTGCACCTGTTCCGCCATCCCGAGCGCCCCACCTCCCCCGTGCAGGAGATCGACATCGCCCCGGACGGCACGGTCGTCATCCGCCTGCGCGGACTGCTCGACTTCGTCGCGGCGGAACAGGTCGCCTACCTGGCCGCGTACGGTCCGGAGACCACAGCGGATGCCGCCACCCGCATCGTGCTCGATGCCGCGTCGGTGACCGCGGCCACTCGCGTCGCGGCCACCCTGCTGCGCGACGTCGTCGCCGCGCTGCGAGCTCGGGGGCGGGACATCGTCCTGGTCGATCCCGAGGGCGTGATCGGCGCGGTCCGACACCGCGCAAGTGCTGGTGTCGCGCACGGGGCAACGCCGCCAGAATAGGAGCACGACCAGCTATCGCTGCACGACGTGCGGCTCGTTCCTGATCCTCGAGAGCCTCACCTGCCGCAGCTGCGGCGCGATCGTCGGATTCCACCGCACCTCGCGCACGTTCGTCGTGCTGCCGACTCTGTCGGCCGGCGTCGTCATCGACGGTGAGGAGTTCCGCGCGTGCAGTCAGCGCTCGTGGGAGCGCAACTGGCTCGTCGGCGAGAGCGAGCAGTCGGGCAGGTGTTTCTCGTGCCGCCTCACGCGGCGCGCCCGGGACACCCGCCGCAGGCGGCGGTGCACCGCCGCTCCGTGTGCCGAAAGCAGGGTGAATCACACGCATCGGGCTCTCTGCGGGCGCGGCGACTCGATTCACCCTGCTTTCGGCACGCCCCGCACCC
>JASGEE010000100.1:0-6429 GCA_047606715.1 Microbacterium sp.
GCCGCCGCGCACCGCTCCTGGACCGCCGCGGGGATCGGCTCGATCATTGCCGCGGCCCTGGTCGCGTGCAGCCCGTCGCTCGCCCCGGCGCTCATCGTCCTGTGGATCGTCGGCATCGTGCTCACGGCGGCGCTGAACCGGGGGCACGGTCTCGCTCAGGTCATCTGGCTCGTCGTACCGACAGCGGTCGTGTTCGCGCCGCTCGCGTGGCATCGCGTTCGGTCCGGCGAGACAGCGGCGCTGCTGGCCGATCCCGGGGTGCCGCTGGCGGCGGATACCGGCACCGATGCGGTGCGGCGGATGCTGCTCGTCCTGGGATTCCCCTCGGCCGACGGCGCCGCCGGTGCGCACGGCTGGAGCGAACTCGTCGACCCCGCAATCGCCCTCTGGGCGCCGCTGCTGGTCGCCCCCGTCCTGGTTCTTGCGCTGGCGGCGCCCCTGCTGGCACGTGTGGCACCGACAGCGATGACGCTGCTCGCCGCAGCCGTCGGGCTGGCGACGGCGTGCCTTGCGATCGGGATCACCGTGACGGTCGACGCCGAGGCCCCCGTACCGCTGTGGCCCGGCGCGGCCCTGAGCCTGTACTGGCTCGGGCTGCTGAGCGCGGCAGCGCTCGGCCTCGACGCGCTGCCGCGCCGCATCCGCCTGCGTGCGCCCCTCGTCGCGCTCACGATGCTGATGCTCGCCGTCAGCGCCGTCCCCGCCCTCACCGCCGTGCCGCGCGGCACGTCCGCCCTCACCGACGGACCCAGCAGCACTCTCCCGGCCTACGTCGAGGCCGAAGGGCGCGCGGGGCTCGGCAACGCCACGTTCGTCGTGACCCCGGCATCCGACGGCTCGGTCATCGCCGAGGTCGTGTGGGGGGAGACCTCCTCGCTCGGCGGGCAGACGACGCTCCGCTCGGCGCGAACGGGTCCGGATGCCGGCGACGCGGCCACCGCTCAGGCGGTCGCCGAGCTCATCGCCGATCCGTCCGGCGACGTCGTGGCCCGCCTCGCCGAACACGGTGTCGCCTTCGTCCTGCTGGCCACCGCGACGGGCGAGAGCGAGGCGGCCCGCGCCGTGCGCATCGAGGCGGAGACTTCGCTCAACCAGCGCGACGACCTGGAGATCGTCGGCGACACCGGCAAGGGCATGCTGTGGCGCATCACCGCGGACGTCACCGATCGCGACACGACCGCGACGGCGCGGGCCGCCCGCATCGGCCTCCTACAGCTGGGGATCGTCGTCGTGTCGTTGCTGCTGGCGGTGCCGACGCGCCGCTCGCTCGCGCAGAGCCGCCGCCGACCGCGCGTCATCGGGCAGCGGAAGGGAGGCGACGCATGAGTGGTCGATCCACCCCGGCGCGCCTGGCCCTGGGCATCGTCGTCGCGTGCGCCGCCGCGGCCGTCGCCGTCGGAGCCGTGGTCGTCCCGTTGCCGCACTCCACGACCGCCGCCGTGTCGATCACGGCGCAGCCGGCCGCATCGGACGCGGTCGTGGCCTGCACGGGGCCGGTTCTGGCCAGCGGGCGCGATGCGACGGACGCCAGCGAGCTCACCGACGCCGCCGCCCAGCGGCTGATCGCCGGCGTGTCCGCGGGGGCTCCCGACGCGACCGAGGAGACGCTGCTCGCCCCCGACGTCACCTCCGGAGCCGGACCCGTCGCCTACACCGCGGCATCCTCGGACGCGGCGGTGACCGACGTGGCCGCCGCCGGGTCGTCACGGCTGAGCGCAGACGACGTGACCGGCTTCGCCGCCTCGGCGTGCGGGAGAGCGCAGTTGGAGACGTGGCTGACCGCGGGATCGGCGACCACCGGCGCGGCCGACCTCGTCGTGCTCGCCAACCCTGGCGAGGTCGCCGCGCAGGTCACGATCACCGTCTACGGCGCGCAGGGTGCCTCCGTCCCCGCGGCCGGGACCGACATCGTCGTGGACGCGGGGACCCAGCGGGTGATTCCGATGGCCGCGCTCGCTCTCGGCGAGGAGAATCCGGTGCTGCAGGTGACGGCATCCGAGGCCCCCGTGCGCGCCTCGGTGCAGGCGAGCCTCACGCGTGTGCTCGATCCCGGTGGCGTCGACCAGATCGGTCCCAGTGCCGTGCCCGCGGCGCGGATCGTGATCCCCGGAGTGCCGGTCACGAGTGCGCCGGGCGAGACGGGCGACAGCGATGTGCCCACGTCGCTGCGCCTGCTCGCCCCCTCGGCCGACGCGACCGCGACCGTCACGGTGTACCGCGATGCCACCGCGGTCGGCGAGCCGCAGAGCGTGCCGCTGCTGGCCGGAGTGCCGTTGCAGCTCGATCTGGCCGGTCTCGATCCGGGCAGCTACACGGTCGTCGTCGAGGCGACCGCGCCGGTCACCGGTGCGGTGTGGGCCACGAGCGGGTTCGACGCGGGCAGCGACTTCGGATGGTTCGTCGCCGCCGAGCGGCTGACCGTGGCGAGTCTGGTCGCCGTCGCGGCGGGCGACGACCCGGTGTTGACCCTGTTCGGCGACGGCGTCGCGCAGACCGTCACGGTGCGTGCGGACGCGGGAGCCGGGACGGCGACCGCCGTCGAGGTGCCCGCCGACGGGGCGGCGGAGGTGTCGGTCACCGCCGGCGAGGTGTACCTCATCGAGCCGGATGCCGGAGCCGATGCGGCCGGGGCCTCGGATGCCGGCCTCTACGCCGCCGTCACCTACGCGCAGACGGGCGCCATCGCCGGCTACGCCGTCGCTCCCGCTGCTGCCGCCGCCGACGCCTTCACGGTGTACCCGCGCTGACGCAGGCCCCCGGCGAGGCGCGGACAAAACACCACCCGCCGCGCCGCACACGGCGCGTCGCCGCGTCTGCGATGTCGTGCCGGGAGAAGACCACGGGTCAGAAGTAGCGGAAACGCTCGGGGCCGAGATCCCACGGGTCGCGGTCGAGGTATTCGGCGGCCGCGCGGAAGACGCATCCCTCGATCACCATGCGACGATGCAGGTCGTCTTCGCGATGCAGGTGGCTCAACCGCTCGATCGGCAGCCGGTAGAGGACGATGCGCTGTTCGTCGGCGTGAACGCTCCAACGGGGGATGCCGTCGTCGTCGGATGCCGGCGGCATCGCCGCGATCTCGAATCGCACCTCGCGCAGTTCGGTCCACGCGCTGCGCAAGAACTCGGCCGCCGTGCCGACGGCCACCTCGAAGCGCTCGTCACGGCTCTCCAGGGGCAGCAGCGGCGGGCGCACGACCGAGCTGCGACCGTCGCGGCCATGCCGGCCATGGCGGTCGGGGCGTCGTACGGCCGCGCGCGCCGACCGGTTCGTGGCGCGCCGGCGGATCATGGCTTCAGTCTAGATCGCGTCCCGCGTGCAGGGTCGATCGGCCCCGTCCGGCCGTCGCGGGTCTCTTCGGGCGGGTTCGCCCTGCTTTCGGCACGCATCCGGGCCGAGCTCGCGTCCGCGGCGGGGTCCGTGTTCCCTCGGCGCGGCTGCGCTGTTCGGGCGGCGCGCGCAACTACCGTGGGGTCGATGCGATCCAGACTCTGCTCGAAGGTGGGCTGCGCCCGCGAGGCCGTGACGACCCTGACCTACGACTACGACGATCAGATGGCCGCGCTCGGCCCGCTCGGGGTCGCCGCGGATGTGCATGCCCACGACCTGTGCGCCATCCATACCGACCGGTTGTCGGTGCCGAAAGGCTGGCTGGTCGTGCGCCACGAGACCCTGCGCGTCTGAGTTGCCCCCGCCTCACCCCGCCAGACGGCATCGGTGCACCGAAACGGCATCCGGCGCGTGCTGTCTCGGTGCGCGGATGCGGTTTCGCGCGGCGGGGGCGCCCGGCGGTGGGAGAATGGGGGGATGCCTGCTGCCGCTGAGACCGCCGTCGAAACCTCCGCACCGTTCGTCGTCGCCGATGTGAACCTCGCCGAGGCCGGTCGGCACCAGTTGCGCCTGGCCGAGAACGAGATGCCGGGTCTCATGGCCCTGCGCGAGGAGTTAGCCGCCGCGCAGCCCCTCGCCGGTGCCCGCATCGCCGGGTCGCTGCACATGACGGTGCAGACGGCCGTGCTCATCGAGACCCTCGTCGCGCTCGGCGCTCAGGTGCGCTGGGCCAGTTGCAACATCTTCTCGACGCAGGACGAGGCCGCCGCCGCCGTCGCGGTCGGCCCGACCGGCACCGCCCAGGCCCCCGCCGGCATCCCGGTGTTCGCCTTCAAGGGGGAGAGCCTGGAGGAGTACTGGCAGCTGGCCGACCGCATCTTCGACTGGTCGGCCGAAGGGTTCGACGGGCCGAACCTCATCCTCGACGACGGGGGCGATGCGACCCTGCTCGTGCACAAGGGGGTCGAGTTCGAGGCCGCAGGCACGGTGCCCGAGCCCGCGGACGGCGACTCGGCGGAGTACCGCATCGTGCTCGACACGCTGCGAGCCAGCCTGGCGCGCGACCCGCAGCGCTTTACCCGGATGGCCGCAGGCATCATCGGGGTGACCGAGGAGACGACGACCGGCGTGCACCGCCTGTACGAGCTCGCCGCGGCCGGACGACTGCTGTTCCCCGGCATCAACGTCAACGACTCGGTGACCAAGAGCAAGTTCGACAACAAGTACGGCATCCGACACTCCCTGCCCGACGGCATCAACCGCGCGACCGATGTGCTCATGGGCGGCAAAGTCGCCTTCGTGGTCGGCTACGGCGACGTCGGCAAGGGCGCCGCCGAGGCGCTGCGCGGGCAGGGCGCGCGCGTCATCGTCGGCGAGATCGACCCGATCTGCGCCCTACAGGCCGCGATGGACGGCTTCCAGGTCGCCAAGCTCGACACCGTCGTCGGCGACGTCGACATCCTCATCACCGGCACCGGGAACACGCGTGTCGTCACCGCCGATCACCTGCAGCGCCTCAAGCACCTCGCGATCGTCGGCAACGTCGGCCACTTCGACGACGAGATCGACGTGGCGGGGCTCGAACAGATCCCCGGCGTCGAGAAGATCGAGATCAAACCGCAGGTGCACGAGTACCGGATGCCGCCCGGTGCCGACGGGTCTCGCCGCAGCATCCTGGTGCTCAGCGAGGGGCGCCTGCTCAACCTCGGCAATGCGACGGGACATCCGTCGTTCGTGATGAGCGCCTCGTTCACGAACCAGGTGCTCGCCCAGCTCGAGCTGTACACGCGGCCGGAGGAATACCCGGTGGGCGTGTACGTTCTGCCGAAGATCCTCGACGAGAAGGTCGCTCGCCTGCATCTGGATGCCCTGGGCGTCGAGCTGACCGAGCTCACCGACGAGCAGGCCGCGTACATCGGGGTGCCGGTGGCCGGTCCGTACAAGCTGGATCACTATCGCTATTGATAGCTCCCTCCTCTTTTGACCATATCAAAAGAGATCTAGAATGGGCGGGTGATCCGCTCGCACGCCGCCCACGCGCAGGACGTCCTGCGCGATGCCGGTCTGCGCGTCACCGCCTCGCGCAGCGCCGTGTACGACGCGCTGCGCGAGCTGCCGCACGCCAGCGCCGACGACGTCTTCGCCGCGATCGTGCGGCAGATGCCCCGCACCAGTCGTCAGTCGGTGTACAACGCCCTGGGTGACTTCGCGGATGCCGGCCTGGTACGCCGGATCGAGCTCGCCGGTCAACCGATGCGCTTCGAGCTGCGCATCGGGGACAACCACCATCATCTGGTCTGCGCCGCCTGCGGCGCCGTCGAAGACGTCGACTGCGCCGTCGGCCACGCCCCCTGTCTGACACCGTCGCAATCGCACGGCTACGCCGTCACCTCTGCCGAGGTGACGTACTGGGGCCTTTGCGCCCCGTGCGCGGCTGCGCAAGCCCCGCCAACCCCGAGGAAGGAACACCATGACTGAGCACGACCCGACCGCCGGCATCGGCGAGGAGGCCAGCGGCATCGACCAATCGATCACCGTCACCGACACCGAGCAGGCGCAGGCCGAGCAGGCGGCGACCTGCCCCGTCATCCACGCGCAGCCGCACCCCACCAGCGGGTCGGCCAACAACGTGTGGTGGCCTGAGCAGCTGAACCTGAAGATCCTCGCCAAGAACTCCGCCGCCCGGAACCCCCTGGCGCCCGACTTCGACTACGTCGCGGCCTTCGAGGCGCTCGACCTCGCCGCCGTCAAGGCCGACATCGCCGAGATCCTGGTCACCAGCCAGGACTGGTGGCCCGCCGACTTCGGCAACTACGGCCCTCTCATGATCCGCATGGCGTGGCACTCCGCGGGAACCTACCGGGTCACCGACGGCCGCGGCGGGGGAGGGTCGGGTCAGCAGCGCTTCGCACCGCTGAACAGCTGGCCCGACAACGTCGGCCTCGACAAGGCGCGGCGCCTGCTGTGGCCGGTCAAGAAGAAGTACGGTCAGGCGCTGTCGTGGGCCGACCTGATGATCCTCACCGGCAACGTCGCGCTTGAGTCCATGGGCTTCAAGACCTTCGGCTTCGGCGGCGGCCGCGCGGACGTCTGGGAGCC
>JASGEE010000101.1:0-11528 GCA_047606715.1 Microbacterium sp.
ACGTAGATGCAGCGCACCTGCTTGTTCACGTCGCCCGATTCCCAGTTGGCCTTCTGGTTGATGATCGTGTCGATAGCGATGGCGGTCTTGCCGGTCTGACGGTCGCCGATGATGAGCTGGCGCTGGCCGCGGCCGACCGGGATCATCGCGTCGATCGCCTTGATGCCGGTCTGCATCGGCTCGTGCACGCTCTTGCGCGCCATGACACCCGGCGCCTGCAGCTCGAGGGCGCGGCGGCCCTCGGTCGCGATCTCGCCGAGGCCGTCGATCGGGGTGCCGAGCGGGTCTACGACACGGCCGAGATATCCGTCGCCGACGGCGACCGAGAGCACCTCGCCGGTGCGGGTGACCTTCTGACCGGCCTCGACGCCGGAGAAGTCGCCGAGGACGACGACACCGATCTCCTGCTCGTCGAGGTTCAGCGCGAGCCCCTCGACACCGTTATCGAAGCGGACGAGCTCGTTCGCCATGACGCCGGGGAGTCCCTCGACGTGCGCGATGCCGTCGGCGGCGTCTAGGACGGTGCCCACCTCGGTCGCTGCGGCCGAGGCCGGCTCGTAGGCGGCGACGAAGTCTTTCAGCGCGTCACGGATGACGTCGGGGCTGATGGTCAGATCTGCCATGGTGTTCTTTCTGTTCAGCCAGCGAGACGCTGGCGCAAATCGTTGATTCGGGAAGACACGGTCGCGTCGATGACGTCGTCGCCGATCTCGACGCGCACGCCCCCGACGACCGACGCGTCGGTCACGATGTTGAGGGTGACATCCGTGCCGTAGCGCTGCGACAGCGCAGACCGCAGACGTGTCGTCTGGGCGGCATCCAGACCCTGAGCGACGTGCACGGTCGCGACGGTGCGGCCGCGCTGGTCGGCGACCAGGCGCAGCGCGAGAGAGAGCAGGGCACGCACGCGGCGCTCACGGGGCTGCTGCACGAGCTCGGACACCACGAGGATCGTCGCCTCGCTCGCGCGGCCCTGCAGGATCGTCGAGATCAGCTGCCCCTTGGCAGTGGGCTCGCCCAGTCGACGGCCCAGCGCGAGCTCGAGCTCGGGATGGGCGGCAACGACACGCGACACCTCGAACAGCTCGCCCTCGAGATCGTCGGATGCCGCACCCCGCGCGGCGGCACGGATCGCCAGCTCCTCGACGCCCGAGATGAGGTCGTCGGTCGAGGACCAGCGCTGCGCGACGGCGACCTGCAACAGCTCGACGGTGGTCGGCTGCAACGTGGCGAACACCCGTCCCGCGACCGTCGCACGCGCCTGCCCGTCCACACCCCACGCCGACAGCGCGCCGCTCAGCTGCGAGGACTCACCGAGGGTGCGGGCCGCCACGAACAGCTCCCGAGCAACGCTCAGGTCGCCGACAGTCGCGGCGTTCAATGCCCGCTCGGTCACGTCGCGGGCGTGAGTGGTCGCGCTGCCCATTTAGGTGGCCTTCTCCAGGTCGGCGAGGAAGCGATCGACGACGCCCTTCGCCTTCGTGTCATCGGTGAGGGTCTCTCCGATGACGCCGCCGGCGAGGTCGAGCGCGAGCGAGCCGACCTCGCTGCGCAGCGACACGAGCGCCGACTGACGCTCGGCTTCGATCTGCGTGTGCGCCGTCGCGGTCAGCCGCGAAGCCTCTGCGGAAGCGGCATCCTTCGCCTCGGCGAGGATCTTCTTGCCGTCCTCGCGGGCCGCGTCGCGGATCTCACCTGCCTCTTTGCGGGCCTCGGCCAGCTGAGCGGTGTACTCCTGGAGCGCGGCCTCGGCCTGACGCTGCGCCTCGTCGGCCTTCGCGATGTTGCCCTCGATGGCCTCACCGCGCGCATCGAGCAGCGCATAGAGCTTCGGCAGGGCGACGCGCCACACCACGATGAGGATGACGACGAAGCAGACCGCCGACCAGATGATGTCGTACGACGCAGGGATGAGGGGGTTGTGGGCCGCCTCTTCTTCCGCAGCGTACGTGACAAGAGCGTTCAGCATCCTGTCTCCTTATCGACGTATGGCGGGATCAGGTGAAGATGAAGCCGGTGGCGATGCCGATGAAGGCCAGCGCCTCGGTGAAGGCGATACCGATCCACATCAGCACCTGGAGGCGACCGGCCAGCTCGGGCTGACGGGCGACGCCCTCGATCGTCTTGCCGACGACGATGCCCACGCCGATGGCGGGGCCGATGGCGGCCAGGCCGTAGCCGACGGTGGCGAGGTTTCCGGAGACTTCGGCGAGAACCGTAGTTGCGTCCACGGGGTTTTTCCTTTCGATGGGGTGGTCAGGCGGATGCCGGACCGCTCAGTGCTCTTCGGCCACCGCGAGCTGGATGTAGACCGCGGTGAGGATGGTGAAGACATAGGCCTGCAGGAAGGCGACGAGCACCTCGAACAGGGTGAAGGCGAAGCCGAAGGCGAGGGTTCCGGCACCCAGCGCCGACCACCACCCGCCCAGGGTGACGATGAAGAACTGCGTCGCCGAGAAGAACAGGACGAGCATGAGGTGCCCGACGATCATGTTCATGAGCAGTCGCAGCGTCAGCGTGACGGGCCGGATGATGAACGTCGAGAGGAACTCGAGCGGCGTCACGATGATGTAGAGGAACGGCGGCACTCCCGAGGGGAACAAGGCGTTGCGGAAGAAGCCCGCCGGGCTCTTCTTGATGCCCGCGTAGATGAACGTCGCGTAGCTGACGAGCGCGAGCAGCAACGGCACGGCGATGATCGAGGTTCCGGCGATGTTCAGGAACGGGATGATGCCGGTGATGTTCATGAACAGGATCATGAAGAACATCGTCGCGAGGATCGGCAGGAACCGGCGGCCGTCCTTCTTGCCGAGCAGGTCTTCGGCGATGTTGACCCGCACGAAGTCCAGGCCCATCTCGACGATGCTCTGGAAGCGACCGGGAACGACGCGCATGTTGCGCGTGCCGAGCCACAGGATGAGCACGACCGCGGCCGTGGCGAGGAACTGGATCAGGTGGATCCGCGTGACCGGGATGCCCACGATCGTGAAGAGGACATCGGGGAAGAACTCATCGATCGACGGTCCGTGGAACTCGCCGTCCTCGGCGGTCGGAAGGGTCGCTAGATGTGCGATCAGTGTCGCGACGTGAGTCAACAGCGCGGGCTCCAGCTTCGGGGCACCGGACGGTGCCGGGGCGACGATGGTCGGTGTGAGCGTCATTGCGCACGCGTCGTGCGAGGAGCGAAGACGGGCGCAGTGACCAGCCTAGCAGTCTCAGGGCGCGCTCGACGCCCTCGCCTGACCGTCCTGGTCCTCGCCATCTTGCGCGGCCGCCTCCGCGAGGGTCGGCAGCGTCACATCGCTCGCGTGCGGGATCCGCATCCGGGTCATGACGACCACGTCGACGACGAGCGAGAGCACGACGCTCGCGATGAGCGCCACCAGAAAGACACCCGGATTCAGCCACGCAGCACCGCGCAGGGCGATGAGCACGCCGATGAAGATGATGAACTTGAGGATCCATCCGCCCATCACGGCACCGAAGAAGATCGGGATGTACAGCGGGTCGCCGAACCAACGGTTCGCGATGAGGATGGATGCCCCCGTCAGCGCGAGGAAGACCGCCGCCAGCACGACCGCCACCAGGGCGCTGAACAGGCCGGAGGTGCCGGCGACGGCGAACCCGACGACGGCACCGACGACGAGGAGGACGACCGTTGCGATGCCGGACCATAGCAGGGTCGTGCGCAGGATGCGGGTGCTGGAGAGGACGGGGGTGTTCATGCGGCGCTCGGTTCAGTCGTGGGCGGCGGGAGGGAGCGGGTCTGCGGTGTCGCCTCGCGGTGGCGGGGCGGGCAGGAGCGTGACGGCGAGGCATGCGGCCACGCCGATGAGCACGTACCCGACGCCGATGCTGTATCCGCCGGGCCAGCCCTGCGCCGTGCCGATGTACATCAGCAGCACGCCGATCGAGACGACGGCCGTCCACGAGGCGAACACGAGCACGGCGTCACGATCGGTGTGCCCCATGTCGAGCATGCGGTGGTGCAGATGCTTGCGGTCGGGCGAGAAGGGCGACGCGCCGCGGGCGAGACGGCGGATGACGGCCATGCCGAAATCGAGCAGCGGCAGCAGCACCAGAACGACCGGCAGGAGGATCGGGATGAACGCACCGAGCAGCTGCGACCTGCCGAACACGTCTTTGTCGATGACGAGATTCGGGTCGAGGTCGCCGGTGAACAGGACTGCCGAAGTCGCCATGAGCAATCCGATCAGCAGCGCCCCGGAGTCCCCCATGAACAGCTTCGACGGATTCCAGTTGAGCGGGAGGAATCCGGCGCACACCCCGATGAGGGCGACCGCGATGAACGCGGCCAGGCTCGAATAGCTCGACGCTCCCAGATCGCGCATGACGAGATACGTGTACGCGAAGAACACGACGTTGGAGATGAGGGCGACGCTCGCCACGAGCCCATCGAGGCCGTCGATGAAGTTGACGGCGTTCATGACGATGACGATCGCGAACACCGAGATCGTGAAGCTGAGCCAGCTCGACACGACGATCGCGCTGCCGAAGGGGATGGCGAGGATCTGCGCTCCGCCGAGCCCGACGACGATGCCGGCGGCGATGAACTGCGCCCCGAGCTTGATCATCCAGTCGAGGTCCCACAGATCATCGAGCAGGCCCACCACGACGATGAGGGCTGCGGCGCCGAGCAAGGCCCAGACCGTCGCCGGATGCGACCAGATCGCCGAGAAGTACCGCACCTGAGACGACAGCGCGAAGGCCACCAGCACCCCGAGGAACATCGCCACTCCCCCGACCCGGGGCTTGGGCGTGGTGTGCACGTCGCGCTCACGGATCGGCGGATGCAGCTTGAACCGCAACCCGAGGCGCCACACCACCCACGTGAAGGCGAACGTCACCGGGGCGGTCAGCAGCACGATCAGCAGCGAAGATCTCACGCGGAGCTGTCCTCGGCTTCTCGCGCGCCGCCGTCGCCGGGCAGCGGGGCATCCGGATCGGCGGGCTCCAGCAGCTCGTCGAGCACCCGCTCGAGGTCCGTGCGCGCGACGGTGCCCTCGCGCAGGATGCGCACCGGGCGGCGATCGGCGGGCGGCTGCCCGACGAGTCCGGTCGCGTCGAGGATCGTCGAGGCGACGCCGTGCGACGACGGACCCCCGTCGAGGTAGACGGCGACACGGTCGCCGAGCATGTCGACGGCCTGGTGCACATCGATCGCTGCTGCTCTGCCGGTGAGGTTCGCGCTGGAGACGGCGAGCGGACCGCACTCTTCGAGCAGTTCGAGGGCGATGCGCTCGGCCGGCATCCGCACGGCGACGGTGCCGCCGGTATCGCCCAGATCCCACGACAGCGACGGCTGTGCGGGCAACACGATCGTCAGCCCGCCGGGCCAGAAGGCGTCGACGAGACGCTCGACGGGTTCGGGCACGTCGGCCACGAGAGCCCGCATCGTCGTCAGCCCTGCGACCAGCACCGGCGGCGGAGACTGCCGCCCCCGCCCCTTGGCCGCCAGCAGCGCCGCGACGGCGCTCGTGTTGAACGCGTCGGCGGCGATGCCATAGACCGTGTCGGTGGGCATCACGATCAGCTCGCCGCGCCCGACCGCCTGGCGTGCCCGGCGCATGCCGGGGAGCAACTGCTCCGGATCGCTGCAGTCGAAGAGGTCAGCCATAACCGCCCCAGTCTACGGCGGCCCCCTCCGCCGAGCCGCCAGGGCCCGTGCGAGCCGCCAGGGTCCGTGCGCACGCGGGCTGGTGGCTCGCGCGCGGGGTGGCGGCTCGGCAGGTTTGGGTGCGGGGTGCGGGGTCAGGGGTGGAGGGCGGTGGTGGCGCGGTCGCGCAGAGTCAGGTCGGGGTGCGTCGCGGCGGCGCGCCAGCCGTCGGCGGTGAGGAGGTCGCGGATCACGGCGCCCTGCCACTCGCCGTGCTCGATGACGATCAGCCCGCCGGGGCGCACGAGACGCAGGCCCACGCCGGACAGCACGCGCACCACGTCGAGCCCGTCGGGGCCGCCGTACAGCGCCGCGGCGGGGTCGTGGAGCCGCACCTCCGCATCGCGCGGGATCGCGTCGTCGGGCACGTACGGCGGGTTCGACACGAGCACCGAGACGGTGCCGTCGAGGTCACCGAAGGCATCCGCGAGGTCGGCGAGCTCCAGGTGCGCGTGCGGCGCGTGGGCATGAAAATTGCGCTGCGCCCACGCGAACGCGGCGGGTGAGTTCTCCGCCGCATACACCCGCGCGTGCGGCACCTCGGTCGCCATCGCGAGGGCGATCGCCCCCGATCCGGTCCCGAGGTCGACCGCGATCGGATCGGCATCCGCCACGGCGCGCAGCGCGTCGATCGCGTATTGCGCGACGATCTCGGTCTCGGGCCTGGGCACGAAGACACCGGGGCCGACGGCGAGCTCGAGATGACGGAACGGCGCGATCCCGGTGAGGTGCTGCAGAGGTTCGCGCGCGGCACGTCGAGCGACGAGCGCGTCGAAAGCCGCGGTGCCCGTGGGGGCCGCGTCGCCGCGGAGGGATGCCGCGGCCACCTCGCCCCGTGTCATCCCGAACGCATGAGCGGCCAGCAGTTCGGCATCGACGTCCGGGGCGGGGACCCCTGCGGCGGCGAGCACAGACGTCGCCGCGCGCAGCAGAGCGGACAGTGTGGGGGCGGATGCGGCAGTCATGAACACCCCAGCCTAACCGTGATGATTCGTCACATTCGGTGCCGCCAGACGTGCTCCGCCTAGGCTGAATCGACTGTACATCCGCACGAAACATCCGCACGAAAGGCAAGCCATGTCCGGCATCCATTCCGACATCACGAGCGCATTCGGCAACACCCCGCTGGTGCGCCTCAACCGCATCAGTGCAGATCTGCCCGGCACGGTGCTGGCAAAGCTCGAATACTTCAACCCCGGTTCGAGCGTGAAGGACCGCATCGGAATCGCGATCATCGATGCCGCCGAGGCGTCGGGTGAGCTCGCACCCGGTGGGACGATCGTGGAAGGCACGAGCGGCAACACCGGCATCGCGCTGGCCCTCGTCGGCGCAGCCCGCGGCTACAAGGTGATCCTCACGATGCCCTCGTCGATGTCGATCGAGCGCCGCCAGCTGCTGAAGCGGTTCGGCGCCGAGCTCGTGCTCACCGACCCCGCCGGCGGCATGAAGGCCGCCGTCGCGAAGGCGCAGGAGATCGTGGCGGAGACGCCGGGCGCGATCCTGGCCCGCCAGTTCGAGAATGCCGCCAATCCTGCGATCCACCGCAAGACGACCGCCGAGGAGATCTGGCGCGACACCGACGGCGTCGTCGACGTCTTCGTCGCCGGCATCGGCACGGGCGGCACCATCACCGGCGTCGGCCAGACGCTCAAGGAGCGCAAGCCCGGCGTGAAGGTCGTCGCCGTCGAGCCGGCCGCCTCGCCGCTGCTGTCGACCGGCACCCCCGGACCCGCCAAGATCCAGGGCATCGGGCCGAACTTCGTGCCCCCGATCCTCGACACCGACGTCTTCGACGAGATCGTCACGGTCGAGTTCGAGGATGCGATCGACACCGCTCGCCGCCTCGCCGCCGACGAGGGCATCTTCGCGGGCATCTCCTCCGGTGCGGCCGTGTGGGCGGCGCTGCAGGTCGCAGCGCGCGAAGAGAGCGCTGGCAAGAACATCGTCGTGATCGTCCCCGACACCGGTGAGCGCTACCTGTCGACCGCGCTGTTCGACGACCTGCGCGAGGAGTGATTGCGCGTGGCTGACCGGCTCGGCGTCATCGCCCGCGTGCGCGAAGACCTCGCTTCGGCGAGGCTTCGCGACCCCGCGGCGCGCAGCGAGTGGGAGATCGCGGTGCTCTATTCGGGGCTGCACGCGATCTGGAGCCACCGCGTCGCCAACGCGCTGTGGCGGCGCGGCTTGCGCTTTCCCGCGCGGGCGCTGTCGCAGGTGACGCGATGGCTCACCGGTGTGGAGATCCACCCGGGGGCGACGATCGGTCGCCGATTCTTCATCGACCACGGCATGGGGGTCGTCATCGGCGAGACCGCCGAGGTGGGCGACGACGTCATGCTGTACCACGGCGTCACCCTGGGCGGGCAGACCCGCAGCGCCGGGAAGCGTCACCCCACCCTCGGCAACGGCGTCGCCGTGGGCGCGGGTGCGAAAGTCCTCGGGCCGATCCGAATCGGCACCGGCTCGGTCATCGGGGCCAACGCCGTCGTGACGCGCGACGCGCCGGACGACTCGGTGCTGGTGGGCGTGCCCGCCAAGCCCCGCACACGCATCGCCGGCGAAGACACCCGCGCGCTGCTGCAAGCCCCCGAATACGCAATCTGACCCGGCGCCCGACGCCCCCACCCCTCGCCCCCGCCCTCGCCCCCGGCGAGACCGCATCGGTGCACCGAAACCGCACCCGGCATCCGCAGTCTCGGTGCACGGATGCCGTCTCGCGAGTGAGGAGAGGGAGAGGAGAGGAGAGAGGTGAGGGGTCAGCTGGCGCGCTTGTCGGCGACCCTCTTCTTGATGAACAGCGCGGGGCGCAGCCACGTTGCGAGGGCGGTGAAGACCCAGACGACGACGGGGGCGAGCACCCAAGTCCACCACGACGCCCCGATCGACAAGCCTGCGCTGGGGATCGGCACGACGATCAGCAGCGCGACGAAGGTCGACACGATGCCGATGCCGCCCAGCAGTGCCGGCGCATTGCGCCGCGCCACTGTCGCGATCCAGGGCGTGAGCACGCTCTGCAGGATCGCGAAGATCACGATCGCGAGAATGAAGCCGAGCGGGTTGGCCCACTCGATCACAAAGCCGGGAAGCAGAAGGTCGGCGACGATGAGGCCGACGGCGGCCGACACGAGGAAAATCAGCGCGCGGATGAGAAACATGGTCATGTCGCGAGCGTGGCGGCATCCGCGTCCGGCGCGATTGATCTCTGCAGCGGCGCCGGGTACGGATGCCGCAAACGACAGCCCGTCGCGCTCAGCCCTCTGAACCGAGGGCGGCCAGGCGCGCCTCTTCGTCGGCGGCGATCGCCGAGGCGACGATGGGCCCGAGCGCGCCGTCCATCACCTGATCGAGGTTGTAGGCCTTGTAGCCGGTGCGGTGGTCGGCGATGCGGTTCTCCGGGAAGTTGTACGTGCGGATGCGCTCGGAGCGATCCATGCCGCGGATCTGCGACTTACGGGCGTCGGAAGCCGCGGCATCGCGCTCCTCCTGCTGGCGGGCGAGCAGACGGGCGCGCAGCACGCGCATGCCCGCCTCGCGGTTCTGCAGCTGGCTCTTCTCGTTCTGCATCGACACGACGATGCCGGTCGGGATATGCGTGATGCGCACGGCGGAGTCGGTCGTGTTGACCGACTGCCCGCCCGGGCCCGACGAACGGAACACGTCGATCTTCAGCTCGTTCTGGTCGATCTGGATCTCTTCGGGCTCGTCGACCTCGGGGAAGACGAGCACGCCCGTCGTCGAGGTGTGGATGCGCCCCTGCGACTCGGTCGCGGGAACCCGCTGCACGCGGTGCACGCCGCCTTCGTACTTCAGGTGCGCCCAGACGCCTTGAGAGGGATCGGTC
Source organism: Microbacterium sp. (assembly GCA_047606715.1). Lineage (GTDB taxonomy): Bacteria > Actinomycetota > Actinomycetes > Actinomycetales > Microbacteriaceae > Microbacterium. Next base: position 9,519 of record JASGEE010000101.1, read on the forward strand.
GATGAGCCCTTGATCGCGACCTGCACGTCCTTGTAACCACCCAGGTCGCTCTCGTTGCGCTCGAGCAGTTCGGTCTTCCACCCCTTCGAGGCGGCGTACTGCAGGTACATGCGCAGCAGGTCGGCCGCGAACAGCGCCGACTCGGCGCCGCCCTCACCCTGTTTGATCTCCATGATCACATCCCGCGCGTCGTCAGGGTCGCGCGGGATGAGCAGCCGCCGCAGGCGCTCCTGCGCCGCGGCGAGCTGCTCTTCGAGGCTCGGGATCTCCTCGGCGAACGCCTCGTCCTCGCGGGCGAGCTCGCGGGCGGCATCCAGATCGTCGGATGCCGCGACCCAGTCCTCGTGCGCCTTCACGATGCGCGACAGCTCGGCGTAGCGCCGATTGACGCGCTTGGCGCGCGCGGCGTCGGCGTGCACGGTCGGATCGGAGAGCTCGGTCTGAACGGCCCGGTGCTCGTCGATCAGAGCCTGGACGGAGTCGAACACGTGGGCGCGCTCAGCGGATGCTGTTCTCGTGCCCGTGGGTGTGACCACCGGCGGCGCTCGAGGCCGACTTCTGCAGCTGCACGTTCTGCATCTGGTAGAGGAACTCGACGTTGCTGCTGGTCTCCTTGAGCTTGCCGAGCACCACCTCGAGCGCCTGCTGGGTGTCGAGGCCGGCGAGGGCGCGACGCAGCTTCCAGGTGATCTTGACCTCGTCGGCGCTCAGCAGCATCTCCTCGCGGCGCGTCGAGGACGCGTTGACGTCCACGGCCGGGAAGATGCGCTTGTCGGCGAGCTGGCGGGAAAGACGCAACTCGCTGTTGCCGGTGCCCTTGAACTCCTCGAAGATGACCTCGTCCATCTTCGACCCGGTCTCCACGAGCGCGGTCGCCAGGATCGTCAACGAACCGCCGTTCTCGATGTTGCGCGCGGCGCCGAAGAAGCGCTTGGGCGGGTACAGCGCCGACGCGTCGACGCCGCCGGAGAGCACGCGGCCGCTCGTGGGCGCCGAGATGTTGTAGGCCCGTCCCAGGCGGGTGATCGAGTCGAGCAGCACGACGACGTCGCGGCCGAGCTCGACGAGGCGCTTGGCGCGCTCGATCGCCAGCTCGGCAACGGTCGTGTGGTCTTCGGCGGGGCGATCGAACGTCGAGGCGATGACCTCGCCCTTGACGGTGCGCTGCATGTCGGTGACCTCTTCGGGACGCTCGTCGACGAGGACGACCATGAGGTGCACTTCGGGGTTGTTGATCGCGATCGCGTTCGCGATCTGCTGCAGAACGATCGTCTTTCCGGCCTTGGGCGGGGCGACGATGAGGCCGCGCTGGCCCTTGCCGATGGGGGCGACGAGATCGATGATGCGCTGCGTGAGCTTCTCGGGTGCCGTCTCCAGCCGCAGACGGTCCTGCGGGTACAGCGGCGTGAGCGCGCCGAACTCGACGCGATTGGCAGCGTCGTCGACCGAGAGTCCGTTGATCGCGTCGACCTTGACGAGCGCGTTGTACTTCTGGCGCCCGCTCTGCGCATCGCCGTCGCGCGGCTGACGGATGGCGCCGACGACCGCGTCGCCCTTGCGCAGGTTGTACTTCTTGACCTGGCCGAGGGACACGTAGACGTCGCTCGGGCCGGGGAGGTACCCGGTCGTGCGCACGAATGCGTAGTTGTCGAGCACGTCGAGGATGCCCGCGACCGGGATCAGCACGTCGTCGTCGGAGAACTCCGGCTCGAGCTCGTCGACGGCGCCGCCTCCCCGGCGGTTGCGGTTGCGTTCGCGGCCGCGAGCACGGCGGTTCTCACCGTCCTGCTGCGCCGCCTGGGCGTTCTGGGACGACTCGGAGTCGCCCGCGTCCGGCTGGCCGGCCTGAGCCGGCTGGCCGTTCTGGCCGCTGCGGCCTCCGCGACGGTTGCGGCTGCGACGGTTGGGCTGTTGGCCCTCGCCGTCGCCCTCGCCCTCGGCGAGCTGCTCGGCGGCGGGCACGAGCTTGTCGAGCTCGAGACCGAGCTCGGCCTGCGCGGCGTGCTGGGC
>JASGEE010000102.1:0-12872 GCA_047606715.1 Microbacterium sp.
CTGGCACAGTGCCGGCACCTATCGGGTCTGGGACGGCCGCGGCGGTGCCGGAGCCGGTCAGCAGCGGTTCGCCCCGCTGAACAGCTGGCCCGACAACGTCGGCCTCGACAAGGCGCGGCGCCTGCTGTGGCCGGTCAAGAAGAAGTACGGTCAGGCGCTGTCGTGGGCCGACCTGATGATCCTCGCCGGCAATGTCGCACTCGAGTCGATGGGCTTCGAGACGTTCGGGTTCGGCGGCGGTCGCGAGGACGCGTGGGAGCCCGACGACGACGTGTACTGGGGTCCCGAGACGACGTGGCTCGGAGACGAGCGTTACTCGGGCGAGCGCGACCTCGAAAAGCCCTTGGCGGCTGTGCAGATGGGCCTCATCTACGTCAACCCGGAGGGTCCGAACGCGAACCCCGACCCGCTCGCGTCGGCGCGTGACATTCGTGAGACGTTCGCTCGCATGGCGATGGACGACGAGGAGACCGTCGCGTTGATCGCCGGCGGTCACACCTTCGGCAAGACGCACGGCGCAGCCCCCGACTCGAACCTGGAGGCCAACCCCGAGGCGGCGGGCCTGGAACTGCAGGGTCTGGGCTGGAAGAACAACTTCGGCTCCGGCAAGGGCGACGACCAGATCACCTCGGGGCTGGAGGTCACCTGGACCTATCACCCGACCCGCTGGGACAACGAGTTCTTCCACATCCTGTACGCGTACGAGTGGGAGCTGTTCACGAGCCCGGCCGGCGCCCACCAGTGGCGTCCCACCGGCGGCCAGGGCGCCGACATGGTGCCGCTGGCCCACTCGGACGGCCGTCGCGAGCCCCGCATGCTCACGAGCGACCTGGCTCTTCGCACCGACCCGGAGTACGACAAGATCTCGCGCAAGTTCAAGGATGACCCGCAGGCGTTCGCCGACGCCTTCGCGCGCGCCTGGTACAAGCTCACGCACCGCGACATGGGTCCGGCCTCGCGCCTGGTCGGCAGCGAGGTGCCCGCCGAGGTGCTGCTGTGGCAGGACCCGGTTCCCGCACCGGAAGGCGCCCTCATCGACGCCGCCGGGGTCGCGGATGCCAAGGCGCGCATCCTCGGGTCGGGTCTGACGGTCGCCGAGCTCGTCTCCACGACGTGGGCGGCGGCATCCAGCTTCCGCGGCAGCGACAAGCGCGGCGGCGTCAACGGCGCGCGCATCCGTCTGGCGCCGCAGAAGGACTGGGAGGTCAACAACCCGGTGCAGCTGCAGAAGGTGCTCGGTGTGCTGGAGGGTGTGAAGGCCGAGCTGGATGCCGCAGGCACCGCCGTCTCGCTCGCCGACCTGATCGTGATCGCGGGCAACGCGGCCGTCGAGAAGGCCGCCGCCGAGGCCGGAGTGGCCGTCGAGGTGCCGTTCCACCCCGGGCGCACCGATGCCTCGCAGGAGCAGACCGACGTGCTGTCGTTCAGCTACCTCGAGCCCGCCGCCGACGGGTTCCGCAACTACCAGGGTCCGCTGGCTCCGATGCCTGCCGAGTACCACCTGCTCGACAAGGCGAACCTGCTCACCCTCACCGCTCCCGAGCTGACGGTGCTCGTCGGCGGACTGCGAGTGCTGGGGGCGAACTGGGACGGCTCGTCGTACGGCGTGTTCACCGACCGGCCGGGGGTGCTCACGAACGACTTCTTCGTGAACCTGCTCGACCTGGGCACGACGTGGAAGCCGCTCGATCCCGGTTCGCACGCGTTCGTGGGCACGAAGGACGGCTCCGGCGAGAAGGTCGGCGTCGGCACCCGCGCCGACCTGGTGTTCGGCTCGAACTCCGAGCTGCGCGCCCTCGCCGAGGTGTACGCCTCGGACGATGCGACCGAGAAGTTCGTGCACGACTTCGTCGCCGCCTGGGTGAAGGTCACCGAGCTCGACCGGTTCGATCTGCACCGCTGACGGCCCTATACACGCCGAGACCCGCTCCCGACGCCGAGACCCGGCGTTCGGGATGCGGGTCTCGGCGTGTAGAGCGGGTCTCGGTGCTGCGGAGGCTTGCCCCGCGCGCGCTCAGGCCGTGCGGTCGAACAGGGCGCGGTGCGCGTAGCCCGCGATCAGTCCGCCCACGATCGGGAAGACGATGAACACCCACAACTGCGCCAGAGCGTCGCCGCCGCCGTAGATCGCCGCGGCCAGCGAGCGGGCCGGGTTGACCGAGGTGTTGTCGACGGGGATCGAGATGAGGTGGATGAGGGTCAGCGTCAGACCGATCACGAGGCCGGCGATGGTGCCGTTGCCGCGCGTGGCGTGGGTGACCCCGAGGATGACCAGCACGAACACGGCGGTGAGCACGACCTCGATCGTGATCGCCGCGCCGATGCCGAAGCCTCCCGGCGAGTGGTCGCCGAAGCCGTTGCTGGCGAAGCCGCCGGACTGCGCGGCGGCCAGCCAGCCGTCGGCGCCGAACACGCCGACCAGGGCGATCACGCTCGTGGCGAGCACGCCGCCGATCAACTGCGCGACGATGTAGCCGATCGTGTCCTTCCACGCGAACCGGCCGGCGGCGGCGAGCCCCAGCGTGATGGCGGGGTTGAAGTGGCCGCCCGAGATCGGGCCCCACGCGTAGGCGCCCGCCACGACGGTCAGACCGAAGGCGAGGGCGACGCCGACATAGCCGACGCCGACGGGGAAGCCGTTGTCGGCGAGGCCGTTGTTGGCGGCGAACAGGGCGGTGCCGACACCGCCGAGCACCAGCAGGAAGGTGCCGGTTGCTTCGGCGAAGAGTTTGGATGAGGTCGCCGGGGCCGCCTCGACGGCCTGCGGCGAACGGGGATCAGTGCTCACGGGTTTTTCCTTTCATGGGATTTCTCCTGCCTGATTGTCCACCCATCTCATCCCGAACAGGGGATGCCGCCCCGTCTGTGACGCTCCCTGTCGTCACGGCGGGTGCTCGGCGCCGTCACAGCGGTGTCGGATACTGTGGACCCGCGGTCGTGTGCGCACCCGGCGCCCGGCCGACGAGAGGGGCGAACCGCACTCATGACTGCCCGCATCCTCGTCATCGACGACGACACAGCACTGGCTGAGATGATCGGCATCGTGCTGCGCACCGAGGGCTTCGAGCCGGTGTTCTGCGCCGACGGAGCCACCGCGGTCGACGTCTGGCGGGAACAGCGACCCGACCTGCTGCTGCTCGATCTCATGCTGCCGGGAATGGACGGCATCGAGATCTGCACCCTCATCCGGGGCGAGTCGGGCGTGCCGATCATCATGCTCACCGCACGCACCGATACCGCCGACGTCGTGCGGGGTCTGGAATCGGGTGCCGACGACTACATCGTCAAGCCGTTCAACCCGAAGGAGCTCGTCGCTCGCATCCGCACGCGCCTGCGGCCGGCGGCCGAGCCCGAAAGCAAGAGCCTGCGCGTCGGCGACGTCGTCGTCGATATCGCCGCGCACGAGGTGCGCCGCGGCGGCGAGATCGTCGCCCTCACCCCGTTGGAGTTCGAGTTGCTGGTCGCTCTCGCATCGAAGCCGCAGCAGGTCTTCTCCCGCGAGATGCTGCTCGAGCAGGTCTGGGGCTATCACTACAAGGCCGACACCCGCCTCGTGAACGTGCACGTGCAGCGTCTGCGCGCCAAGGTCGAGATCGACCCCGACAATCCCAAGATCGTCACGACGGTGCGCGGCGTCGGCTACCGCGCCGGCGCCGTCGTCTGAGCGGGCTGCCGTGACGCCGCTGCGGGCGAGTATGCCGACGGTGACCGACTGGCGCTCTTGGCCACGCCGCGTCGGGCTTGCGTGGCATCGGTCGCTGCGGTTCCGCACGCTGGCGATCACGCTCGCGCTGACGGCGCTGGCGACCCTGGTCGCGTTCGTCGCGATGGCCCTGGCCATCCAGAACGACCTGTTCGAGTCGCGGGTCCAGCAGGTGCAGGAGGCGGTCCAGCGCGCGACGCTGTCGACGCAGGCGACGCTGGATGCCGCCCAGGTCGGCGGCGACGCCGTCGCCCTGCAGACGCTGTGGCAGAACACGACGAGCGCGCTGACACGGCAGGCCGGCACCGATCTGGTGGCGGCGTTCCGGGTGTCGACCTCGCCGTCGTCGATCGCCCCGCAGGACTTCCAGAACGGCGCCATCGCCGACCAGATCACCGCCCAGTTGCGCGAGAGCGTGCGCAGCGACGCCGAGCAGCTGTGGTGGCAGTCGGTGGGGCTGCCCACCGATGACGGCGGCGTCGTGCCCGGGGTCATCGTCGGCCAGCAGATCGTCGTGCCGGAGGCCGGCGCGTACGAGTTCTACTTCGCCTATGACCTGGCCCCCGAGCAGCAGACTCTGCAGTTCGTACAGGTGACGCTGTGGCTCGTCGGCGCGGGGCTGGTGCTGCTGATCGGGGTGATCTCGTGGTTCGTGCTGCGCTCGGTGACGGTGCCGATCGCCGAGGCCGCCGATACGAGCGCGATGCTGGCGGCGGGAGATCTCGCCGTCCGGCTGCCGGTGCGCGGTGAGGACGAGTTCGCCACTCTCGGGCGCTCGTTCAACGCGATGGCGGACAGCATCGAATCGCAGATCAAAGAGCTCGCCGAGCTCTCGCTCGTGCAGCAGCGGTTCGTGTCCGATGTGTCGCACGAGCTGCGCACGCCTCTGACGACGATCAGGCTCGCCAGCGACATGCTCAACGACCAGCGCGAGCAGTTCGACGGGGGGACGGCCCGAGCCGTCGAACTGCTGCACGCGCAGGTGCAGCGGTTCGAGACGCTGCTGACCGACCTGCTGGAGATCAGCCGCTACGACGCCGGTTCGGTGCAGCTGGAGTACGAGGCGACCAGTCTCGCCCATCTGGCCGAGGACGTCATCGCCTCGATGCGCCAGTTGGCCGAGCAGCACGGCACCGACGTGCGCCTGGTGGCCCCGGGCGGGTATTCGCTCGTCGAGATGGACCCGCGTCGTGTGCGCCGCGTCGTGCGCAATCTGCTCGGCAACGCGATCGAGCACGGCGAGGGCCGCCCGATCGTCGTCACCGTCGACAGCGACCACAGCGCGGTCGCGATCGGTGTGCGCGACTTCGGCCTGGGCATGAGCGCGGCCGACGCCGAGCGCGTGTTCGACCGGTTCTGGCGCGCCGACCCCTCGCGCAAGCGGACGATCGGCGGCACGGGCCTGGGCCTGTCGATCGCGCTCGGCGACGCGCGGCTGCACGGCGGTTCGCTGGCCGTGTGGTCTCAGCTCGGTCGCGGCACGAACTTCGTGCTCACCCTGCCTCGCCACGGGCAGGATCTCGCCGGCTCCTCGCCGATCCCGGTCGATCCGGGCGACGACGGGGTGGCCCTGGACGATCTGGGCCGCACCCAGCCCATCGATGTGCTCGCGGATGCCGAGTCACCGGAGGAGTCGTCATGACCCGCCTGCGCGCTCTGGTCGCGATCGCCTTTTCGACCGTGCTCGCGGTGACGCTCTCCGCGTGCGCGGGGTTGCCGACCTCCGGGGCGGTCAATGCGGGAGATCCCGTGCTCGACGACGACGCGAGCAGCGAGTTCACCCTCATCCCCGACGGGCCGGCGCAGGATGCGACACCGCAGGAGATCGTGGAGGGCTTCATCCGCGCCGGTGTCGGCCCGCGCGACAACTGGGCGACGGCGCAGCAGTTCCTCGCCGCCGACGTCCAGGACGAGTGGAATCCGCAGGCGGGGGTCACGGTGTACAGTCCCGGCGAGCGCACGCTCGAGGAGGTCTCGGACGGTGAGTTCGTGCTCACCGTCACGCCGCTCGGCACGGTCGACACCACCGGCGAGCTGGTGACGGCGGTGCACGAGGGCGAGATCCCGCTGACGTTCAAAGTGGCGCAGCAGTCCGACGGGCAGTGGCGCATCACGCAGGCGCCCGACGGCATCGTGCTCGACAGCACCCAGTTCGCGACGGTGTTCGGCGCGTACTCGCTGATGTACTTCGACCCGACATGGACCTATCTCGTCCCCGATGTGCGCTGGTTCCCTCGCGCCTATGCGGCCACCAACATCGCCCAGGCGCTCGTCGACGGCTCGCCGAGCCCGTGGCTGGAAGGCGCCGTGACGACGGCTTTCGTCGATGACGCGCGCCTGGCGCAGCAGGCCGTGCCGACGCAGTCGAACGTCGCCGAGGTGACCTTGCAAGACGGTGCCGCAGCGCTGGATCAGGTCATGCTCGATCGGATGCAGACCCAGTTGGAGGAGAGCCTTGCCACCGCCGGGATCGTCGGTGTGGACATGCTGCTCGCCGGCGACGACCAGCCGCTGTCGGCGCAGTCCGTCGCGGTGGGCAAGATCGCGATCGACGCGCGGCCGCTCGTGGTCACCGGCGACGGGTTCGGCTTCGTCTCCGGTGACGTGCTCGAGACCATCGCGGGCCTCTCGGATGCGCTGTCGGGCGTCGCTGCGGCGGAGATCGAGGTCGGCGCCGACCTGACCGCGGCGGCGGTGCGCGACGAGTCGGGCGCGGTCGTGCGCGTGAGCGCCGACGGCACGGTGACGTCTCTGGATGCCCGGTCGGGCCTGGTCGCCCCGTCGATCGACCCCTTCGGCTACGTGTGGACCGTGCCGCAGGACGACCCCGCCGCGGTGGTCGCTTACGACGGTGACGGTCAGGGCGTCGCCGTCGCCGACGCGTGGCCGGAGGCCGTCGAGGTCATCGCGCAGCGCGTGTCGCGCGACGGCACGCAGGTCGCGGCGGTCGTGCGCACCGGCGACGGCTACGCGTTGTGGGTGGCCGGCATCCAGCGCGATCGCGACGGCGAGCCGGTCGCGCTCGGCGACCGCAAGGTGCTGGCGGCGCTGTCCGGCACGGCGCAGGAGCTGACCTGGCTCGATGCCGCGACGCTCGCGGTGCTGACCACGTCGGATGAGGACACGTTCCTCTACACGCACGAGGTCGGTGCATTCGGTGCCAGCTTGCGCGCGCCGGACGGATCCACGACGGTCGCGGGCAGCACGCTGACCGGCGGGGTGCGTCTGCTCGATGGCAGCGGAGAGCTGTACACGCAGCGCGGGGCGAACTGGCAGCATCTGGCCTCGGACGTGCAGGTGCTGGCGATCCAGCAGGGCAGCCCGCGATAGAGCGCGGATGCCGCAGACTCCTCCCCAGAGCGCCTTCCGTGCGAACTGTCCACATTCGCGGGGACGGCGAGGACACAAGGCGCTGCGGCGGAGCATCATCGGAGGATGATGTCGTTTGCTCGCCCCGGAATGCTGCCGGGAGTGACCCGGGCCGCCGCGGCGGCGCTCTCCCTCGTGCTGCCGATCTCGTGCGCGGGCTGTGACGAACCCGACGTGTCCCTGTGTCCGGCGTGCCTTGCGGCGCTGCGGCCCGATCCCACCCGACGCGGGCTGGACGACGGGCTGACGGTGCACAGCGGCGTGGGCTTCACGGGGGTGCCTGCCCGCGTTCTGCGCGCTTTCAAGCAGGACGGTCGCACGACCCTCGCTCGCGCGCTCTCGGAGTCCTTGCGGGCAGCGGTCGCGGATGCGGCAGCCGCCGCCCCGTTCGGATCGGCATCCGTCGCGGTCGTGCCGGTGCCGTCGTCGCGGTCGGCGCTACGTCGCCGCGGCTACGACCCGGCGGCGCTCATCGCGGTGCGTGCCGGGTTGCATCCGGTGCGCGCACTGCGCGTCGCCGGCATCGCCGACCAGCGCGGACTGGGCCGCGAGGAGCGCGCGCGAAACGTCGCCGGCAGCATGAGTGCCGGAGGCGTCGCGGGCAGGTGCGTGATCGTCGTCGACGACGTCGTCACGACGGGGGCGACGCTGCGCGAGGCGGCGCGAGCACTGCGCGCGGCGGGGGCGACCGTGCTCGCCGCGGCAACGGTCGCGGCGACTGCTCAGCGTATTCCAGGTAGTCCATGAGCATTCGGTTTGTCACGGCAAATCGCACGTGACAGCGAGCCCCGGCGCCGATAGCGTGGGTGAGACCAAGGCGGACTCAGGGTTTGCCCTTGACCGGGCGAACCGGAACAAGGAGGTCAATGATGGAAACCAGCATCGTCGGCGTTGGAGTGAGCATCTCCGATCGCTTTCACTCGGTGGCCGAAGAGAAATCCGTCCGGATCGCGAACCTGGCGCCGCGCGCGCAGCGCCTGGATGTCAAGGTCACTCATCGCGCCTACCACAACGGCAACCGCGAAGAGGAGACGGTCGAGCTGACCGTCACGAGCAAGGGTCCCGTCGTGCGTGCCGAGGCGACCGACAGTGACAAGTTCACCGCCCTCGACCTGGCCGTCGACAAGCTCGCCGAGCAGTTGCGCCGTGCCAAGGACAAGCGCGTCGATGCCCGCAATCACCCGCGCGGGGCGAAGCTCGACAAGGGCAGCGGTGCCCTCCAGGGGATCGATGTCCAGCCGGCATCCGTCGACGTGCTGCGCGCCGTCGCGACGGGCGAGGTCCCGATCGTCACCGACGAGGTCGAGGCGGAATACACGCCCGTCGTGATCCGCACGAAGAACTTCGACGCCGAGTGGATGACCGTCGAAGAGGCCGTTGACCGCATGGAGCTGGTCGGACACGACTTCTTCCTGTTCATCGATGCCCGCAGCGACCACCCGAGCGTCGTGTACCGCCGCAAGGGGTGGGACTACGGCGTGATCTCGCTGACGGCATCGGCTCCGCCCGTGCAGGAGCAGCTCGCCTCCTGACGTCCGGCACTCGCGTTCATCCGTCGCATTTCGCGGCTGTCGCCGCGAGTACCCGTGGGTTGCGACGGATGACGCGGGTGCGGCGCTCGGCCGCCGGGGCGCACGCCGCTAGTCGAAGATGCCGTCCAGGATGCTGCCGATGACGAGGCCGCCGAGGATGCCGCCCATGAGGTCGTTGCCACCGCCGCGGCCGGGGCCGGGTCCTCCCCAGCCGCCGTCAGACGGACGGGACGAGTCGATGTCGCGCTGGGCGAGCTGGAGGGCTTCGGCGGCGAGCGCCCCGCAGCGCCGCGCGTCGGCGAGGACGCTCTCGCGGTCGTCTTCATCGATCGCGAGCGCACTGTAGGCGGGGAGGGCCAGCCGCATCCGCTCCGCCTCGGCCAGGCGAGTGCGCGCATCGGCGCCGATCCAGCCGCGGTGGCCGGAGATGACGCTGCGGGCCACACTCAACTGGCGGTCGGCATCGTCGATCGCGTTGCGCACGTGTGCTTCGGGGATGACGGGGCGGGCGGCGCGCGCGCGGGCTGCGGTGACGGCGGCATCCAGCGCCGCATTGGCCTCGCGCAACCGCGTCAGCTCGGCGAACGGGTCGGTCGGCGTGCCGGTCGGGGCGAGCGTGCTCAGCTCCCGTTCGAGGGCCGTCATCGCGGTGGCCACGGCAGGAATGCCGGTGAGGTCCCTCGCCGCGGCGAGGTCTTCTCGGCTGTCCAGGACGATGGCATCCAGCGTCGACTCGGCTCGCAGGGCTTCGACCTCGTAGCTGTCGACGGCATCGATGAGTGTCGTGGCGCGGCGCACCGCCTCGATCGCGGTCTCCAGGGCGAGGTTCGCCTGCTCGCGCTGCCCGGCCTCGCGGCGACGCTCGGAGACATCGGCGCCGTGCAGTGCGAACTCCAGCAGTTGGCCGGCCTCGGTGTGATTTCCCGACACCTTGCGCAGCGCCTCAGCGCTGTAGCGTGCAGCCAGGCGGCCCATCGTGGCCTGAACGTGCGGGAGCCGCACGCTCAGCCGCTGCACGTCGCTGCGGATGCCGGTGATGATCTCGGGTGCGCGGCGTGCGCGCTCGATCCGGGCGGCGAGCGCCTCGGTGCGATCATCGAGCAGTTCCTGCGCCCACTCGCACAGCTGCACGATGCGGGCGCTGCGTGTGCGGATCTCCTCCGAGGTGTCGGGGATCTCGTCGTGCAGCAGCTGGTGCAGGTGGAACGCCTCCGCGAGATGCTGTTGCACGGCGACGAGCGCCTCTCGCAGTGGTCGGGTGGCGTCGCTTCCCAGCTCCGCCTCGGCGTAGACCAGTTCGTCTCCGGTCGTGCGGATGCGTTCGTCGGCGGCGACGAGAGCCGACCCCGCCTGGCGGGTCAGCTCGGCATCCTGCGCCGCTTGCGCTTCGCGCTGCTTCTTGCGGTTGCCCCAGATTCCGGCCATGGAACGATCCTACGTTCCGTTGCCGGTGCGCGGCCCGGAGCACCTGCGAGCAATGGGCACAGCCCGTTACAAGGTCACAACCGCATAACATAGGACGATGTGCGGTGCGCTCTGTGCGCGGCCCGGTGGCATCGTGCCCCACCTGCACCCGAAAGATGGAGACCTCCCGTGGCCAACCCTCTCGAGAAACTGCTGCGTGCCGGCGAAGGACGTATTCTTCGGCGGCTTCAGCAGGTCGTGAAGGCTGTCGGGGCCCTCGAAGAGGACTACGCGCAGCTCACCGACGCCGAATTGCGGGGTGAGACCGCTGAGCTGCGCGCGCGTCACGAAGCAGGCGAGAGCCTCGACAAGCTCATGCCCGAAGCCTTTGCCGCGGTGCGCGAGGCCGCCAAGCGCACGCTCGGCCAGCGTCCCTACGACGTGCAGATCATGGGCGGCGCCGCCCTGCACCTGGGCAACATCGCCGAGATGAAAACCGGTGAGGGCAAGACGCTGACGGCGACCTTCGCGGTCTACCTCAATGCGATCGCCGGCAAGGGCGTGCACGTCATCACGGTCAACGACTTCCTCGCGAGCTACCAGTCCGAGCTGATGGGCCGGGTGTACCGGGCCCTGGGCATGACGACCGGCACGATCATCGCGGGGCAGACCCCCGACGTGCGCCGGGCGCAGTACGACGCCGACATCACCTACGGCACGAACAACGAGTTCGGCTTCGACTACCTGCGCGACAACATGGCCTGGCGCCGGGAGGACCTCGTCCAGCGCGGCCACTGCTTCGCGATCGTCGACGAGGTCGACTCGATCCTCATCGACGAGGCGCGCACGCCCCTGATCATCTCCGGCCCCTCCTCGGGTGAGGCCAACCGCTGGTTCACCGAGTTCGCGAAGATCGCGAAGACCCTCGAGGCCGGTGTGGACTTCGAAGTCGATGAGAAGAAGCGCACGATCGGGGTGCTCGAGCCCGGCATCGAGAAGGTCGAGGACTACCTCGGCATCGACAACCTGTACGAGTCGGCGAACACGCCCCTCATCTCGTTCCTGAACAACTCGATCAAGGCCCTCGCGCTGTTCAAGCGCGACACGGACTACGTCGTCATGAACGACGAGGTCATGATCGTCGACGAGCACACCGGCCGCATCCTGGTCGGCCGGCGATACAACGAGGGCATCCATCAGGCCATCGAGGCCAAGGAGGGCGTCCCGGTCAAGGCCGAGAACCAGACCCTCGCGACCGTCACGCTGCAGAACTACTTCCGCCTGTATGAGAAGTTGGCCGGCATGACCGGCACCGCCGAGACCGAGGCGGCTGAGTTCATGTCGACCTACAAGCTCGGCGTCGTGCCGATCCCGACGAACAAGCCGATGATCCGCAAGGACCAGCCCGACCTCGTCTACAAGAACGAGCCGGCCAAGTTCGCCCAGGTCGTCGAAGACATCGCCCGCCGCCACGAGAGCGGCCAGCCGGTGCTGGTGGGCACCGTGAGCGTCGAGAAGAGCGAGTACCTCTCGCGACTGCTGGCGAAGAAGGGCATCAAGCACGAAGTGCTCAACGCGAAGAACCACGCACGCGAGGCCGAGATCGTCGCGCGCGCCGGCCGGTTCGGCGCGGTCACCGTCGCGACCAACATGGCCGGTCGCGGTACCGACATCATGCTCGGCGGCAACGCCGAGTTCCTCGCCGTGCAGGAGATGAAGGCGCGGGGGCTCGACCCGGTCGAGACGCCCGACGAGTACGAAGCCGCGTGGGACGAGGTCTACACCGCGATGCGCGACACCGTCGCGGAGGAAGCCGTCAAGGTCATCGAGGCCGGCGGCCTGTACGTCCTGGGCACGGAGCGGCACGAGTCGCGACGCATCGACAATCAGCTGCGCGGACGATCGGGCCGTCAGGGCGACCCCGGCGAGAGCCGGTTCTACCTGTCGCTGACCGACGACCTGATGAGGCTGTTCCAGTCGGGTGCCGCCGAGGCGATCCTCGCGCGCACGAACTTCCCCGACGACGTCGCGATCGAATCCTCCATGGTCTCGCGTGCGATCAAGAGTGCGCAGAGCCAGGTCGAGGCGCGCAACGCCGAGATCCGCAAGAATGTGCTCAAGTACGACGACGTGCTCAACCGTCAGCGCGAGGCGATCTACGCCGATCGCCGGCACATGCTGGAGGGGGATGACCTGTCCGATCGTGTGCAGCACTTCATCGAGGATGCGATCGGCGCCGTCATCGACGACCACACGAGTGCCGGCCACACCGAGAGCTGGGACTTCGACGCGCTGTGGACGGAATTGAAGACCCTGTACCCCGTCGGCGTCACGATCGATGAGGTCGTCGCCGAGAGCGGGAGCAAGGGCCGCGTCACCGCCGAGGTGCTCCGGCGCGAGATCCTCTCGGACGCGAAGATCGCCTACGCCGCGCGCGAGCGGAAGCTGGGGGAGCCGGCCATGCGTGAGCTGGAGCGCCGCGTCGTGCTCCAGGTGCTCGATCGTCGCTGGCGCGACCACCTGTACGAGATGGACTACCTCAAGGACGGCATCGGCCTGCGGGCGATGGCCCAGCGCGATCCGCTGATCGAGTATCAGCGCGAGGGCTTCCAGATGTTCCAGGCCATGATGGGGCAGATCAAGGAGGAGTCGGTCGGCTTCCTCTACAACCTCGATGTCGAAGTGCGTCCCGTCGGTGAGGGCGGTGTCGAGGCCAAGGGCCTGACCGCTCCTGCCGTGGAGGCGCAGAAGCTGCAGTACACCGCTCCCGGCGAGGGCGGCGACGTCGAGGTGCGCAACGATCGCGGACAGGTGCAGCAGGCGGCGACCTCGAAGGTGCGCACGGCTGCGGCCCAGGCGGCGGC
>JASGEE010000103.1:0-15107 GCA_047606715.1 Microbacterium sp.
CGGAGCGCGGATTGGTCACTCAGGTCGGTTACCACAACCGCTTCGTCGGCGCATTCCGCGAAGTGCAACGGCTACTCCAGCTCGGAGCGATCGGCCCGGTGAACACCGCTCTCGCCGAGGCGTACGGTCCCGTTGTGTTGAAGCCGGCAGGTCGGACCTGGCGCAGCGAACGCTCAACGGGTGGTGGGTGCCTGTACGACTACGCAGCGCACCCGCTCAACCTGCTGACCTGGTACCTGGGCGCGCCCCGATCGGTCAGCGGCAGCCAACTGACCAGCATCTTCTCCGCGCAGATCGATGATGCCGTGGCGAGCACGCTCCACTACCCGAACGGCACTGCTCAGATCATTTCCAACTGGTCCGATGAGTCTCAGCGAAAGATGACGACGAAGATCACGCTGTGGGGTCCGCACGGCCGCATCCACGCCGACCGCCAGGAGGTGCAGGTCTACCTCCGCGATACGGCGTCGCTGCCGGACGGATATCGGACGGGGTGGAACGTACGTTATACGACGGAGCTCACCAAGGCGCCATGGTTCTATCTGCGCGGTGAGGAATACAGTGCGCAACTGGACGCGTTCGTTCAGCGCGTCCAGACCGGCGACACCACCGGCGTCAACGACTTCGCGTCAGCGGCGGTCACCGATCGGGTGATTTCGATGATCAGCGAGGATGCCGGACGCGAAGGTGCGCGTCTCACCACGGAGACATCGTCCGACACCGCCATAGCGTCCGCGTCGCGCGGACGAATAGCTGCCGCTTTCAGCGCGCTGCGGGGAGGAAAGTAATGGTGACGACGCGCACGATGGATCGACTGCTCTTCGGCGATAACCAGTTCTTCGGCGTGAACCATATGTCTGAAGAGAAGGCACGCGCTCAGCAGATGCGCTTCCAGGACCTGGATGCGATCATCCAGGTCCTGGACTACGCCTACGACGAAGGCGTGACCACGTTCATGTGCACGACCCATGATCGCATCACCGAAGTATGTGACCACGTGCGGGCGCACCCCGAGCGCTATGCCGATATGAAGTTCTTCCCCGGCATGCCGTACGCGCACAAGTATGCGAACGCCGTGACCGATGACGGATTCCTCGGAGCAATCCGCAAGTTCCTCCCCGAGGAGGGTCTGCTGGACAGCATCGCGCGGGGCACATCCTCCCTCGCGCGCAAGGACATCGAAGGGATCACGACGCTTCTCATCGATGCGGAGCTCAAGATGTTCGCCGGTCTGTCGACACCTGTGATCTGGCTGCAGAACGTCGTCGTCGACCTGCTGTCGGGCCTGGGCTTCACCGATGCCTTTCGCATCTTCGCCGACCACGTGCGCAAGCGCTATGACGCCGAGCCCGGCTTCATCACGATGAACCTCCCTCGCACCCTCGACGACCTTGAACGCGCAGGCGTCGAGAATCCGATCGTGTGCTCGAACATCAACAAGCTCGGATTCCGTATGTCGGGTGGTCTCGACGGCTACCTCGATGCGCTCGAGAAGCGCCCCTTCCGCGCGGTCGCCATGTCCGTCTTCGCAAGCGGAGCGATTCCGCCGCGCGAGGCGATTGAGTGGGTGTGCGGCCTGCCGAACCTCGAGTCGATCGTCTTCGGCGCATCCAGTCGGGCGAACATCGCCTCGACCGCGAGCCTCGTGAACGAGTACTGGCCGGAACCGTCTTGACCCCTAGTCTTCGACACGCGCGTCGTCGACATCAATCATCGCACTGAGTCTCTCCCGACCAGGTCCACCCGCGGCGCCAGGTTGAAGCGATCAAACATCATCGGCTCGATCACGAAGAGGTGACCACCGGTCGACACATGCAGGTACTGACATGCTGCAAGAGCGTCACTCGGTCGAGCGCAGTCGCATAAACGGCCGGCCCGGCCCAGATGAGTGCCGCGTCCGGCTACTCGAACAAGACTTGCCCAAACGCGGCGAACTCCGCTCGATGGGCCACGACAGGGAAAGCGACCACGTGTGACTCGCTCACGTCACATACCTGCAGTTTCCACGCATGGACGCTCACCCCCATCGGTTCCCGACACAAGTGACGCCGAGCAGAGCAGCCGTCCACGCTCGATCTCAAGCTTGATCGGATCCAGGTTTAAACGCGAAGCCCGGGGACGATCGCACGTAACACCTGGCGAGTGCGCCGCTTGAGCCGCTGCCTCGGCGAGTCGTAGTTGCGCTGATCGTGCCCGCGAATGCCAAGCAAGTGCGGCTCGATCCCCAATCGGTCCTTGACTTTTAGCCCGCTCCTGGAGAGATCCCCAATGATGTCGTACATTACGGCCGCACCACCGGATGTCGTTTCCAACTCATCAAACCGCGCCGACAGCGACTTCCATGCCCGGAGGTTGAAACAGAACAAGTAGAGGTCCGTCCACTTCGCCGGAAACCGCCGCAAAGCAACGACCAGATCCGCCGTCTGGTCAGTCTTGGTCACGACTCGTTCCAGATTGTTAATTTGATACCGACCAGTCAGCTTCCAGACACGGTCATCCTCATCGACGATGTCTCCGGCTTGCTGTAGTGCACGATCGATCAAGTGCATCTCAGAGTACACTCGCCCATACCTGCCGGCGGAGTCATCCATCGGAATAGAAACATATTCGACGTCACACGCGGACCCGGCGAACGAATCAGCGAATCGCGTGAGGTCGAACCCGCTGTTCTCACAAAGAAGGATGTGGTCGAACAGCGTCGTAGCCCCAGAAGCGACGAGAAAGGAAAACGCATCACAGTACTGCGTAAACCGCTCCTCGGGCACCTTCACAGCCAGCGCACCCATCTGCGGGTGCGGGGTGACGGTTGCCGTCAGTATTAGCACACGTCTGCTGCTCACGAGCTCGCCCAATTTTGCGCCCCCCACTAGCGACCTTACCGAACACATGCATAGCCCACAGACCGTGGCTCGCGTTGAGAGCGAGCCACCCAGGAGACGACACTCCCCGAGACTCAACGCCCCAACAATAGTGGAACGGCGTGGCGTCTACTGCGCGTGACGACCACGATACTCCTTGTACTCGACACCGAACGCGCCCACGCACATGCCCGCTCCGCGGGCAATCAGCCGCGCCCCCCGCGCACGGTGCACGGTCGAGCGCGCGATCGATCCAGTCACCCAACGCAATCCACCCACGACGATGCGACCGACCCCATTGGCAAACCAACGAATTCGTGCAATGAGGCGACCAAACGCCGTGGGGGCGAGAGCAACGTCGCACCTCACCGTCGTGCTGCCAACGCGAAAAGCGCGACGCAGGACCCACCCGCGGGTTGTCCGCTCAGGCGGCACCGGGTCGAGCACCACTGCAGACGGAGCGGCGACGATTCTAGCTCCGGCAGCCACAGCCTGACTCGTGAGTCGGATGTCCTCGCCTCCGCTCATGCCGAACTTCGGATCAAAGGTGAGCCGATGCATGCGCAGGAAAGACAGATCGATGAGGAGGTTGTTGGTGGCAGCGAAAGGCATCCGTTCTCCATCAGAGAACTCGACACGCCGGAAAAATCCACCCGCCTGGATCCACGGGTCAAGTGTCTGCCCGAACACCGAGACGACTCGCCCCGAAACGAAGTCAGCGGCTCCGCTGAGCCACACACGTACAAGTTCTGCAAGCCAGCCAGGCTCAGGGAGTTCGTCATCATCAATGAACACGAGCGCGTCCGCATCACCAGCGGCGGCGATCGCCGCATTCCGGACGGCGGAGAGTCCACGCTCCGGCTCCGTCGAATACGACGCTTCCGCGCGAGCGACGACGACACGAGCGGACTCCGCCGGGTCGTTATCGATAACGACCACAGCAGTCGAGACACCGAGAGACTCCGCCGCGAACCGTTGATCGGGCAAGGCACCGAGGAGATGCCCGAGCCGCTCAAGCCGCCGAAACGTTGGAATGGCGATCACCACATGAGGATGCGACGCGCTCACGATCACCTCTTCCTGTGCATCTTTATGGCGGCGCGGTATGCCTCCCGGTGCTGAATTCCGACGTCTTGCCACGTGCGGCCAGCGAGATTAGGCACCGCGGATGACCTCTCCCGCTTCGCTGAGGCGAGGAACTGCGACAGCGCTTCCCCGGAGACCTCACCATCAAACATCATCACCCACCCGGGCCCGACCTCGGCGCTAAGTGCCTCGTTCACCTCGTTGCGTGGCACAAGAACCGGGCGACCCAAGGACAGCACCGCAAGCACGGTTCCTGAGTTGTGCATATGACGGTACGGGAGCACCAGACCTTCGCTCGCCATGATCGCGGCGGCGAATTCCTCCTCCGCGAGAAATCTGAGATCGAGCTCTATACGTGCGTCGCCGGCGGCAAGGGCGCGAATCTCGGCGGCAAGTTCCAGCGTGCTCGGATTGCCAGAGACTCGCAGCCGAAGCTCCGGCGCGATTTCCATCGTGTCGCGAAATGTACGGACTAGCTGCTCGACACCCTTGTACCGGCGGACGAGCCCGACGAAGCCGATCGTGTCGGGCTCCGCGGCGCGCGGCTCGACCCCCAAGCCTGAGTACCACGCGCGGAAGTCACCGTGAGGAATGACGGCGTGCTCACCTCCGGCGATGTTGGTTTGGGCATTCAGCGCGATGCGGAAATCGGTGCGCCGCTCGACCGCTTCCAGCATTCGGCGTTCCCATGGCGTGATGTCCTGTGGGAACTCAACATTGTGCACTGTGCGCACGATCGCGGTGCGCCCGAGCCTCAACCGAGCCAGGAGCGCAGCAAAATAGAGGCGGCGCGCGATCGCTACGGGACGCCTGCTTCCTCCGAGGTGGACTTCGGGCCAATGGAAGTGAAAGACATCGTAGCCGCCGAAGAGCGCCCTTCTTCGGTCGAAGCACATGTGCTCCATACCGGGGGTCGCTTCGAGAGATGAACTGAGCATGTGGATATACGGGTTGGTGGTCACCCGGGGTGCGGGAAAGGACTGCATAACGCGCAACCGTCGGCCCTCTGTTCTCACCTGGACAGTCTGCCAGGCGCACAGCACGACGCGCGCAACGCGCAACACGGACATCCAGATATCTGGTCGTTGCCGGCCAGCAAGTCCCGCGCGCCCATCCAGCGAATGCCGCCAGACGCAGGACCGCCAGGATTGGGATGAATCACGGCTAAGCTTCTTACCACTCTGATAAAGAACTATGAGGTGGACGGCACCCGAATGACGGATAGCTTCCTGAGCGCATACGCCAGTCTGGCGCAAGCTCAGAAGGGGCACGCCCGGGGGGCGCCCGCGTACTCTCTCTATGTCAATAGGAAGCTCGGCCGCGTCTTCGCGGCAGCTGCTTTTCGTTGGGGCTGGACCCCGAACGGGGCGACCGCGTTCAGCGCTGTACATACTTTCTTCGCGATCGCGATGATCGCGATCGTACCGATCACCTGGTGGAGCGGGATCGTGATCGCCGTATTGCTCCTGCTCGGCTATGCGTGGGACTCTGCTGACGGCCAACTTGCTCGCCTGCGCGGGGGTGGGAGTCTCGCCGGCGAGTGGCTGGATCACTTCATCGACTCGATCAAACATGCGACCATGCACTTGGCGATGATGATTGGGCTTTGGTGGCATTCGGACCTCCGCGACACCACATGGCTGCTCGTGCCGCTGGCCTACTCGGCGATTGCCGTCGTTACATTCTTCGGCATGCTGCTCAACGATCTGCTCAAGGGGAAGAAGGGAGTGCCGTCGACTCATGACCGCGCCGGTGGCACATTGGGGCGCTCCCTGTTGATGCTCCCTACCGATTACGGTCTCCTGTGTCTGGTCTTCATCCTCTGGGGCTGGGTATCTGGATTCATGTTTTGCTACGGCATCCTGATGCTGCTCAACGGGGCATTCATCGTACTGGCCGCTGTCAAGTGGTTCCGCGAGATGCGTTCGATCGATGCCGGGCTGTGACGTCACGCCTCTGCCATGAGCGAGACAGCACCGGGCGCCGCCGCGTTGATTGTGGTGAACTTCGATTCATCGAGGCTCCTCTCTGAGAACATCGCATCGATGTCCCTTCCCGCCGGCGTGGGTGTGGTGGTCGTCGATTGCTTCAGCTCATCTGACGAGCGCGAGCGCGTCCGCACGCTGTGCGACGCCCACAGCTGGGACGCCGTGCTTCTCGACGTCAACGCCGGTTTCGGAGGTGGTGTCAACGCAGGGGCAGACCATGCGCTGGCGAGCGGGGCTGACGTCGTGGCCACTCTCAATCCGGATGCGACGATCGACACCTCCTCCCTTGCCGTGCTCGTCGACGCGGCCAGAGAGGACACATCAGCGCTCGTCTCGCCCCAGATCGTCACCAGCAACGGATCCCTCTGGTTCGCAGGAGCGGACCTGTACCTCGACGATGGGTCGATCGCTGGACGTGGACGTCGTGCCGAACGCTCTGGGCGCCCGCGTGAAGAGTGGGCGACCGGCGCATGTTTCGCAATCTCAGCGGACCTATGGCGCCGCACAGGTGGCTTTGACGAGGACTACTTTCTCTACTGGGAGGATGTTGATCTCAGCCGGCGCGTGACGGCGGTAGGAGGCCGTCTGCTACTGCGCAAGGACGCGGTCGCCGTGCACGAGGAAGGTCAGACCCACGGCCGGACAGTTGCAGATCGAGCCAAGTCACCGACGTACTACTACTTCAACATCCGCAACCGGCTCCTGTTCGCGGCAAAACACCTCGATGACGCGGGGGTCTACGCGTGGATGCAGAGCGCGAGACCGGTGTCGTATGGCATCCTTCTGCAGGGCGGCCGACGTCAACTCCTCACATCGCTCGCTCCCTGGCAGGCCTACAGGCGTGGTCTGCGTGATGGGCGCGCATTCGTGCGCGAACGTCGCGCAATCGGTTGAACTCACCCCGCGACCGCAGCGCGCAACACCGTCACCGCGTGCTCCCACGTCCAGCGGGCGCGGATAGCCGATCCATCCACCGGTGTGCCGAAGGTTTCGTCGACGGCGGCAGCGATGGCCACGAGCGGCGCATCGGGGGCGACGAAGCGTGCGTAATCTCCCACGGTCTCGCGGAACACCGCTATATCGCTCGCGACGAGAGGCGCGTCGAAGCAGGCAGCCTCGATAGCCGGGAGCCCGAATCCCTCGTCGAGACTCAGCGTGACGCACAACGAGGAGTTCGCGTAGAGCCACGCCAGTTCATCGTCGGACACACCCCCCAGCAACACAACCCGACCCTCGTCGATCGAACGCCTGATCTGGGGAGAGAGATCAGCGCCCACGCCCGAATGGGCACTACTTCCCACAACGAGGAGCGGATGCTGAGCGTCGATCCGCGTCGAAAGAGCAGCGGCGGCAAGGATTCGCTCGAGGTTCTTGCGCACGTTCAGCCGACCGACCGTAATAGCGAATGTATCGATGCCGTCGGGGAGCACAGGGCGTTGCGGTTGAGGTTCGGCGAGTGCAGGAGAAATGCCGAGACCGGTGACGACGGGCTCGGGTATGCCCCGTCCCAGCCGGACGATCCGCGCCGCCTCCGTGCGTGTCGAGGTGGCGATCGCCGCAGCCGACCGCGCCCATGGCAGCATCGGTCGAAAATAGAGACGCTCCGACGCAGAGAACCACTGCGGATGGTCGATGAACATGACGTCGTGAATAAAGACCAGCGACTTTCCACGCCACGGCGTGTAGTTGTGCACGAGGGCAATGTGAGCCCGGGTTTTCCGCTGTAGCCGCGGAATCTCCCAGCGGTTTGAGAGCGCATGCGGCCATAGACGCGTGCGGACGACACGCACGCCCGTCGGAACATCGCGCCCAGAGACGCCACGGCGCAGCGCCAGCACAAGGTCGTCATCAGGAAAGAGACGCGCCCACGTGTGGATGAACTGGCGCTGTACGGTGCGATTAGCTATCGCGCCGTCGCCCCACCAGTATGCGTCGAACAGCACTCTCATGCATTCCCCCGTCCCTTATGACATCCTCTCAAACCTGACTCGGGCCCGCACGGGATGAGAGAACACTGGGCACGGCTCGTTGCCCCTCCAGGACTCGAGAATCGTATGCACGAAAGCACCGAACGCGATCACGAGAGTTCAACTCCGGAACCACTCATGGCCCTTCGATATCGATCTCTCCCCTGGGCGGAGACAACATCAGGTTGATGACCCCAGACAGTACGGCAGGGCCGACACGTGGACCGTTCAGCCAGCGTTGCTGGGATAACCCGCCCGCCCGCGCAGGGAATGCCCGCCACGCGATACGCTGAACCTCACGACATCGCCCGGGGGAGACGATATGCGCGTTCTTGTCGGTTGGAGTGACGAAACATCACCCAATCTCGGCGTCCGCGCTCTATGTCGGGGTTCGCGCGATTTTCTACGCCGCGTGTGGCCGGATGCGGAGTTCGAGTACATGAACTACCGCACCAAGCCGTCCGCGGTAACGTGGTCGCCCGCGGGCCTCGCCCGCGAGTGGGTCACCGGGCGGCGAGGAATGAAGACCTGGCTTTCCAACTTCGACCTCTACTGGGATACACGTTCGGGCGATAGCTTCGCCGACATCTACGGGATGCCGCGCCACACGACGATGTCGATGATCCACGAATTCGCAGTGCGCTCCGGTGTCCCGACCATCATGGCTCCGCAGACCATCGGTCCGTTTTCGACACGTCGCGCGCGCGGGATGGCGCGCCGCAACCTCCGAAGCTCACGTCTCGTTCTCGCCAGGGACCCCGCCAGCGCGGAGGCCGCTGCCGCCCTCGGCCGACCCGTCGATCTGACGACGAGCGACCTGGTCTTCGGCATAGATCAGCCCCACGATCCCCTCGACAACGACATCCTCCTGAACGTCTCGGGCCTGCTGTGGAACTCAAGCGACCACGGTAGCGACGTCGGGTACCGGGGAGCCATGACCGACATCATCACAGGTCTGCTGGCCCGCGGAAGATCGGTCACGCTGTTCCCTCACGTACTGGACTCGGCTGACGCCGACAACGACGTACCGCTCGCGCGGCAACTGCACGCAGAGTATGACGGAAAGCTCGGGCTCCTCGTCCCGGAAGACCTCGACCACGCGCGGCGCGCGACGGCCGGGGCGAACATCGTGATCGGCGCGCGGATGCACGCCTGCCTCAACGCACTGTCGACGGGAACTCCGGCAATCGCAATGGCATACTCACGCAAGTTCGCCCCGCTCATGCGCTCAATCGAATGGTCACATGTCGTGGCACTGGCCAACCCTGCCGGCGTCGCCGAGCGTGTTCTCAGTGCAACCGATACCGACGACCTGAGCGACGCGGCACGGCACGCCCAGGCTCTCGGCACGCAACTTCTCGACAAAGCTATCCCGGCCCTGAAGGCGATGCTATGACGGGTACCGCGCCGACATCGTCCCTCGCCGGAACCGCCGCCAGCGGCGCAATCGTCATGCTCGGCGCGCAAGGGGCGAAGATCATCCTGCAGCTCGCGTCGGTCGTGGTGCTGTCACGCATGCTCGACCCGCACGACTACGGCCTCATCGCGATCGTGCTGATCGTCATCGGCGTCGGCGAGATCTTCCGAGACTTCGGTCTCACGGCTGCGTCGGTACAAGCACCGGAAGTGACCCGAGGCCAGCGTGACAATCTGTTCTGGGTCAACACCGTGATCGGTGCCGTTCTCGCAGCTCTCGTCTGGTGTCTGTCCTGGTCCATCTCCAGCATGTCGGGAGAGTCCGAGCTCCTCGGCATGCTCCAGGTGCTGTGCGTCGTCTTCCTCATCAACGGCATGACGACGCAGTACCGAGCGCAGTTGATGCGTGCGCTGAAGTTCCGTGCACTGGCGATGATCGAGGTAATCGCTGCAGCGATCGCTTTGAGCACCGCGATCAGCTTCGCCGCCGCCGGCGCCGGGCACTGGGCGCTCGTCGCGCAGCAGCTGGCCAGTCCCATCGTCGGTCTGATCGCGTCTGCCATCGCAGGCAGGTGGCTGCCCCATTGGTACTCGCGCGCATCTGCGGTCCGCCCCTTCCTCCGGCTCGGGTGGAACCTCGCCCTCGCCAACTTGCTGTCTTACGGTGCCGCGCAGATCGACACGATCGTCGTCGCTGTGCGATTCGGTGCGGCACCGTTGGGACTGTACAACCGCGCTTGCCAGCTCGTGACGACACCTCTCACGCAGGTTCGTACGCCTCTCTCGAGCGTGGCGATCCCGATCCTGTCTCGTATCCAGAGCGACAAGCAGCGCTTCGACTCGTTTGTGACATCAGGACAGCTGGCGCTGGGTTACGCGCTGGGGATCCCGTTGCTGCTGCTCGCAGGCCTGGCGGAGCCTGTGGTACGAATTGCGCTCGGCGCGCAGTGGGGCGAGGCGGCCCCGATCCTGCGCATGTTCGCGATCGCCGGCACCCTGACAACGTTGTCGTTCGTCGGCTATTGGATCTACGTCTCGCGCGGCCTCGGCTCGCAGCTCATGCGATACACGACCGTGTCGACATGCATTCGGGCCACATGCATTCTCGTAGGATCGTTCTTTGGACTGGTGGGTGTCGCGATCGGGTTCGCGGCGGCCCCGGCGCTGGCCTGGCCGATCTCGCTGTTCTGGCTCTCCCGCGTTACGGATGTGCCTGTTCGCAGCCTCTACGGCGGCGCGCTGCGAATCCTCGGCGTCGCGGGGCTCGCCGGCGTTGTCTCTTGGTGCGCATCCCTATCCCTGGAATCGTATCCGTGGGTGGCCATCACCGCGGGAGTATTGTCGGGCTTGGCCTCCTGCCTGCCGTTCCTGCTCCTGCGGGTGTACCGCGCCGATGCCCGTCGGCTGATGCAGTTCGCGAAGTTGATGACCCGGCGCGACAAGCAGGCAGCATGATGCCACAGCTATCATTCGTCACCGTCGTCTTCGACGCCGAAGTCGTGCTCCTGGAGGTGCAGGCACGCTCGATGCGATTGTTCGTCGAACCAGCCACTGTAGACAGGATCTTCGTGATCGACAACAGCGTGACTGGCCTCGGTAACCGACGCCGTCGACGGCTACTCCGCGAATACGGATCCCTTGCACCCCACGTCACGGTCCTGCGCACGCGCGCCCTGGTCGACGCGGGATCAGCGACCGGATGGCGAAGTCAGCAGGCCGCGAAGCTCGCGATCGCGGGCTCGATCCGCACGCCGCACTACGTCGTTCTCGACGCGAAGAACCATTTCACTCGACCCGTTCGCGCCTCCGACTTCATCGGGACTGATGGTCGAGCCCACGGGCGATCTCATCCGTACACGACACACCCACTGCGCCCCTCGCTTCACACCACCCTCAGGTACGTCGGCGCATCGGCTGAGCAGATCGAGCTCGCCATCATGAACTTCCCTCCGACGGCAACGCCATTCGTCTTCTCGACCCCGCTGGTTCAGGAAATGATGGCCGACATCGAAAGCCGATCGGGCCTGCCGTTCGGCGAAGAGTTCGAAAGACAGAACCTACTCGAGTTCTTCCTGTACTCGGGATGGGTCGACGTACGCGGCCCGGGTCTGACAACGACGATCGACCAGCAGTCGCTTCCCTCCCCGACCGTATGGCCAATCATCGGGACGGTCGAAGGGCTGCGGGCGACGATCAACGAGGCCGCGCGAGAGGGAGCCTTCGTGTTCGCGGTGCATCGGCAAGCTCTCGTCCATGCCGATCGCGCCATGCGCACCCTGCTTGTCGAACACTGGGTCAGGCTGGGGCTGTTCGACCGCCGTCGCGATGCCTCCACTACCATCACTCGGTTCCGCCTCGCTTACGCGCCCGCCATGGCGTGGACTCGGCTGATCGAGAGGGCGCATCGGTGCCGACAGCGCCGACCGTGACCTCCCGACGAACCCCTGTATTGCGGGACCGGACCATATCCGTTTGCTACGGAAAAGTCGCGCCAAGTTTTGCCGCGCCCGCGACGAGCGAGGAAGACGTCGCCACGTCCGACGGGAGCGGCAGCGCCACAGCGGATTGCAACGCGGCAGCAGCGGTCGTCAACTCCCCGGCGGCTGTCACCGGCGAGATGGCTCCCTCCAGAAGTTGCGACTTCACCTCGCGGCCGGTCGCGGCCGTGAAGGCCGTCAATGACGCATACGACTTGGAGCCGCCGACACTGCCTTGAGCATAGTAGGCAAATATGCTAGGGGAACTCGACGAGGTCCGATGATATAGGTTGCCGTCATTCGTCGTCAGCATCTGATTCCCGGTGAGCGCATGAGAGTAGTCATTCACACACACAACGCAGTCACCGATTGTTTCTGCGGATACGTTATTCCCGATCGAGATGTTCTGCGTAATCCACGGGATCGCAGAGTCCGTCGAACGGCGCGAGTCCATCTCGATCGAGATATTGCGCGCGTTGCCCACGACCGTGTTGTTCCACAGCGCGACGTTACCCGAGTTGATCACGAAGATGCCATTGATGCCGTTGTCCCGCACGTAGTTGTTCGTAAAGGTCGCGTTCTCGGAGATCTCAAACACGACGCCACTGCCAGTGTTGCGCAGGCTGTCATTTCCAGTGAATACGACGTTGGTGTTGGATACGTCAAACCAGGGCCCCTGACCATAGTTGTCAGCGAACACGCTGTCCGAGATGACCACGTCATCCGAGCTGTGGATCTTGAGCGCTCCAGAGACCGGAGCACGGTTGAAATGCTCACTGTTGTTCTCCGCCGAGTACAGCCCACTGATGCGGAGCCCGTCCGCGTGGGACGCGCCGGCACCGAGCATCCCGTTCCCGATCAGCGAAACATTCGTGAGCGTCGTGTTCGTTGACCACGTGTACAGACCGATCGTCGAGTTATCGCGGATCATCACATTGGACAGCGTCACGTCGGCGGCCGCGACAATGACAGTCCCCATGGAGGGCACACTCGTTGCATAGCGCCGAATACCGATCCCTTGAACGGTGGAGCCGACCGAGCGGATCGACAGGGCGTCCGTCAGTGTGCTCGCCTCAACACCTGCCGAGGGGTCCGTCCCAATGACCAGTTGGTCTGCGGAGTCATCAACGTAGAACGTGCCAGTCGTGACCTCAGCGCGGGAGGAGACTTCGGCGAGTTGTGCACCGCCAACCCAAACTTGATCGGGGTGCGATGCCATCGGGTAATCAGGGTCGATGAAGATGTAGCCTTCCTCGGTGTTGTCCGGCGCTCCGCGCGTGAACGTCGGACTCGCATCAAGAGACTGCGTCCACCCGCTCCGCACCCACACAGATCCGGATTTGCTCCAACCGGTCACGTCTTCGGCACCATCCATCCATACGGCCTCCGAGTGGTACGGCTGGATCGTCACACTCTTCTGCGGGGGGACCAGAACGTACTCGTGATACGTACCGCCGCGCAAAACGATGACACCACCGTCGGAAACCACGCTGAGAGCCTTGGTGATCGTCTGCAGCGGCGAGGCAACCGTCCCCGCACCGCTGTCACTGCCGCTCGGAGACACGACGACTGCGCCGCTGGGCACTGCGTAGTCGGTCGTACCGAGCGTCGCCGCGCCCGCCGTCTGCCGGGCGCCAGAGGCCGTGCTCGACGCAATCGTCGCCGACGTGGAGTCGGTCGCCGTGGCCGTGGCCGTCGGCGTCGCAGTGGCAGTCGCGGTCGGCGTCGCAGTGGCAGTCGGCGTCGCGGTCGCAGTCGGCGTCGCGGTCGCAGTCGGCGTCGCAGTCGCCAGAGACCTGACGTAAAGGTTGTCGAACCCCACGGGAGCCACCTTCGTGGACGATGACGTGTATAGGTTCACTTCGATGCCACCGGCACGCTTGATGCGTGAGGCCGAACTGTCAGAGTAGGCGAGCGTCCACCTCGATGGCTCAGCCGTACCCTGCAGCCAGACCTTGGCCAAGAGCTTCACTGGGTTCGTGCCAGTGACCTGGAACCGCACATTGAGCTTCTTTGCGGCCGTGATCTTCGATGCGAGGGTCTTACTCGTGAAAGTCGTCGTCTTGCCGCCGGAGTGCTTCTGGAGGGATACCTGGACCTTGCCCCCCACCAGGACACGCGCACCGACGTCGTATGACAGTCGCGATGTCGCACGTGTGCCGAACGACGCATAGAGGCCCGTACCTGACGTCGGAATCGTCGGGAACGAGAACGTAAACGTCGAATTCGTGTCAAGGATCGAAGTCGACAGCGATGTGCGCGCCGAACGGCCCGGCCCGGGGCTCTGGATCCAGGCGCTACCGTGCTTCACGGAGGCGACAGTTGTGGACAGCCGGGACCATTTCCCTCCGGTATCGGCCTTGCCCCATCCGCTCGTGACGGTTCGGCTCATTGTGTCAGTGATGAGCACTGTGCCAGCCGCCGAGGCGGGAGCAGAAGCAACCAGCGAGCCGACGACGACAGCGAACGCTGTCGCTGTCGCTGCGAGTGCACGCCTCACAGACGTGGCGGCGGGCGGCGAAAAGGGGGTGCGGTGGGCAACCATGCGTGTCCTCGCTCACAAAGGTCGAGTCGCTTGCGATCTCGGGTAGACCGCAATCATCAGGGGGCGTGAAGGACGCTATCAGGGCGACAGTGCCTCAACATTACGAATGAGAGACCCCTCATGTCATACCGGGACCTGCCGAGGTATCCACCCAAAGGTTGAAACCGGGACTGCCGGAGCTTTGCGCGCCCTGTTTGAGCGCAGCTCTTGCTGCGCTGTCGCATGCGGCTGCCGAGACTGCTTACGCAATCGATGAGAGGCACCCAGCCAGCGCCGCCACACGATGCGTGCCCACCCGAGTTGAGGATCACGTACGTCGGTCGTCATCTCCGCGATTGCTTGACGCGCGAGTATGAGCCCCGCAGCGTGCGCGCCGCGTCACGCGGGTGATGTGCGGCGAGCCGAAGCAGCGCGAAGCCGCGATAGATCGGCACGCCCCTCCCTGCGAGTCGCGCACCCCACAGCCTCGCCAAGAGGAATGTTCGTCGCGCGACCTGGAGTGGCTGCGCACGCTCAAGCTTCTCCGGATCCATCGCGCGAAGTTCGATGACACCGGCGTCTCGCGCGGCGAGAACGAGCGCCAGGCCGCGCTCCGTCCGCGCGAGGAGGGCTGAGCGGCCCTCCTGCTCCGCGAAGCTCGGATACCCGTCCGCGGTCGACTCCCAGGCATCCGCGGCAGTGATGTCCGCGGACTCGCCCACCCCGTCAGGACAGATCTTGCAACGCCACTGCGTCGTTGGTCCGAACCTCTTGCCCCAGGACTCCTCGTA
>JASGEE010000104.1:0-2652 GCA_047606715.1 Microbacterium sp.
CCTCGCGCCGATGACCGGCGCCGCCATCGGCGAATATTTCCGCGACAACGGCATGCATGCCGTGATCGCCTATGACGATCTGACCAAGCAGGCCGTCGCTTATCGCCAGATGTCGCTGCTGCTGCGCCGCCCGCCGGGCCGCGAAGCCTATCCGGGCGACGTGTTCTATCTGCACAGCCGCCTGCTCGAGCGTGCGGCGAAGATGAACGACAGCCTCGGCGGCGGCTCGCTGACCGCGCTGCCGATCATCGAGACGCAGGCCAACGACGTGTCGGCCTACATCCCGACCAACGTGATCTCGATCACCGACGGGCAGATCTTCCTGCAGTCCGACCTGTTCAACGCCAACCAGCGCCCCGCGGTCGACGTCGGCATCTCGGTCTCGCGTGTCGGCGGCGACGCCCAGGTCAAGTCGATCAAGAAGGTCTCCGGCACGCTCAAGCTCGAGCTGGCGCAGTACCGCTCGCTCGAGGCGTTCGCGATGTTCGCTTCCGACCTCGACGCCGCTTCGCGTCGTCAGCTCGCCCGCGGCGCGCGCCTGACCGAGCTGCTCAAGCAGCCGCAGTACTCGCCGTACCCCGTCGAGGAGCAGGTCGTCTCGATCTGGGCCGGCACGAACGGCAAGCTCGACGCGATCGAGGTCGAGGACGTGCTGCGGTTCGAGCGCGACCTGCTCGACTATCTCAAGCGCAACACGACGATCCTCGACACGCTGCGCGAGACCAACGTCCTCGATGACGCCACCGCGGCCGAGCTCGAGAAGGTGACGGATGCCTTCATCCTCGAGTTCCAGGGCGGCAAGGGCCAGGCCATCAACAAGCCTGGTCACGTCGAGATCGCCCCCGCCGACGAGGACGACATCGATCAGGAGAAGATCGTCAAGGGCCGTCGCGCGTGAGCGCCTGAGGACACACACCAATGGGCGCACAACTGAGGGTCTACAAGCAGAAGATCGCTTCTGCTCAGACGACCAAGAAGATCACGAAGGCGATGGAGCTCATCGCGGCTTCGCGCATTCAGAAGGCGATGGCGCGCGTGCGCGCCTCCTCTCCCTTCGCGTTCGCCGTGACCCGGGCCGTCTCCGCCGTCGCGACGCACTCGAACGTCCGGCACCCGCTCACGACCGAACGCGACACGATCCGCCGGTCAGCGGTCGTCATCTTCGCCAGCGACCGGGGCCTGGCGGGTGCGTTCAACTCGCAGATCCTCCGCGAGGGCCTGCAGCTGGCCGAACTGCTGCGCACGCAGGGCAAGGACGTCGACTACTACCTCGTCGGACGCAAGGCGGTCGGCTACTTCCAGTTCCGTCGTATGGCCGCGGCCGGCGAGTGGACCGGAGACACCGACACGCCGCACTTCCACACCGCGGAGCAGATCGCCGGCGCCCTGCTGGACGCCTACGATCGCGGCGGTCAAGACGGCGGAGTCGATGAGATCCACCTCGTCTACAACCGGTTCGTCAGCATGATGACGCAGGAGCCCGAGACGGTGCGCCTGCTGCCGCTGGAGGTCGTGGAAGCGGGGGATGCCGAGCCACCGTCTGTGACCGTCTACCCCCTGTACGAGTTCGAGCCGAGCCCCGAGGTCGTGCTCGACGCGCTGCTGCCGGTGTACGTGCAGAGCCGCGTGTTCAACGCGCTGCTGCAGTCGTCGGCGGCCAAGCACGCCGCGACGCAGAAGGCCATGAAGAGCGCGAGCGACAACGCCGACAAGCTCATCACCGACTACACGCGCCTGCGCAACAACGCCCGTCAGGCCGAGATCACCCAGCAGATCGCTGAGATCGTCGGCGGCGCCGACGCTCTCTCCTCGGGCAAATAGACCCGACGCATTCAGACCACACGAAAGAGAAGACAATGACTGCCACCGCCACTGCCTCGACGGCCGCGACGACGGTCACCGGTCGCGTCGCGCGCGTCACCGGGCCCGTCGTGGACATCGAGTTCCCGCACGACTCGATCCCCGACATCTACAACGCGCTGAAGACGACGATCACGATCGGCGCCGAGTCCACCGAGATCACCCTCGAGGTCGCCCAGCACCTCGGCGACGACCTCGTGCGCGCGATTTCGCTGAAGCCCACCGACGGCATGGTCCGCGGCCAGGAGGTGCGCGACACCGGCGGTCCCATCACTGTCCCGGTCGGCGATGTCACCAAGGGCAAGGTCTTCAACGTGACCGGCGATGTCCTCAACGGCGCGCCGGGGGAGACCATCGAGGTCACCGAGCGCTGGGGCATCCACCGCCAGGCGCCCAACTTCGACCAGCTCGAGTCGAAGACGCAGATGTTCGAGACCGGCATCAAGGTCATCGACCTGCTGACCCCCTACGTCCAGGGCGGCAAGATCGGTCTGTTCGGCGGCGCGGGCGTGGGCAAGACCGTCCTCATCCAGGAGATGATCCAGCGCGTCGCGCAGGACCACGGCGGCGTGTCGGTGTTCGCCGGCGTCGGCGAGCGCACACGTGAGGGCAACGACCTCATCCACGAGATGGAGGAGGCGGGCGTCTTCGACAAGACCGCTCTCGTGTTCGGCCAGATGGACGAGCCGCCGGGGACGCGTCTGCGGGTGGCCCTGTCGGCCCTGACGATGGCGGAGTACTTCCGCGACGTGCAGAAGCAGGACGTGCTGCTGTTCATCGACAACATCTTCC
>JASGEE010000105.1:0-39237 GCA_047606715.1 Microbacterium sp.
CATGGAGTGTTCCTTTCTGGGTGGTGATCAAGATCTGTTCGACGTCAGGGCGCCGGAGCCTGGGGGACGGGGATGACGAGCGGGGTCTGCGTGAGCGGGTCGGGGATGATGAGAGCCTCCAGGCCGAACGCCTCGGCGACGACCTCGGCAGTCAGCACCTCTCCCGGCGCGCCCTGGGCGACGATGCGGCCCTGGGACATGACGACCAGCTCGTCAGCGAAGCGCGCCGCGAGGTTCAGCTCGTGCAGCACGGCGACGATCGTCGTGCCCCGCGTGCGATTGAGCTCGCGCAGAAGGTCGAGCACGTCGAGCTGGTGGCTCACATCCAGGAACGTCGTGGGCTCGTCGAGCAGCAGGATCTGCGGATCCTGTGCCAGGGCCATCGCGATCCACACCCGTTGGCGCTGCCCGCCGGAGAGGTCGCCGACGGCGCGATCGGCCAGGTCGGCGACCCCCGTGCGGATCATCGCATCGTCGACGATCGCAGAGTCCGCCGCGCTCCACCGCTGGAAGACGCCGCGATGGGGATGCCGCCCGCGGGCGACCAGCTCGGCGACCGACAGCCCGTCTGGCGCGGTCGGCTGCTGCGGCAGCAGCCCGACCGTGCGCGCGTAGCGAGTGCGCGGCATCCGTGCCACATCGACGCCGTCGAGCTCGACGACGCCCTCCAGTGGCGGACGCAGGCGCGCGAGCGTTCCGAGCAACGTGGATTTGCCGCACGCGTTGGCGCCGATGATCATCGTGATGACGCCGGGGGTGATCTGCAGATCGAGCCCGTCGATCACCCGGCGACCCGGGTAGCCGGCGGCAAGGCCGCGTGCGGACAGGACGGGTCGGGCTGCACTGAGGGTGGTCACAGGGTGCGTCCTTTCGACGTGGCGAGCAGCCAGAGCAGGAAGACGGCACCGACCGCGCCGGTGACGACCCCGACCGGCAGCTGCATCCCCGGGATCGCGAACTGGGCGACGAGGTCGGCGCAGGTCAGCAGCAGGGCTCCGATCACGCAGCTCGTTCCGACCCCGATCGCACCGCGCCCCAGCAGCGGACGGGCGATCGCCGGTGCACACAGCGCGATGAACGAGATCGGCCCGACGAACGCACACGTCACCGAGGTGAGCAGCACCGCGGCGGTCACGGCGAGCACCCGCACGACGCCGGGACGCACCCCGAGCCCGCTGGCCGTGTCAGCGCCCAACTGGGCGATCGGCAGCAGCCGCGCCACCACGACGACGACCGGCGTGGTCAGCGCGACTACGGTGGCGACGGTGACGACCTGCCACCACGGCGTGGAGGAGAGACTGCCGGTGAGCCACAGCATCGCCATCTGCGTCTGTTCGATCTTCGCGCGGATCATCAGCAGGCTCGTGATCGACGTGCACAGGAACGAGACGCCGACGCCGGCAAGCACGAGACGGTAGCCGCCGTCGACCTGTGTGCGCGCGGCCAGGAGCAGGAGCGCGGCCACGGCGATGCCTCCCACGAAGGCGCCGAGGGAGAGCAGCGGGCCGGTCGTTCCGATCACGAGCAGCGTGAACACCGCCGCGACACCGCTGCCGCCGGAGATGCCGAGCAGGTCGGGGCTGGCGAGCGGATTGCGCAGCAGCGACTGCAGCAGGGCGCCGCCGACGCCGAGAGCGGCGCCGACCAGCAGCGCCATCGCCAGCCTCGGCATCCGCACCTGGAAGACGACGTACTGCTCGACACGGTCGCCGCCACCGATGAGCGTGTTCCACAACTGCGCGGGCGACAGCGGGTAGTCGCCGATCGACAGCGCGAGCACGGCGACGAAGATCGCCATCACGCCGACGATCGACACGACGGCGACGGCACGCCGGCGGGTGCGTCGACGCACACCGCCGACGAGGGAAGGTGCAGCGGTGGTCGGCCCCGCTGCGATGGGCACGACCGCCGTCACAGGACGACCTGCCTTCGCCGCAGAACGAGCGCGATGAGCACGGGCGCGCCGAGGAAGGCGACGACGATGCCGGCCTGCACCTCACCGGGCAGGGCGATCACCCGACCGGCGACATCGGCCAACAGCAGCACGGCGGCACCGGCGGGCACACCGATCGTGAGCAGCCGACGGTAGTTCTCGCCGACGACAGCCCGCAGGGCATGGGGCACCATCAGGCCGAGGAAGACGATGGGGCCGGCGATCGCGGTGGCGCCCCCGCACAGCAGCACGGTGGCGAGGATGCCGACGGCACGCGTGCGCGCCACGTCGTGCCCGAGTCCCGATGCGGTCTCTTCGCCGAGTGCGATGAGATCGAGTCCGCGCGCGGAGCCCAGCGCGAGTGCGGCACCGAGGAGGAGTGGGACTCCCACCAGTGCGACCGAGTCGAGCCCGCGGGCGGTGAGTCCGCCGACCGACCAGTAGCGGTACACGTCGAGAGCGACGATCTGGGTCGTCAGGATGAGCATCGTGACGGCGCTGAGTCCGGCTGTCACGGCGGCGCCGGTGAGGGCGAGCTTGGCGGGGCTGCCGGCGTCGGGACCTCGTGAGCCGATCAGGGCCACGACGACAGCGGCGATCGCCGCCCCGGCGAAGGCGAACCACACGAAGCCCGACGGCGTCGTGATCCCGAGGAGCACGACGGCGGCGAGCACGGCCACCGAGGCTCCGGCGTTGACACCGAGCAGTCCGGGGTCGGCGAGCGGATTGCGCGTCAGACCCTGCATGACGGTGCCGGCCAGCGCCAGGGCCGCCCCCGCGGCGACCCCGATCACAGTACGCGGCACGCGCTGGGTCAGCACGACGACGTGGTCGGCGTTGTCCGGGTCGGCGGCGGTGAGAGCGCGCCATACCTCCCCCGGAGCGATGGGACGTGCGCCGACGGCGAGGCTGAGAACGATCGCGATCGCCAGCAGCACGACGACGCCCGCGAGCACCGAGCGCGCGCGCCGCTGGCGTGCGATGGCGGTCACTCGGAGCGCTCGGCCTGGCCGAGCCGCCAGTAGCCCATGAACGCGACGCGCTTGCGGTCCACGCCGCATCCGCTCACCAGCAGCCGGCGCAGCGTCTTGATCGTCGCGGCCTCGCCGGCGATCCACGCGTAGAACTCGCCATCGCCGTCTTCGGGAGCGTCCCAGAGCAGATCGCGGTCGATGTCGATGTCTTCGAGCACCTGCGGGCGCGGAGCGGCGGCACGAGCGAGCACGTCACCGTTGCGCGCAGTCCAGTCGGTGACCGCTTCGATCAGGCGGGAGCCGTGGGCGGCCTCGCCACGTGGAATCCAGGTGAGGCGCGTGGGCGCGGCAAGCGCGGGCGAGAGGAAGTCGGCGGCGGTCGGCACCTCCACGAAGGCGTCGACCTCGCACCGCGGATCGAGAGACTCCAGGATGCTGCAGATGGCCGGCGCCGCGGTCTCGTCGCCGGCCAGGAGCAGGCGGCGCGCCGAGCCCGGATGCCAGTCGATGCCGAGTCGCGCGTGCGGGCTGCGGGCGTCCGGCCCCACGACGATCAGCTCATCGCCCACGCTCGCCCCCTCGGCCCAGGTGCCGGCGGGTCCGGCGTCGTGGTGCACGACGAAGTCGACGTCGAGCTCACGCGCTGCGGCATCGATACGACGCACCGTGTAGGTGCGGAAGGGGTTGCGCTGCGCGGTCGGCAGGGCGCGCCACCGGTCGTACCAATCGCCCGAACCCTCGTGCTGGCCGATGTCGGCGAAGCCGCCGTCGAGGGGGAAGACGACCTTGATCCGCTGGTCGAGCCCCGCCGTGCCGAACCACTCCAGGTCATCCCCCGTGAACGTGATGCGCACGAAGTGCGGTGCGAGTCGGCTCACACGAGTGGCGGTGACGACGTACGGACGGTAGGCAGGCCGAACGGGGGCGTCGGAAACGGGCATGCACTAAGGATAGCCTTACCTAGATCCCGACCCAAATGATCGCGTGAGCGCCGCCCGGAACCGACGGCCCACCTTACGGTGCGAGCGCGCCGATGCGCGCGACCGCCTCGGTGAGCACATCCGGCCCGCACCCGAGATTGAAACGCACGTGCCCCGCCCCCTGCGGTCCGAAGCTCGGACCAGGGTTGAGCGCAACACGCGCCTCTTTGAGAATGCGGCGCGCGGGGTTGTCACCCCAGCCATATGCCGACAGGTCGACCCACGCGAGAAAGCCGGCCTCCGGAAGTCGGTAGCGCGCGAGCGGCAGATGCTCGGCGAGCAGGTCTGCGAGCAGGTGCCGGTTCTCGTCCAGACGTGCGCGCAAACCATCGAGCCACGCGTCGGATTCGGACGAGAAGGCCGCGACCGAGGCGATCGAGCCGAACAGGCCCGTGCGCCACTCCACTTCGGACGGCAGCGCGCGCACGATGCGCGCGCGCTCCTCCGACGCCGTGATCATGAGAGCGCACTTCAAGCCCGCGAAGTTGAACGCCTTCGATGCGCTCGTGACGATATAGCCGACGGACGCCGCCACCTCGCACGACGCGACGAAGGGGGTGAACTCCCCGTCCGCGTGCACGAGCGGCGCGTGGATCTCGTCGCTGACGACGACGGCGCCGTGCTTCAGCGCAACCTCCGCGAGCTGCGCCAGCGCAGCGCGCGAGTGCACGGTTCCGGTGGGGTTGTGCGGGTTGCACAGCAGCACCGCACGAGCCCCGTCGGCCAGCGCGGTCGCGATCCCGCCGAGATCGAGCTCCCATCCCTCACCGGTGTCGCGCAGCGGCACCGATTCCACGACGCCGCCGGCCTCTTCGACGCACATGTCGAACGGCGGATAGACGGGGTGGGTGACGACGACACGGTCCCCCGGCTCGATGCTCGCACGCAGCAACTCGACAACGCCCATCATGACATCGCCCGTCCAGCGGATGCGCGCCGGGTCCACCGTCCACCCCAGGCGCCGCTGCGCAAACCCGGGGAACACGGCACGCAACCCGGGATCGGGCGGCGTGTAGCCCGTGTCGCCGATGGCCACGGCATCCGTCAGCGCACGAGAGATCGGCTCGGCGAGGGCGAAGTCGGTCTCGGCGACGAACAGCGGCAGCACATCGTCGGGGTACGTGCGCCACTTCGTGCTGCTGCGACGGCGCAGCACATCCAGCGGCAGCGCGTCGAGGGGGAAAACAGTCACTCCTCGACCCTACCGGCCGGCACACGGGGTGCAGACGTCGCCTCCGGTTCGGGTAACCAGAGGGTCATCCGGAGGGCTTCGTCGGGCAGATGAAGCACCTCATATCGGCGGGCGATGATATCGCCGGTGTTGGCACGGATGTGCGTGATCGACGTCCGGCGGTGTTCGACGATGTGCTCGCTCCACAACTCGGCGAAGCGCGGGCTCTGCCGGCTCAGGTCCGCGACGAGTGCGTGTAGCTCGGGGCTGCGGAGGTCGCCCGCGTTAGTCGCACGCAGGTGCATGACCGCTCCTCGTGCCAACTCCTCCCACTCGAGGAAGATCCGGGGTGCGCGCGGATCGGTGAAGAGGTAGCGGCAGGTGTTCCGCTCCTCGGCCGCCAACTGGGCGAATCCGTCATAGAGCGCCAGCCCTTCGGGGTTCGCCGCCACCATGTTGCTCAGCCGGTCGAGGACATAAGCAGGGTGGGGCCGCACCGCGTCGACGAGGGCGGCCAACCGCGTCGCGAGAGTTTCATCACGGTCCCGGGCGCCACCCATCGGGGCCGAGGACCTCTTTCGCAGTCGATCGAGATGATCTCGCGCATCGGGCGTGAGGTGGAGCACGCGAGCGAGCGCATCGAGGACGGCGTCGCTGGGGTGGCTCTCGCGACCCTGTTCGAGACGGATGTAGTAATCGACGCTGATGCCCGCCGCTGCTGCGACCTCCTCACGCCGCAGGCCCGAGATGCGGCGGCGGCCCGCTCCGTGCTGCTGCGGCGGGGCGAGGCTGGCATCCGTCCTGCGGGCCCGGAGGAAGTCCCCCAGTTCACCGCCGGCGTTGTGGGGCAAGCGTGTCCTCCTGAGGCGGGCGGGAGCGGTGGGTGCGGGACTCCTATGAAGAGGACGGGCTTCCACTCCGCGACGCGGACCGCGAGGCTGGCAGCGGAACATCACCCTCCCCGAAAGAGGTCTCCTGACTGTCTACACCCACGGTCACCACGATTCGGTCCTGCGCTCACACCGCTGGCGCACGGCACAGAACTCGGCGGCCCATCTGCTTCCGCTCCTGAAGCCGACTGACCGCCTGCTCGACGTCGGGGCCGGCCCCGGAACCATCACGGCAGACCTCGCGCAGTTGGTCGCGTATGTCGCTGCCACCGAGATCGGGGCGGACGAGGTGGCGCTCGCCCGCGCGACCATGGTCGCGCGGGAGGCCACCAATGTCGACGTCCAGGTCGCCGACGTGCACGCGCTCCCGTTCGACGACGACGTCTTCGACGTCGTCCACGCCCATCAGGTGCTGCAGCACGTCGCGGACCCCGTGCAGGCGCTGCGTGAGATGGCCCGCGTGACCCGCCCGGGCGGCGTCGTCGCTGTCTCGAACCGCGACGACGCCGGATTCTATTGGTGGCCGCAGCTGCCTGAGCTCGTCACCTGGCGCGACCTGTACCGCGCCGCAGCGCGAGCCAACGGCGGTGAGCCGGATGCCGGCCGTCGTCTGCTGTCGTGGGCGCACGCGGCCGGGCTGACGGATGCCATTGCCACTTCCAGCACCTGGTGCTGCGCATCCTCCGAGGACCGCACCGAGTGGGGCGGGATGTGGGCCGATCGCATCCTCACGTCCGCGATCGCCGAGCAGTTCACGGCATCCGGACACGCCACACACGACGACCTCCAGTCGATCAGCCATGCCTGGAAGCGGTGGGCAGCCAGCGAGGACGGATGGTTCTCCGTCCTGCACGGCGAGATCATCGTCCGCGTCACGTAGGTACGGTGTCCTACCCTGTGATCATGCCGAGATCTGGCTACGTCGCTTCGATTCGGGAACTCATCGGCAACGACTTGCTCATGCTACCGGGCGTGACCGCCGTGATCCGCGAAGGCGAGCGGTTCCTGCTGGCCCGACATGCGCGCTCGGGCCTCTGGAGCCTGATCGGCGGCGCCGTTGAGCCCGGTGAGGAACCATCAGACGGGGTCATCCGGGAGGTGTGGGAGGAGACCGGCGCCCGCATCCGTATCGATCGAATCGTGGGAGCATACGGCGGACAGCCACTCATGGTCGAGTACCACGACGGTGACATGGTCGCCTCTGTCACGACGGCATACGAATGCGGCCTGATCGACTCCGCACAGCCGGACGGGGAAGAGCTGCTCGAGCTTGGCTGGCTCATCCGAGACCGCATCTTTGACCTCCCCCGGCGAGGCTGGATCGATCGAGTCATCAATGACTGCACGTAGCGCGCCACTCAGCGAGACTGCATCCTCGCGCCGAGACTGCAGATGCCACGCGCAGTTTCGGCGTGCACACGCAGTCTCGATGAGTGCAGACGCGCGGGGTCGGTGGGGCTCAGATCGCGAATCCCAGCGCGCGCATCATGTCGCGGCCGTCGTCGGTGATGCGCTCGGGGCCCCACGGCGGCATCCAGACCCAGTTGATCCGGAACCGCTCCACGACCTCGTCGAGCGCCTGCGCGGTCTGCTCTTCGAGCACGTCGGTGAGCGGGCATCCGGCCGAGGTCAGCGTCATGTGGATGACCAGGGCGTCGTTCTCTTCGTCCCAGCTGAGGTCGTAGATCAGCCCCAGGTCGACGACGTTGATCCCGAGTTCGGGATCCATGACGTCTTTGAGCGCCTCGGTGACGTCGTCGTACTTCTCCGGGCTGAGAGTCGCGGTCATGTCCCCGATCCTATGCCTCGACGACGTCGACGGGGTCGAGATAACGGTCGTAGCCCTCGTCCTCCAGACGATCGGCCAGCTCCGGCCCGCCCTCCTCGGCGATGCGACCTTTCACCATGACGTGCACGAAGTCGGGCTTGATGTAGCGCAGAATCCGCGTGTAGTGCGTGATCAGCAGCACCCCGAGGTCGGTCGCCTCCTTGGCGCGGTTGACACCTTCCGAGACGATCTTCAGTGCGTCGACGTCGAGGCCCGAATCGGTCTCGTCGAGCACCGCGATGGCGGGCGTCAGCAGTTCGAGCTGCAGGATCTCGTGGCGCTTCTTCTCCCCACCGGAGAAGCCCTCGTTGACGTTGCGGGACGCGAACTTCGGATCCATGCGCAGGTTCTTCATCGCACCCTTGACGTCCTTTGTCCAGGTGCGGATGGCCGGCGCCTCGCCGTCGATGGCCGTCTTGGCGGTGCGGAGGAAGTTCGTCACGGTCACCCCGGGGATCTCCACCGGATACTGCATCGCGAGGAACAGCCCCGCACGCGCCCGCTCATCGACCGACATCGCCAGCACGTCCTCGCCGTCGAGCGTGATCTCGCCGCCCGTGACGGTGTACTTCGGGTGGCCGGCGATCGTGTACGCAAGGGTCGACTTGCCCGAACCGTTGGGTCCCATGATCGCGTGGGTCTCACCCGTGCGGATCGTGAGAGTCACGCCGTTGAGGATCGGGGTCTGCCCCGCCTCGGTCTCGACCGTCACGTGCAGGTCGCGGATCTCCAGTACAGCCATGTCTTCTTTCCTTCAGTTCACTTCTTTGGTCACGGCCGGGTCGATCAGAACGTCGTCCCCATCGATCGTGACCTCATAGACGGGCACCGGCTCATAGGCCGGAAGGTTCAAGGGCTTGCCGGTGCGCAGCGAGAACGCCGAGCCGTGCGCCCAGCACTCCAGCGAGTCACCCTCCACGAAACCCTCCGCCAGGGAGATGTCGCCGTGCGTGCAGGTGTCGCCGATCGCGTGCACCTCACCGTTGGAGTCGAGCACGACAGCGATCGGTACGCCGTCGATCTCGACGCGAACGGCGGTGTCCTGCTCGAGCTCGCTGAGGCTGAGCGCCCTCTGTGCGGTCATGCAGCGCTCTCCAGCTCCGTCTCGATGACGGCGAGGAGCTCTTCCTGCAGCGCGGGGATCGAGATCTTCTGCACGATCTCCCCGAGGAAACCGCGCACCACGAGCCGCCGCGCCTCGTCTTCCGGGATGCCCCGCGCCTGCAGGTAGAACAGCTGCTCGTCATCGAAGCGGCCCGT
The DNA here is from genome assembly GCA_047606715.1 of Microbacterium sp. Lineage (GTDB taxonomy): Bacteria > Actinomycetota > Actinomycetes > Actinomycetales > Microbacteriaceae > Microbacterium. The sequence goes on from JASGEE010000105.1 coordinate 9,037, forward strand.
GGCGCTCGCGTGCCCGGCACCGACAATGTCGCCCGTCTGGATCTCCAGGTTCGGGATTGAGTCGGCGCGGGCGCCATCGGTGAGCACCAGGTTGCGGTTTGCCTCGTACGAGTCGGTGCCGGTGGCATCCGGCCCGATCAGCACGTCGCCGATCCAGACGCTGTGCGCCGAGGACCCCTGCAGCGCGCCCTTGTAGAGGACGTCGCCCACGGTGTGCTGGCCTTTGTGGAACAGGTACACCTGGCTCTCCAGATGCTGTCCGGCGTCGGCGAACGACAGCCCGTACAGCTCGGCGTGCGCGCCGCTGCCGGCCAGCTCGACCGCCGGGTTGACCCGCACGACGTCGCCGCCGAAGCTGACGACGATGTGCCGCAGGAACCCGTCTCGGTCCACCCGCGCGGCGTGGGCGGCGCTGTGGACGGCGCCGTCGTCCCACTGCTGCACAGTGATGACCTCCAGGCGCGCACCGTCGCCGACGACGATCTCCACGTTCTCGGCGACCGCGGCGGCGCCGCTGTGCCGCAGCAGCACTGTCGCTGCCGACTGCCGCTGCGCCTCCAGGACGAGATGCAGGATGCCGCGCCCCGCCGCGGCGGCACCCACGACGTCGATCACCACGGGCTCGCCCAGTTCCGCCTCGGCGGGGATGCGCACGTGCACGGCGCCGGCGGCGCGACGCGACGCGATCGCGCTCGGCAGATCCTCGGGGACCAGCACGGTGCCGCGCGGCGCTTCAGCCTCGCGCAGCGGCTCGCACACCTGCGCACCCGACGCGGTGATCGTCACGGTGATCGCCCCGTCATCCGCCGGCTCATCGCGCAGGAGCGCGCCGATGCGGGCGAGGGGCGTGTGCTTCCAGTTGACCTCACGGCCCGTGGGCGCGGCGAACGCCGAGGGGTCGAATGAGCACGGCCGCTCGGAACGCGTCTGCACCGGCACGGCTGAGCGTGCCTGGACAAGGCCCGATCGCAGTGAGGATGCAGGGTCGAGGTGGCCCTCCCCGGCCTTCGGTTCAGAAGCGGTGGGGGCCTGAGTCGCTGTCGTCATCAGCCGACGGATCCTTCCATGCCCATCTCGATGAGCTTGTTCAGCTCGAGGGCGTATTCCATGGGCAGCTCGCGTGCGATGGGCTCGATGAAGCCACGGACGATCATGGCCATTGCCTCGTCTTCGGGCAGACCGCGGCTCATCAGATAGAACAACTGCTCTTCGCTGACTTTCGAGACGGTCGCCTCGTGGCCCAGTTGCACGTCGTCGACGCGGATGTCGATCGCAGGGTACGTGTCGGAGCGTGAGATCGTGTCGACCAGCAGCGCGTCGCAGCGCACCGTGTTGGCGGAGTGGTGCGCATTCGCGTCGACGCGGACCTCGCCGCGGTAGCCGGCCCGGCCGCCGCCGCGCGCGATCGACTTCGACACGATCGAGGACTGCGTGTACGGGGCCATGTGGATCATCTTGGCGCCGGCATCCTGATGCTGGCCGGGACCGGCGAACGCGACCGACAGCGTCTCGCCCTTCGCGTGCTCGCCGACGAGGAAGATCGACGGATACTTCATCGTGACCTTCGAGCCGATGTTGCCGTCGACCCACTCCATCGTCGCGCCCTCGTGAGCGACGGCGCGCTTGGTGACGAGGTTGTAGACGTTGTTCGACCAGTTCTGGATGGTCGTGTAGCGCACCCTGGCGCCCTTCTTCACGATGATCTCCACGACGGCCGAGTGCAGGGAGTCGCTCTTGTAGATTGGCGCCGTGCAGCCCTCGATGTAGTGCACGTACGAGTCCTCGTCCGCGATGATCAGCGTCCGCTCGAACTGACCCATGTTCTCGGTGTTGATGCGGAAATATGCCTGCAACGGAATCTCCACGTGAACACCCGGCGGGACGTACACGAAGGAGCCGCCCGACCAGACGGCCGTGTTCAGGGCGGCGAACTTGTTGTCGCCGGCAGGGATCACGGTGCCGAAGTACTCCTGGAAGAACTCGGGGTGCTCGCGCAGCGCCGTGTCGGTGTCCATGAAGATGACGCCCTGCGCTTCGAGGTCCTCGCGAATCTGGTGGTAGACGACCTCGGACTCGTACTGCGCCGCCACGCCGGCGACGAGACGCTGACGTTCGGCCTCGGGGATGCCGAGCTTCTCGTACGTGTTGCGGATGTCCTCGGGCAGGTCCTCCCATGACTGGGCCTGCTTCTCGGTGGAGCGCACGAAGTACTTGATGTTGTCGAAGTCGATCTCCGACAGATCGGCTCCCCAGGTCGGCATCGGCTTGCGCTCGAACAGCTGCAGCCCCTTCAACCGGGTCTTCAGCATCCAGTCCGGCTCGCTCTTCAGGCCCGAGATGTCCCGCACGACGGCCTCGGACAGACCGCGTCTCGCGCTGGCTCCGGCAGAGTCGACGTCGTGCCAGCCGAACTCGTAGACGCCGAGCCCCTCCAGTTCCGGACGGTCGATGAGCACATCCGACATGGCCTATCCTCCTTCGTACCCGGCGGTGTCATCCGCTCCGGCATTCCCAGGCTCCTCGGGAGTGGACGAGGGTGGGATGCCGCTGTCAGGGCCGCGCTCGTGATCTGGCGCGCCTCTCGCACCTAGACTGTGGTGGGGCGTGGCGCCTCTCGCGCCCGTTCCCAACTCCCACAGTCTACAGGCTCGCCCCGAGGCGCGGCCTGCGCCCGCGCTCCCGGCAGGCGCGCATTCCGGAGGCACTTCTTGTCCGAGCAGCAGACCGCCTCGCGCGCTCCTCGCGCCGCAGTTCTCCCCGTTCGCATCGGCCGCGCCACCCGTGTGCTGGCGTGGCTCGTGCTCATCAGCAACGTCGTCATCGTCGCCACCGGGGGGCTCGTGCGCCTCACCGGCTCGGGCCTCGGCTGCCCCAACTGGCCGTACTGCACCGACGACTCGCTCGTGCCGACCGAGGAGCTGTCGTGGCACAGCCTCATCGAGTTCGGCAATCGCACGATGACCGGCGTGCTCATCGTCATCGCGCTGCTCGCGTTCCTGTCCGTCATCCGGATGCGCTCCGAACGCCCCGAACTGTTCGCCCTCACCCTCGCCAACGGCATCGGCATCATCCTGCAGGCCGTCGTGGGGGGCGTCATCGTCTGGTTGCAGTTGCCGCCGAGCCTCGTCGGCATCCACTTCGTCATCTCCGCGGCGCTCGTGGCGGGCGGTGCCGCCTATGTGCATCGCGTCTGTGCGCCGCCCGGGCCGCGACACCTCGCCGTGCCGCGGCGGTACGCGATCCTCGTCCACCTCACGAGCGGTGTCGCGGCCGTCACGGTGCTGATCGGCATCCTGCTCACTGGCGCCGGCCCACACGCCGGCGACGATGCCGCGGCACGCAACGGCCTCGATCCGATCCTGTGGCAGCACATCCACGCCTGGCCGGCGTACGCACTGTTCGCGCTCACGGTCGTCGTGCTCGTCGGTTCGTTCCGGATACCACCCGTCCTGCACCTGCCGCGGTGGAGCGGCATGCTGCTGGGGATCGAGCTCATGCAGATCGCCGTCGGGCTGTGGCAGGCTCGCAGCGGGCTGCCGATCGTGCTCGTGAACATCCACATGGTGCTCGCCGTGCTCCTCGTGGCCGCGCTGACGGTCGTCGTCTTGCAACTGAAGGCGCCGCGTGCGACGCTCGCCGTCAACGACGGCTCCACAGCGAGTTCATAAGCCGCGCAGAGCTGCCGCCCTGGTGGCTCCCGCATCCTCGAGGGGACGCCGCGTCTCGGCGCACCGACCGCAAGGAGAACCCCCATGTCCACCCGTTTGAGCCGCAGCGTCCCCTACTGGATTCTCGTGGCGGGATCCGCCGCCTCCATCGCCGGCGGTGCTTACCTGCTCGTCGACAAGCTCGGCGGCATGGACACCCGGCTCACCGACGGCAGCGCGACGAGCAACGATGTGTACGTCGGTCAGATCTGGGCGGTCTTCGGCGCGATCCTCGTCGGCGCCGGCCTGGTCGGCCTGGCCCTGGCCCTGACCCTCGGCGCGCTGCGCGCGTTCTCCGCCGACACTGCTTCCGACCCCGAGACGGCCACCGACGAGGTCGCACCCGTCCTCGAGGACGAGCCCGCTCTCGAGGACGAGTCCGCCGCAGAGCTCACGTCAGCACCCGAGGAGGAATTGCCCCTGGAGGCTGAATCCGCGGACCCCACATCCGCCGATGCTGAGCCCACCCTCGAGCTGGCAGACTCAGAGGCGCGCTGAACCGCGCTCACGAGCGGAGATCTGCACGAGAGCGGATGCCTGAAGCTCCGGCATCCGCATGTGTGCAGATCTCCGCTTCTGCGTTGCCTGTCGCATCAGCGCTGCGCGGGGAGCCGCGGAAGGTGGAGTCCACGAGCCACCGCGGCCATGATTTGGGCCTGCACGTCGGGCCAGTGATCGATGATCTGTCCGTAGGTGAAGCGCAGGACGTGATAGCCGCGCATCATGAGCTCCGCGTCGTGCGCAATGTCGTCGGCCCGCTGCGCGCCGACATGATGGCCACCGTCGAGTTGCACGACGAGCCGTTCGCCGATGAGGAAATCGACGCGATGCCCGGCGATCCAGATCTGGCTCAAGATGCGCACCCGCATCCACCGTAGCCGCGTGCGAAAGATCGTCTCCAAGCCAGAGTCGCTGAACGGGTGAGCGGCATCGCGCACGAGCCGGGCGGCCGGCCCGAACGGCAACTGTCGGAGCCGATCCAACGAGACCAATCCCTGCTGCAATGCCGAGTCCCAGATCGTCAGCGCCGATTCGAACGGTTGGCACGTGGCAACCTGGGCCAGGACGTTCTCCAACGGGTCAACGAGCGCATCAGGCATCCTGGGCACGATCGGTCGTGCCCAGTGCACGGTGGCTCGCGGCGGAGCAGGGCCACCGCGATGGGCGGATGCCGCCACGTGGCAGCGGTCCTCGTGCAAGACCCACAACCCCAGCCGGCGGGCCTGGGTGATGCACGTCAGCACGACGCTGGCGCGCGCGGCGGAGACCAGTTGTGGATCGGCACTCGGCAGAGCGACCCACCCGCGACACACGCGTTGGAGCGCTCCCGTGGTGACCGCCGTGGCGATGCGGGTGCGTGAGTGTCCGCTCAACTGCAGCGTCGTTGTGCGCGCGACGCCCGAATGCGCGGCGACGCTCGCGCACAGTGCGGTCAGTTCGGGGCTCGGCATGTCCCCATCGTCACCGAATCGGAGCAGCGTGGGCGCCGATTGAGCTCGTTCCGTGGACAGATCGCTGAGAACGCATTCTGTGCAGGAGGCGATGAGACCGACACAATCGCGGAGATCTGCACATGCGCGGATGCCCGGCGCGCTCGCATCCGCGCATGTGCAGATCTCCGCGTGGGTGCACCCACGCGGAGGGCGGTCAGAACGGCAGGAGCGGGTCGATCGCGATCGCGAGGAACAGCAGCGTCAGGTACGTGATGGATGCGTGGAACACGCGCATCGGTCGGATCCGCTCCCCACGCGCGGCGCGATTGTAGAGCACGTGCGACTCGACGACGAACCAGCCGCCGAACACGACAGCCGACGCCGTGTAGACGATCCCCATCCCCGCCACCGGGACCAGCAGGAGCGATGCGGCCACCGTCGCCCACGCGTAGAGGATCACCTGCAGGCCCACCTGCAGTCCGTCACGCGTCGCACCGAGCATCGGGACGTCGGCCTCTTGGTAGTCGCCCTTGTACTTCATCGACAGCGGCCAATAGTGCGGCGGCGTCCACAGAAACACGAGCAGGAACAGGATGAACGGGGTCGCATCGAGCGAACCGGTCACCGCCGCCCAGCCGATCAGCACGGGGAAGCATCCCGCGATCCCGCCCCACACGATGTTCTGCTCGGTGCGGCGCTTGAGGATCAGCGTGTAGATCACGACGTAGAAGAAGATCGCGACGACCGACAGCCCGGCGGCGAGAGCGTTCGTGGTCGACCACAGCCACACGGTGGATGCCGCCGCCAGCACCCACGCGAAGATCAGTGCGCCGCGCGGCGACGCATCGCCCGTCACGAGCGGCCGGTTCTCGGTGCGACGCATGTGTGCGTCGATGTCGCGGTCGATGTACATGTTGAACGTCGCCGCCGAGCCTGCGCTCATCGCTCCGCCGACGACCGTCGCCAGTACGAGCCACAGGTTCGGCAGGCCGCCCTGAGCGAGGATCATGACCGGCACGGTCGTGACCAGCAGCAACTCCATGACGCGCGGCTTGGTGAGCAGGATGTACGCCCGAATGGTGCGGCCGACCGACCTGTGCGTCGCCCGCGCGACCGCGCTCGTCGTCGTGTCCATCGCCCCTGCCGTCGTCATCGCCGCCAGTCTACGCGTTTCACACGGCGTCATATCAGCGCCCCACGACACGGTTCATGCACGGCGGGCGGGATGCTTCGATATGCTGAAAATCCATACGCGCGCTCTGCGCCGCATCTCCCCCGCGACCTTCCACCGTCGTTCTGCGACAGTTCTGCGCCGGGGGCGCGAGCGGGGGCGCCACTGATGAAAGGCGACCGGGTGTCCGAGCTGACCTGGGATGAGATCGATCGGCGTGCGGTCGACACCGCACGGGTGCTGGCGGCCGACGCCGTGCAGAAAGTGGGCAACGGGCATCCGGGCACCGCCATGAGCCTCGCCCCCGTCGCGTACCTGCTGTATCAGCGCGTGCTGCGCCACGACCCCGCAGACACCGATTGGCTGGGGCGCGACCGCTTCATCCTCTCGGTCGGACACTCCTCTCTCACGCAGTACGTCCAGCTCTACCTCGGCGGGTTCGGCCTCGAGCTCAGCGACCTCGAGGCGCTGCGCACCTGGGGCTCGCTCACCCCCGGCCACCCGGAGTATGGGCACACCAAGGGCGTGGAGATCACGACGGGCCCGCTCGGCCAGGGGCTGGCCTCCGCCGTCGGGTTCGCGTATGCGTCGCGCTACGAGCGCGGGCTCTTCGACCCGGATGCCGCGGCGGGCGAGAGCCCGTTCGACCACTACGTGTACGTGATCGCCGGTGACGGCGACCTGCAGGAGGGCGTGACGAGCGAGGCGTCGAGCCTGGCGGGTCATCAAAAGCTCGGCAACCTCATCGCGATCTACGACTCGAACCGCATCTCGATCGAGGGCGACACGAATGTGTCGTTCACCGAGGACGTCCGTGCCCGCTATGCGTCTTACGGCTGGCAGGTGCTCGAGGTCGACTGGACGCGCACCGGAGACTACGTCGAGGACGTGCAGGAACTGTTCCAGGCGATCGAGGCAGCCAAGGCCGAGGCCGACAAGCCGTCGCTGATCGTGCTGAAGACGATCATCGGATGGCCGGCGCCGAACAAGAAGGGCACCGAATCGGTGCACGGCAACGCGCTGGGCGCCGCCGAGGTCGCCGCCACCAAGGAGGTGCTCGGGTTCGATCCGGCGCAGTCCTTCGTCGTCGAGGATGCCGTCATCGCGCACACGCGGGCACTGCACGACCGCGCCGCCGAGACCCGCGCCGCGTGGCAGGCGGCCTTCGACTCCTGGGCTGCCGCGAACCCCGAGCGCAAGGCTCTGCTGGATCGCTTGGAAGCGCAGGCCCTGCCCGAGGGCATCGAGGCGGAACTGCCGGTGTTCGAGGCCGGCACCGAGATCGCCACCCGCGCCGCTTCGGGCAAGGTCATCAACGCTCTCGCTCCCCACCTCCCGGAGCTGTGGGGCGGATCGGCCGATCTCGCCGGGTCGAACAACACGACCATCTCTCCCGCCGCCTCCTTCCTCCCCGAGGAGTGGTCGACGCACGACTGGTCGGGCAGCGCCTACGGGCGTGTGCTGCACTTCGGCATCCGCGAGCACGCGATGGGGTCGATCCTCAACGGAATCGTCCTGCACGGGCCCACTCGCGCCTTCGGCGGCACGTTCCTCATCTTCAGCGACTACATGCGCCCCGCCGTCCGGCTTGCCGCGCTCATGAGCGTGCCGTCGATCTTCGTGTGGACGCACGACTCGATCGCCCTCGGCGAGGACGGTCCGACGCACCAGCCGATCGAGCAGCTCGCTTCGCTGCGGCTCATCCCGAACTTCACCGTCGTCCGCCCAGCCGACGGCAACGAGACCGCCGCGGCGTGGTTGGAGATCCTGCGTCGCCACGACGGCCCGGTCGGCATCGCACTGACCCGTCAGAACGTGCCGAACGTGCCACGCGGCATCGACGGGTTCGCCGACGCCTCCGGTGTCGCCAAGGGCGCGTACGTGTTGATCGACGCTCCCGACGGCGCCCTCGACGTGATCCTCGTCGCCACCGGCTCCGAGGTGCACCTGGCCGTTGCGGCGCGCGAGACCCTCGCCGCCGAGGGCATCGGCGCTCGCGTCGTCTCGGCACCGTCGCTGGAGTGGTTCGCCGAGCAGGATGCCGCCTACCGTGAGAGCGTGCTGCCGGCGGCTGTGACCGCGCGCGTGTCCGTCGAGGCGGGATCGACGTCGCTGTGGCGCACGATCGTCGGCGATCGCGGCCGCAGCGTCGGCATCGACCACTTCGGCGCCTCGGCCGACTACAAGACCCTGTTCCAGAACTTCGGCATCACCGCCGACGCGGTCGCCGCGGCAGCACGAGAGTCTGTCAGTGCGGCCCGCGAGACCGTCAAGGAGAACTCATGAGCGACACGACCCCCACCGAAGACCTCGCCGCGGCCGGGGTCAGCATCTGGCTCGATGACCTGTCCCGCGCCCGCATCAAGTCGGGAAACCTCGCCGAGCTCATCACGTCGCGCACCGTCACGGGAGTCACGACGAACCCGACGATCTTCCAGAGCGCCATCGGCAACCCGAACGACGATTCCTACGCCGAGAGCCTGGTCGCACTCGCCCAGAGCGGTGCGACCGCGGACGAGGCGATCTTCGCCCTGACCACCGCCGACGTGCGTGACGCCGCCGACATCTTCCGCCCCGTCTACGAGCGCACCGACGGCATCGACGGTCGCGTGTCGATCGAGGTCTCCCCCGACCTCGCCCACGACACCGAGGGCACGATCGCCGAAGCGAAAGCGCTCTACGCGGCCGTGGGCCGCCCTAACGCGCTCATCAAGATCCCGGCAACCAAGGCGGGACTGCCGGCCATCACCGCCGTGCTCGCGGAGGGCATCTCGGTCAACGTCACGCTGATCTTCTCCCTGGAGCGCTACGGAGAGGTCATCGACGCCTACCTCGCCGGCCTGGAGCAGGCGCAGGCGAACGGCCGCGACCTGTCCGGCATCCACTCCGTCGCCTCGTTCTTCGTCTCGCGCGTGGACACCGAGGTCGACAAGCGCCTTTCGGCGATCGGAAGCGACGACAGCGAGGCGCTGAAGAGCCGCGCGGGCGTGGCCAACGCCCGGCTGGCGTACGAGCTGTACGAGAAGAGGTTCGCCGAGCCGCGCGCTCAGGCTCTCGTGGCCGCGGGCGGACGGGTGCAGCGCCCCCTGTGGGCATCGACGGGCGTGAAAGACCCGGCCCTGCCCGACACGCTGTACGTCACGGAGCTCACCGCTGCCGGCACCGTCAACACGATGCCGGAGAAGACCCTCGAGGCCACGTTCGACCACGGCATCGTCACCGGCGATACCGTCACCGGTGGCTACGCACAGGCGCACGAGCTGTTCGCGCAGCTCGCCGCACTCGGCATCGACATCGATGACGTGACTCAGGTGCTCGAAGACGAGGGTGTCGCCAAGTTCATCGCCTCGTGGCACGACCTGCAGAACACGGTCGCGGCCGCCCTGAACGCAGCGCCGGAGACCGTGCGTTGAGTTCGGAGATCTCGCGCGGGCACAATCCTCTGCGCGATCCCGATGATCGACGCCTGAGCCGCATCGCCGGCCCCAGTGCCCTCGTGATCTTCGGCGTGACCGGTGATCTGTCGCGCAAGAAGCTCATGCCCGCCGTCTACGATCTCGCCAACCGGGGACTGCTCCCCCCGGGTTTCGCTCTCGTCGGCTTCGCCCGACGCGATTGGCAGGACCGCGACTTCGCGCAGGTCGTCTACGAGGCCGTCCGCCAGCACGCGCGCACGCCGTTTCGCGAAGAGACGTGGAACCAACTGCTCCAGGGCATCCGGTTCGTCTCGGGCGAGTTCGGCGACGACGACGCGTTCCGGCGCCTGCGCGAGACGGTGCACCGACTCGACATCGAGCGCGGCACGATGGGCAATCACGCCTTCTACCTCTCGATCCCGCCGCGCGACTTCCCGATCGTCGCCAAGCAGCTCAAGCAGTCCGGCCTCGTCGACGACAGGTCGACCAATTCCGAGGCGTGGCGGCGGGTCGTCATCGAAAAGCCGTTCGGCAGCGATCTGCAGACCGCGCGCGAGCTCAACGCCGCCCTGGAGGTCGCCTTCCCCGCCGACGCGATCTTCCGCATCGACCACTACCTCGGCAAAGAGACGGTGCAGAACATCCTGGCGCTGCGCTTCGCGAACGAGCTGTACGAGCCGATCTGGAACGCCAACTACGTCGATCACGTGCAGATAACGATGGCCGAAGACATCGGCGTGGGCGGTCGGGCCGGATACTACGACGGCATCGGTGCAGCGCGCGACGTCATCCAGAACCACCTGCTGCAACTGCTTGCCCTCACCGCGATGGAAGAGCCCATCTCGATGGATGCCGCAGACCTCCGAGCCGAGAAGGAGAAGGTGCTCGCCGCGGTGCGGCTGCCCGAAGACCTCGCCCTGGCCTCGGCGCGCGGCCAGTACGCGGGCGGCTGGCAGGGCGGCGAGAAGGTGACCGGTTTTCTCGACGAAGACGGCATGAGCCAGGACTCGATGACCGAGACCTATGCCGCCGTGAAGGTCGAGATCGCCACCCGCCGCTGGGCCGGCGCACCGTTCTACCTGCGCACCGGCAAGCGCCTCGGACGCCGCGTCACCGAGATCGCCGTCGTCTTCAAGCGGGCACCGGAGCACCTCTTCCAGCGCAATCAGGCGCTGGAGATGGGGCAGAACGCGCTCGTCATCCGTGTGCAGCCCGATGAGGGCGTCACGATCCGGTTCGGTTCGAAGGTGCCGGGAGCGGCCAATGAGGTGCGCGACGTGACGATGGACTTCGGCTACGGCCACGCGTTCACCGAGTCGAGCCCCGAGGCATACGAACGCCTCATCCTCGACGTGCTGCTCGGTGACCCGCCCCTGTTTCCCCGCCACGAGGAGGTCGAACTGTCGTGGAAGATCCTCGACCCGTTCGAGCAGTTCTGGGCTGCACGGGGCGGCCCGCTGGAGCAGTACTCTCCCGGCTCGTGGGGTCCGCTCTCGGCCGATGAGCTCATGGCTCGCGACGGCCGTGTCTGGAGGCGTCCATGATCGTCGACCTTCCCGACACCACGGTGTCCAAGATCGCCCGCGCGCTCGTGACCGTGCGGGAAGAAGGCGGTGCCGTTGCTCTCGGCCGCGTCCTGACGCTCGTGATCGTGACAACCCACGGCCTGCAGGAGGAATCCATCGAGGCCGCCAACGACGCCTCGCGCGAGCACCCCATGCGCGTCATCGTGCTCGATGCGAGCACCGAGGGCGAACCTCGACTGGACGCGCAGATTCGCGTCGGCGGCGATGCCGGCGCGAGTGAGGTCGTCGTCCTGCACGCGCAGGGAGCCGCGGCATCCAACCAGGAGAGCCTCGTGACGGGCCTGCTGCTGCCGGATGCACCCGTGGTGGCGTGGTGGCCCGACTTCCCTCCGGAGCGGCCGTCGGCATCGGAGATCGGACGGATGGCCCAGCGGCGCATCACGGACGCATCGACCAGACCGTATTCGACGACGCGGCTGTCGCGACTCGGGCCGAACTACGCTCCCGGTGACACCGATCTCGCGTGGACACGGCTCACACACTGGCGTGAGCAGCTTGCCGCCGTTCTCGATCAGCCGCCCTACGAACCGGTCATCGCCGCCGAGGTCGTGGGGGCGAGCAGCTCCCCCTCGACGGGCCTTCTCGCAGCATGGTTGCGGCTCAAGCTCGACGTCCCCGTCTCGTGGCGGTACTCGAGCGCCGAGGAGTGGACTCACGGCATCCAGTCGGTGCGGCTGACGCGCGCCGGCGGCGACATCCTGCTGCAGCGCGGCACCGATGTCGACGCGACGCTGACACAGCCCGGCCAGCCCGCCCACGATCTCGTGCTGCCGCGCCGCACGCTGCGCGAGTGCCTCGCCGAGGAGCTACGACGTCTGGATCCCGACCTCCTCTATGGTCGAGTGATCACCGAGGGATGGCAACGGCTCGGCCCTCCCACGGACTGAGCTCGGGTGCCGACGATGACGCAGTTGTGGACGCAGAAGCGGGTCATGATCAGTGCCGACGCAGCTGCGCTCGCCGCGGCCGTGGCCGATCGGCTGCTGACGCGACTCATCAAGCGGGGTGCCGCCGGCAAGACGACGCACCTGGCCCTCTCCGGCGGCGCGATCGGCACGGCGGTTCTTCAGGCCGTCGGCGCCGATGCCGCCCGCAACGAGGTGGACTTCTCGCTCGTGCACTTCTGGTGGGGCGACGACGTGTTCGCGCCCCGCGGCAGCGCGCAGCGCAACGACACCGCGGCCCAGCGCGTCCTGCTCGATCGCATCGATGTGCCGCCCGGCAACGTTCATCCCTTCGCGAGTGCCGACGAGATCGCCGATGCGGATGCGGCGGCATCCGCCTACGCCGCCGAACTCGCCCGGTTCGGCGACGAGGGTCGGCCGTGGCCGCCGTTCTGGGTCTGCTTCCTCGGCGTGGGCACCGACGGCCACATCGCGGCGCTGTTCCCCGACCGCGGCGAGATCCAGCTCAGCGACCGCCCCGCCGTCGCGGTGCACTCCGCACCGACACCGCCGGCCGAACGGATGACCCTCACCCGCCCCGTGCTCAATTCGGCCAGGTGCGTCTGGCTCGTGGTGTCGGGCAGCGACAAGGCCGCCGCGTTGGGGCTTGCGCTGGCCGGTGCCAGCTACGAGACCGTCCCGGCCGCGGGGGCGAAGGGCCGCAAGCACACGCTCTTCTTCGTCGATCAGGATGCCGCAGCCAACGTCCCGCACGAGCTCATCGATCAGGACTACTGACGCGCAGCGGCAACGGCACGTCGCCCCTCACGCCACGTGCGTCAGGCGCCCCTCGATCATCGTCGCCAGCGCCTGCGTCTCCCGCAGTCCGGGCTCGTCGGCGCGCAGCGGGTTGCGATCGACGAGGACGAGGTCGGCGAGCGAGCCCGGCTCCACAACGGCACCGGTGGCCGATCCACCCGCCGTCGAGGCTGCGAGAGCCGTCTCGGCATCCACCCGCTGCTCGGGCCGCCAGGCGTCCCGTCCGTCGCGCGTGCGGTGCACCGCGGAGGCCATCGCGGCCCACGGGTCGAGCGTCGCGACGGGGGCATCGGAGCCGAACAGCAGGTTCGCGCCGGCTTCGGCCAGCGCGCGCAGCGGGTAGGCGATCGCGGTCTGATCCGCCCAGATCGCATCCGTCAGGTCACGGTCGTCGATCGCGTGTTCGGGCTGCACGCTGGCTGCGACCCCCAATCGTGCGAATCGGGGGATGTCGGCGTGCGCCACGAGCTGTGCGTGCTCGATCACGCCCGTGGCGCCGGTCACCGCGAACGCGTCGAGCGCGTGCGAGTTCGCGACGTCGCCGATCGCGTGGATCGCGCAGTGAAGTCCGCCCCCGGTCGCCCGGGTCATGAGCTCGACGAGGGTGTCGGGAGCGACCGTGAGCATGCCGTGGTTGTGCGGCTCGCCGGGATAGGGATGCGAACACGCTGCCGTGCGGGTGCCCAGCGACCCGTCGGTGATGACCTTCACCGCTCCGACGCGCACGCGACCGGCGTCATCGAAGGGATCGCCCGTGCGCAGCCCTTCGGCGAGAGCGCGTTCGAGGTGGTGCGGATAGACGCCGAAGCGGATGCGGGTCGCATCGAACCCCGCCGACAGTCGCCGCCTCCACGCATCGGCGTTCCACGCCATGTCCAAGTCCACGATGCCGACGATTCCCCGCGCCGCAGCCTGCTGCAGTGCCTGCCCCACCAGCCGGTCGGCAACGGCCGGGTCGGCCGCATTGAGGCGTCGGGAGATCTCGAACGCGGGCTCTTCCCGCAGCACCCCGGCGTCCGCCGCGGGGAAGCCTTCGCGCCGCAGCGCCGCGGAGTTGAGCCACACGCTGTGCACGTCGGCGTTGATCAGATACGTCGGTACGTCTCCGGTTGCCGCATCGAGCGCCGCGAGGGTCATCTCATCGGGCCACAGCGCATCGCGAAAACCCGTTCCGATGCGGCGGTCGCCCTCGAGCACGGGCGCACGCGCCATGAGCGCGGCGGCCTCGGCGGCCGTCGTTGCCGCACCGAGCGGTTGACGCCGTGCAGACAGTGCCCACTGCACCGTGTGCACGTGGTGATCCCACAGTCCGGGCACCACCCACGAGCCGTCCGCGTGCACGACCGCCCCACGGCTGGCAGGCGGCTGCGGCAGCGCTCCGGCCGGGGCGATGTCGACGATCCGGCCGGCATCCAGGTGGAGGTCGACGGGGTCGTCTCCGAAAGGGTCGGGACGGCTGGTTCCGACCAGGCGCGCTCCGGCGATGACGGCGACCGTGTCGCCGCGCTGCGGCGTACCGCTCACGCCGCGCCGTCCGTCGCAGAGCGCGCGGCACGGATCGCGTCGTGAGCACGCTGCATCTCCCCCGACAGCCGGGGGTCGGCGTACGGGCTGTCGCCTGCGGCGAGGGAGGCGATGACCCGGTCGACGACCTCGTCGGGCTTGTTCTGGCTGAGCTTGCGCTTGGCCGCCACGTGGGTGGGCGTCAATCGGAAGCCGACCGTGCCGCGCTCCAGCCGTCGGATGAAGTCCTCGTCGTTGGGCGGCTCCCACAGCAGCCGCGGCTGCGGCTGCGCCTGCTCGAACCGCGCGACGAGCCGGTCCAGGACGCGCAGGTTCTCCTCCGCAGACAACACCTCCGGGATGCCGCGCAGGTGCACCGTCACGAAGTTCCAGGTCGGCACGTTCGGCTGGCCGGGAGGGTACCACCCCGACGAGATGTAGCCGTGGGGTCCCTGCGCGATCACGAGCAGCTCCCGCTCCCCCAGGCCCAGGATCGCGTCGTCGGGTCTGCCGACGTGGCCCACGACGGTGAGGTCGTCGCGGTCTTCGTCCAGCAGCAACGCATAGTGCGAGGCGACCAGCCCCGTCTCGGCGGTGCTGACGAGCGTCATCCACGGGTTCTCATCGAGAATGCGGCGCAGCTCGCCGATATCGGTCATCGCGAAGCTCGGGTTCTGCCTCATCGTCCTGCCTTCCGTGTGCGTGTGCGCGGACTCAGCGCTGGCAACTCGGACACCAGTAGAGCTTGCGGGCCCCCATCTCCTCGAGCACCACTGCCGTCCCGCACATCCGGCAGGGCAATCCCGCGCGGTGGTACACCCAGTGGCGGTCGTCCCGGTGCGCCATGGCCTTGCGGTACGCCTCGGGATCCAGATCGTCCATCGTCATCATCTGCCCGGTCTCGACGCCGATCCGCAGCAGTCGCGTCCAATCGTGCCAAAGCTGCTCCACGACCTCAGCGGGAACCTCCCGCCCCGGCGTATGCGGGTCGAGGCGGGCGCGAAACAGCAGTTCGGCGCGGTACACGTTGCCGATCCCGCTGACGACGGACTGGTCCATCAGCAACAGTCCGATCGGCGTGGGCTTGCGCCGCACGGCGGCGACAAAGCGCGAGGCAGCGGCATCCGGATCGTCGACGAGCGGATCGGGGCCGAGTTTCGCGATCGTCGCCTGCACCCCCTCGGCACTGAGCAGTTCGCACGCGGTCGGGCCCCGCAGATCTGCGCACGTCACCGATGTCAGGAGCCGCAACCGCACCTGACCCACCACGGGCGGTGGCCACTGATCGCCCTCGTCGGCGAGCCCGCGCGTCTGCTCGCTCATCCGCACGTGCACCCGAGCGCGCCGGGGCGCACCGATCGAGGCGAGCGAGTTCTCACCGGCGGCGTCGTAGACGGCATCCAGATCCGTCCCGCGCTGATTGGTCTGGCCCATCCGGCCGTTGGCCGATGCGATGGTGGGGTCGATCTCGATCTCGCCGGCGAAGTCCCACGCGCCGTACATGCCCAGATGAACACGCAGCCAGACATCCCGGTCGAACTGCACGAACATCTGCTTGCCGACCGCGCGCACGCTCGACGCCTCACGACCCGAGAGCACCGCCGCGCCCTCGACGAATCGCCCCTGGGGGCTGGATGCCGTCACGGCGCGACCGACGAAGTTGCGGTCGAACTGGCGTGCGATGCGGTGGACGGAATGTCCCTCGGGCATCAGTCCGTGTCCGTTGCCGGCGTCGCCGCGCGCGGATCGGGCAGCAACGACCCGTCGGTCTCGTAGGCGGCGAGCTGCCCGATGCGGCGTGCGTGGCGCTCGTCGCCGGGGAACGGCGTCGCGATGAAGCGGTCGATGAACCCGACCACCTCCTCGAACGTGTGCTGGCGCGCACCCACGGCGATGACGTTGGCGTCGTTGTGCTCACGGGCGAGCTCTGCCGTCGCGATGCTCCACACGAGCGCCGCACGCACGCCGCGCACCTTGTTCGCTGCGATCTGCTCGCCGTTGCCCGAGCCGCCGAAGACGATCCCGAGGGCGGTCACCCCCGCCTCCTGGTCGCGCACGACCGCCTCAGCGGCCCGGATGCAGAAGGCCGGGTAGTCATCGAGCGGGTCGTACTCGATCGGCCCGTGGTCGATGACCTCGTGGGCTTGCGCAGCGAGATGGTGCTGCAGCTGCGTGGAGAACTCGAGACCGGCGTGGTCCGTCGCGATGTGGATGCGCATGACACCCATCCTAGGCAGGCGACGGGTGCCGGTGGCCATGCTCCCGCGCGGGCTTCGCGGCGCCGATATGCGCGCTTCATCATGCCCCCACCCGTGAGCGGCGACCGTGACGGCGGCACTGCTCGTCGGTCTGACGGTGGGAATCGTCGCGCTCCCTCTCGCGCTCGGCTTCGGCATCAGTTCGGGTCTGAGCGCTGAGGCGGGCCTGGCCGCCGCGATCGAGCACGCCCGAAGCCACATCCGGCGCGGGGGCCTCTGAACGGCCCGACCGGACCGACGGACCGGACGGACCGACGGACCGGACGGGCCGACCGGTCCGAGCGGGACGACGGACGGTGCCGACGTGTGGAGCGCATAGGCTGGAACTGCCGCTGTCGCCCGAGGCGAGCCGGCGTACCCCACACCTTTCATCCGTTCGCGATACTCAGGAGCGCCGCCGTGCCTGGACAGAACCTCACTCGCATCGAGGCGCAGGAGCGCCGTGCCGTCGTCGACACCCAGTCGTACGACATCGTCCTGGACCTCACCAGGGGCGCCGAGGCGTTCGGGTCGCGCACCGTCATCCGCTTCACGGCGGCCCCGGGGGCTTCGACGTTCATCGATCTCATCGCGCGCGATGTCCGCGAGATCACTCTCAACGGCCATGCCGTCGACCCCGGGGCCTTCGCCGACTCGCGCATCGCGCTGGAGGGACTGGCCGAGGAGAACGAGCTGATCGTCGACGCCGACTGCCTGTACACCAACACGGGTGAGGGATTGCACCGCTTCGTCGACCCGGTCGATGGCGAGGTCTACCTCTACTCGCAGTTCGAGGTCCCCGATTCGCGGCGCGTGTTCGCCGTCTTCGAGCAACCCGACCTGAAGGCGACTTTCCGATTCACCGTCATCGCTCCCGCCGCGTGGCAGGTCGTCTCCAACTCCCCCACCCCGCAGCCGGTGCCGGAAGGCGACGGCACCGCGACCTGGGCCTTCGAGCCGACGCCGCGCATGTCCTCCTACATCACCGCTCTGATCGCCGGCCCCTACGCCGCGACGTTCTCCGAGCTGACGAGCGCTTCGGGCCGCGTCATCCCGCTCGGCGTGTACGCCCGCAAGAGTCTGTGGCACCACCTGGATGCCGACTACGTGTTCGAGAAGACCCGGCAGGGCTTCGCGTTCTACGAGGAGAAGTTCGGCGTGCCGTACCCCTTCGCCAAGTACGACCAGCTGTTCGTCCCCGAGTTCAACGCCGGGGCGATGGAGAACGCCGGTGCGGTGACGTTCACCGAGACGTACGTGTTCCGCAGCAAGGTGACGGATGCCGTGAAGGAACGCCGCGTCGTGACGATCCTGCACGAGCTCGCGCACATGTGGTTCGGCGATCTCGTCACCATGAAGTGGTGGAACGACCTGTGGCTCAACGAGTCGTTTGCCGAGTGGGCCTCGACGATCGCCACGGCCGAGGCGACCGAGTGGACGGAGGCGTGGACGACCTTCAACGCGATGGAGAAGACCTGGGCCTACCGGCAGGACCAGCTGCCGTCGACCCACCCCGTCGTCGCGACGATCAACGACCTCGAAGACGTGCAGGTCAACTTCGACGGCATCACCTACGCCAAGGGCGGCTCGGTGCTCAAGCAGCTCGTCGCCTGGGTCGGCATCGATGCGTTCTTCGCCGGGGTGTCGGCGTACTTCCGCAAACATGCCTGGGGCAACACGACCGTCTCCGACCTGCTCGCCGAGCTCGAAGCCACCAGTGGACGAGAGCTCGCCACCTGGTCGAAGAAGTGGCTCGAGACCGCGGGGGTCAACACGCTCGCACCCGAGATCCGGGTCGGTGCCGACGGGGTGATCTCGCGGTTCGCCATCGTGCAGACGGCACCGGCCGACTATCCGACGATCCGTCCGCACCGCCTCGGCGTCGGGTTCTACTCGCTGCAGGGGGACGCGCTCGTGCGCACGCACGCTGTCGAGATCGACGTCGACGGCGACCTCACCGAGGTTGCGCAGCTGAGTGGGCTGACGCAGCCCGATCTCGTCCTCCTCAACGACGAAGACCTCGCCTACGCGAAGATCCGGCTCGACGAGCGGTCGTTGGCGACCGCCATCGCCCACCTCGCGAAGATCGACGACCCGCTCGCACGGTCGCTCGTGTGGGGTGCCGCGTGGGATCAGACGCGCGATGCGGAGGCGTCGGCATCCGACTATCTCGACCTGGTGCTGCGCAATATCGGCGCCGAGACCGAGTCCACCACGGTGCGGACGACACTCGGCCAGCTGCAGCTGGCCGCGAACTCCTACGTCGCGCCCGAGCGTCGCGACGCCGCGCGTGCGAAGATCGCCGACGGGCTGTGGGAGCTGTTGCTGTCAGCTGCCCCCGGCAGCGACAGTCAGCTGCAGTTCGCCACGGCGTTCGCGTCGGCAGCTGCCACCCCCGCGCACGGGGAGAAGGTGCGTGCCCTGCGCGACGGTAAGACGGTGCTGGACGGACTCGCCATCGACGCCGACCTGTCGTGGCAGCTGCTCGTCTCGCTCGCCGCGGGAGGGCTGGCGACCACCGCCGACATCGATGCCGCGCTCGCGGCCGACAACACCGCCAAGGGCGGTGAGTTCGCCGCGCAGGCGAAGGCGTCGTTGCCCACCGTCGACGCCAAGAAGGCGGCCTGGTCGTCGCTCATCGACAGCGCCGACCTGCCCAACACCGTCGTCCGCTCGGCCGCGCTCGGATTCATCCACCCTGCCGGCGTGGATGCGCTCACCCACTTCGTGCAACCCTACTTCGACATGCTGCTGCCGATCTGGGAGACGCGCACCTACCAGATCGCGAGCTACCTCATCAGTGGCCTGTACCCGGCGCCACTGGCATCGGTCGCGCTGCGCGACCAGACGCGCGCGTGGCTGTCGGCGCACAGTGACGCCCCCGCCGCGCTGCGCCGCCTGGTGAACGAGAATCTCGCCGGCGTCGAGCGCGCATTGGCCGTGCAGGAGCGCGACGCGCAGTAGCACCGCCCACCACCACACGTCGAGACCCGCTCCCGCCGCCGAGACCCGGCATCGGCAGGGCGGGTCTCGGCGTTTGAGGCGGGTCTCGCGGACCCTGGCGATGTCATCCCGCGGGTGGACGCCGGAGCGGAAAGGCGGTACCGCGGGCGGATGCGCCCGCCTCCGCGCGGCCGTAGCGTCGACGGCATGATCACTGCAGAAGGCCTCACGAAGAGGTTCGGAACCACCACCGCCGTCTCCGACGTGTCGTTCACCGTGCAGCCGGGGAAAGTCACCGGATTCCTCGGCCCCAACGGCGCCGGCAAGTCGACCACGATGCGCATGATCGTCGGCATCGATGCGCCGACGGCCGGCTCCGTCACGGTCGGCGGGCGCCCGTACGCCCGGCTCGCGTCCCCGCTGACCGAGGTCGGCGTGCTGCTGGATGCCAAGGCCGTGCACACGGGCCGGTCGGCGCATGCGCATCTTCGGGCCATGGCCGCCACCCACGGCATCCCACGCTCACGCGTGGACGACGTGATCGAGTTGACGGGTATCGCCTCGGTTGCGCGGCGCCGGGCGGGCAAGTTCTCGCTCGGCATGGGTCAGCGGCTCGGGATCGCCGCGGCTCTGCTGGGCGACCCGCACACGCTCATCCTCGACGAGCCGGTCAACGGCCTCGACCCCGAGGGCGTGCGCTGGGTGCGCGAGTTCGTGCGCCACCAGGCGGCCGAGGGCCGTACCGTGCTGCTGTCGAGCCACCTCATGAGCGAGATGGCGATGACCGCCGACCACGTGATCGTGCTCGGCCGTGGCCACGTGCTCGCCGATGCGCCGCTGGACGAGCTCGTGGCGGCGTGGACGGCGACGACCGTGCGCGTGCACACCCCGCGCCCCGGCGAGCTCGCCGAGCTCCTCGCACGCCCCGGCGTCACCGTCACGACGCACGAGACCGGGGTGCTGCAGGTCGAGGGCACGACCGCGGCCGCCATCGGCGACGCGGCAGCGGATGCCGGCATCCCCCTGCATGAGCTGACCCCCACCACCGGATCGCTCGAAGACGCGTACCTCGCCCTCACCGGCGACGCGGTCGAGTACCGCTCCGGCCCGCACCACGCCGAGCCCCACCCGCACTCCGAGGAGCTGTCATGACCATCACCGCGCCCGCACCCATCACTGCCGGGTCCGTCGGCACCGTCCCGGCCACCCGCCTGTCCTTCCCCCGCATCGTGCGCAGCGAGGCGATCAAGCTCCTCTCGCTGCGGTCGACCTGGTGGTCGCTCGCGATCGCCGCCACGCTGTCGGTGGGCATCTCGCTGCTGATGGCTGCCGCCTCGTCCGACTTCAGCGCGGACTTTCCCGCGGTCATGGCGATCGTCACGCCGATGCAGTTCACGATGCTCGTCGCCGGGATCCTCGGCGCGATCGCCGTCACGGGCGAGTACTCGACGGGCATGATCCGCTCGACACTCACCGCCGTCCCCCGCCGCGGTGCCGTGCTGGCCGCGAAGACCCTGACGGTCGCGGCGACCCTCGCGATCGCGACGACCGCGACCTTCGCCGTCGCCATCCTGGCCACTGCCCCACTCGTGAGTGCGCCGATCGATTGGGCCGATCCGGCGGTGTCGACGATCCCGCTCGCGTACGGTGTCCTGTCGATGGCGGTGTTCGCCCTCATCGGGGTCGGCTTCGGCTTCATCATCCGCAGCGGCGCCGGCGCGATCGCCGCGACCGTCGGCGTGCTGTTCGTCGCACCGATCGTCACGAGCATCTTCGCGATGTTCGGAGCCTCCTGGCAGTGGGTCGCCGACCTCGGTCGCTACCTCCCGATGTCCGCGGCCCAGGTGCTGACCATTCCGGGCGGGACCGACGACGCGCTTCGCTGCGTCGCGACGCTCCTGGCGTGGGTCGTCGCCGGACAACTCGGGGCCTGGGCGCTCCTGCGCTCACGCGACGCGTAGAGTCGACGCGTGACCCGCCGCCGCAGCTCGCCTCCGGAGACGGAGGACGAGCTGCGGCTGCCGCGTCCGCCGGGCGTCATCCGTCGGTTCTGGGCCCGGCATCCGGTCGCCACGGACATCCTCCTGACGGCGGGCTGCGTGCTGCTGGCAGTCCTGACGACGATCCTGGATGCCGTGTATCCTCCGACGCCAGATGGGCTGGCCGTCGGCGCCGTCGTCAGCATCGCCTCCTGCCTCGCCCTGCTGTGGCGCCGCCGCTGGCCGGTCGCGGTGCTCGTCGTGACGCTCCTGCCGGCGCTCGTGGCGCCCGCCGTCGCCAGCGGCGTCGTCGCTCCGGCACCGGTCATCGCCCTCTACTCCGTCGCGGTGTACCGCAGCTCCCGCGCGACCTGGTGGGCGCTGGGCGCGTCCGCGACCGGGGTCTGGCTCGTCTCCGCCGGCTGGGCGCTGGCCGGCTCTCCCAGCGAGGCCGCGAACAACGGGGCCGGAGTGGTCCTGTTCCTCGTCATCGGGGCACTCGTCGGGGTGAACGTCGGCAATCGCAAGAGGTACGTGGCGGCGCTCATCGACCGCTCCCGCCAGCTCGCGGTCGAACGGGACCAGCAGGCACAGCTGGCCGCGGGCGCCGAGCGTGCGCGTATCGCCCGCGAGATGCACGACATCGTGTCACACTCGCTCACCGTCATCGTCGCCCTGTCGGAGGGCGCGACGGCAACGGCGGATGCCGACCGTGCCCGCGCCGCGATGGCCCAGACGGCGCGGACGGCCCGCGGCGCCCTGACCGAGATGCGCGCCATGCTCGGGGTGCTGCGCGACGACTCCGCTGCACCTCTGCTTCCCCTCGACGTCGACCCCGTCCAGGCCGCCGTCGACTCCGCGCGGCGCGCGGGCTTTCCCGTGGCGCTGCGGGTCACGACATCCGATGGGCAGCACCGGGAGCTGCCGCGGGCGGTGCGCCTGGCCGTCGGCCGCATCGTGCAGGAGGGGCTCACCAACGCGATGCGGCACGCGCCGCGCGCGACGGCGATCGATGTCGAGGTCAGCACCGACGCCGCCGCCGTGACGGTGGAGGTGCGCAACGACGCCGCCGGTTCGGCCGGCGGACCGGGAGGATACGGTCTGCGCGGTCTGCGCGAACGCGTCGATCACGTGGGCGGCGCGATCGATGCCGGGCCGGCCGGCACCGACGGATGGCGCCTGCGCGCGCGGCTGCCCGTGCCGCCGTCCACCCCGGCGAATGACGCCACGAACGGAGACACGTGATGACCGACGAGCGCATCCGCATCCTGCTTGCCGATGACCAGGAGCTCATCCGGGTCGGGTTCCGGCTCGTGCTCGAAGCCGAGCCCGGCTTCGAGGTGGTCGGTGAGGCCGGCGACGGCGAACAGGCGGTCGCGGCGACGGTGCGCTTGCGCCCCGATGTCGTGCTGATGGACGTGCGGATGCCGCACCTGGACGGCGTCGCGGCCACCGCCCGCATCGTCGCCGACCACCCCGCGACGCGCGTGCTCGTGCTCACGACGTTCGACCTGGACGAGTATGCGCTCGGTGCGCTGCGTGCCGGCGCGAGCGGGTTCCTCCTGAAAGACGCGCAGCGTCACGAGCTCGTCGGCGCGATCCGTGCCGTGCACCGCGGCGATGCGACACTCGCCCCGAGCGTGACGCGGCGGCTCATCGACACGCTCGTCGCCACCGACACCGCAGCAGAACCTCGCGCCACCGCCGCCCCGGCATCCGATCCCGGCGCCGTGCTCACCGACCGAGAGCGCGACGTCTTCATCGCGATCGGCCGGGGCCTGTCGAACGCCGAGATCGCGACTGAGCTCTTTCTCGGGGAATCCACCGTGAAGACGCATGTCGGGCGAGTGCTGGCCAAGCTCGGCGCACGCGATCGCGTGCAGGTGGCGATCCTTGCGCATCGCCACGGCTACGTCGGCCCCGACGAACCGCTGCGTCCCCAGCGGTCTGCGGCCGCGATCCGCGCACACCGCTCCGGCCCAGATGACCGCGATTAGGATCGAAGCGATGAACGCCCTGCTCGCTCCCGTCCTCGCCGCTGTCGTCCAGGCAGCTGCGACGGACGAGGCCGCAGCCACGCAATGGTCGTGGGCATGGTGGCTGGGAATCCTGCAGGTGATCGGCGGCAAGGCCATCGCGATCGCGGCGATCATCGTCAGCGCTTATGTGCTGACGCGACTGCTGAAGTTCGCCATCCGGCGCATCGTGGCCCGCATCGTCGCCGGCGCCAAGAACAAGGCCAACGTCGACGACACGCAGGCGTTGGAGCGCTCGCCGCTCGCGGCGATGCGGCTCGTCCAACGCACCCGCACCCTCGGCTCGATCCTGCAGAACATCGTGAACATCACGATCGCCATCATCGCGATCCTGATGATCGTCAACATCATCGACTCCTCCGTGCTGGGGTCGTTCGCCCTGTTGTCGGCGGCGATCGGTGCGGGCCTCGGCTTCGGGGCGCAGAACATCGTCAAAGACGTGCTCAACGGCATCTTCATCGTCGCCGAAGACCAGATCGGCATCGGCGACGTGGTGGATCTGGAGCTCGCCACCGGGGTCGTCGAATACGTCAGCATCCGCATCACGCACGTCCGCGATGTCAACGGCACGCTGTGGTACGTGCGCAACGGCGAGATCCTTCGCATCGGCAACATGTCGCAAGGGTGGTCGCGCGTCATCATCGATCTCGCCGTGCCGGTCGACGTCGACGTCGACAGCGTCGAGAAGGCCATGCTCACCACCGCGAAGTCGCTCGCGAAAGACCCGAAGTGGCGCACGCGCATCCTCGAGCAGCCGGAGATCTGGGGGCTGGAATCGATCACCGGCGACGCTCTGGTCATCCGCCTCGTGATCAAAACCCGCGTGGGCGCCAAGGACGACGTCGCCCGCGAGCTGCGGATGCGCCTGAAGCGCACCATGGATGAGCTCGGCATCCGGCTGCCTCAGATGAGCACCGTCATGCTCGCGGGCCTGGAGGGGGCCCAGCGGGTGCGCGGTGCCAACCCGCCACACACGAAGCCGATCAAGACGCCCCCGGCCGGCCAAGAGGGCAAGGGGATGTGGAAGGCGAAGAAGGACCCGGCGGCATCCTCTGACGACGAGGCAGCGACGACATGACGGATGCGGACACGCTGAGCTTCTACGACGAGGTCGGTGGCCACGCGACCTTCGAACGACTCGTCGCCGCTTTCTACCGCGGCGTGGCGGTCGACGACGTGCTGCGCCCCATGTATCCCGAGGCAGACCTCGGCCCCGCCGCGGACCGGCTGCGGATGTTCCTGGAGCAGTACTGGGGCGGCCCGGCGACGTACAGCCAGCAGCGCGGACACCCGCGGCTGCGAATGCGACACATGCCGTTCCACATCAATCCCGATGCGCGCGATCGCTGGCTCGCGCACATGCGCACGGCCCTCGACGAGCTCCAGTTGGCGCCGCTGCACGACGCCACGATGTGGGACTATCTGCAGCGCGCCGCGCACGCGATGGTGAACACGTTCGAGCCGTCCGGGATCGGACCCGCCCGGCCGGCGGGTTCCGCCCCTCTCATGGTGCATCCCGACCCGGACGCGCACAGTCCGCAGGAGGCGAAGGTCGGGCGCGCTCCGCTGCCGGGCGCCCACCCTCAACCCGGGACCCCGTAGCCCGCGTAGCGGGCATGTCGGCTCCCCCACCCCGCCGGTCGCGCGCTGTCGCGCGGGAACTCCGAACTGCCGTCACGACGTACTCACCGCGGCGTCAGAAGCGTGGTGGTTGGGGTTCGGGGGTGAAGGTGACGCGAGGGGTGGTGTGGTCGGGGTAGTGTCGGCCACCACAACTGCCAAGGACATCCCCAATCAGCACGCGGCGCGCAACTCCCTGACGCAGCTCGGAGATGAGCGGTAGTGGCTCGGACTACTTCGTCTCGCATCGCCGGAAATTCTCGCCCCGTCTCGCCTCCGGCATCGTGCGGATGCTTCCGCGGGGCGAGCATGTCCTGTCGGCACGATCTCCTACAATCGCCACAGACCCGCCGCGGCGAAGGAGTCGTCATGCCCACCACCACACAGCGCGCCGATGTGCTCGTGATCGGGTGGGGGCTGGCCGGGCTCGTCGCCGCGACCGAAGCCGCCGGCGCCGGCAAACGCGTCATCGTCATCGACCAGGAACCGCGCACCAACCTCGGCGGGCAGGCGTTCTGGTCGTTCGGCGGCCTGCTGTTCGTCGACTCTCCCGAGCAGCGCCGCATGGGCATCAAGGACAGCATCGACCTCGCCCGTCAGGACTGGTTCGCCACCGCCGGCTTCGACCGCGACGAAGACCTCTGGCCTCGCCGCTGGGCCGAGGCCTACCTGCAGTTCGCGCACGGCGAGAAGCGCGCGTGGCTACGCGAGAAGGGCGTCGGCTTCTTCCCCGTCGTCGGCTGGGCCGAGCGTGGCGGGTACACCGCCACCGGGCCGGGCAATTCGGTCCCGCGTTTCCACATCGCGTGGGGCACCGGCCCCGGCATCGTCGCACCCTTCCAGGCGGCGCTCGAGGAGGGTGAGGTGTCGGGACGCATCACCGTGCTCCCCCGCCACAAGGTGACCGCGCTCACGGTCACGGGCGGCGTCGTCACGGGTGCCAGCGGCGACGTGCTCGCCCCCTCCGGCGCGGCCCGCGGCGTCGCCACCTCGCGCGAGGTGGTCGGCTCGTTCGAGATCGCGGCATCCGCCACGATCGTCGCCTCCGGCGGCATCGGCGGCAACCACCAGCGCGTCCGGGAGCAATGGCCCGCCCGCCTGGGCACCCCGCCTGCCCACATGATCACGGGCGTTCCCGCGTACGTCGACGGGTCGATGCAGCCCGTCTCCCACGCGGCCGGTGCGCGCCTGATCAACGGCGATCGCATGTGGCACTACGTCGAGGGCATCCAGAACTGGAACCCGATCTGGCCGCAGCACGGCATCCGCATCCTGCCCGGGCCTTCGTCGGTCTGGCTGGATGCGACCGGCTCGCGACTGCCGGTGCCGCTGTTCCCCGGATTCGACACGCTCGGCACGCTCGCCCATCTGCGCCAGACCGGATACGACCACTCCTGGTTCGTGCTCTCTCAGAAGATCGTCGAAAAGGAGTTCACGCTCTCCGGCAGCGAGCAGAACCCGGACCTCACCGGCAAGGACGTGCCGCTGCTGATCACATCCCGGCTCGGTAGGGGCGCGGCAGGTCCCGTGCAAGCATTCCTCGACCACGGCGCGGACTTCGTCGTGCGCTCGAACCTCGACGATCTCATCGCCGGCATGCGAACCCTGCCCGGCGGTGAGGCACTGGATGCCGATCGAGTGCGCATCGAGGTGGAATCGCGCGACCGCGAACTCGACAACGACTTCACGAAAGACGCTCAGATCGCTCTGCTGCGCTCTGCGCGCGCGTACCGCGGCGACCGGCTCGTGCGCACGGCACCGCCGCATCGCATTCTCGACCCGGATGCCGGCCCCCTCATCGCCGTGAAGCTGCACGTGCTGACCCGCAAGTCGCTCGGCGGCATCGAGACCGATCTGTCGGGCCGCGCCCTCGGTGTCGACGGAGCGCCCGTGCCGGGCCTCTACGCGGCCGGCGAGGCCTCGGGATTCGGCGGCGGCGGCATTCACGGCTACCGGGCGTTGGAGGGCACGTTCCTCGGCGGGTGCCTGTTCTCCGGCCGTACCGCCGGCCGCGCGGCCGCCGCGCTCTGACGCGGTTCCGGGGCGTGTGGTCAGCGGGCGGAGCCCGTGGTGCGCACCGCTGTGAGACCGGAGTGCGTGCGCGCACGGCTGAGGACGTGACCGCGCGCGAGCGTCACCCGGGTCCACGGTCCGCTGCGGCGGACGGCGGCATCCTCCTCGCCGCCGATGAACCCGAGCGCGAACGCCGCGAAGGCGACCCCGAGGGACACCCCGCCGAGCTCGTCGTCGGCCCGGCCCCACACGTCGGCGCGGATGAGACGCACCACGTCCTCCCCCGGCGACGGCGGCACCGACTCGGCGACCGCCGCGATGCCCCACTGCGCTCGCGCCGCCAGCAGCGCCGCCGACACCGTCGACACCGCCGTCCACCCCGACCGTGGCGGCGAGATGCCTGCCCACGGCGCCGCGACCGCGCTGTCCGGCAGCGCGAGTGCCGCAGGATCGTCGGATGACGCGGCAAGGGCGGCGGCATCCACCGTCAGATCGCACTGCAGTTCCGGGTCGATCGGCGCGAAGCGCATCCCCAGCACGGTCGGGGTGGCATCCAGCAGCGTCTGCGGGGCCAGGGGCGCCGCAGACACCGCGAGGGTTCCGCCCGCCGCACGCAGGCGCACGGCGCCGTCGCCGAGGGCGGCGGCGCGGCCGGCGAAGACCAGCACGTCTGCGGCAGTGGCGGCATCCGGGAAGAGAAGGCGGGGCGGCATCCGACCTAAACTATCAAGGCGGGGCACGGACGGGAGAGCGCGTGGGCGACACGGTGGAGGAGCACGGTGATCCGGTTGCCGAGATGCTCGATGTGCTCGACCTGTCTTCGAGCGACGCGCGCACGCGGGAAGACATCTTCACGGGGCGATCGCATCCCATGCCGACCGGACGCGTGTTCGGCGGCCAAGTGCTCGCCCAGGCGATCGTCGCCGCCGATCGCACGACCGCCGCCGATCGCGTGCCGCACTCGATGCACGGATACTTCCTGCGCCCCGGCAACGCCGCGGAGGGCATCACCTTCGCCGTCGACCGCATTCACGACGGACGCTCGTTCTCGGCGCGCCGCACGCAGGCCTACCAGCGGGGCGTACCGATCTTCTCGATGATCGCCTCGTTCGAGCACGAAGACCCGGGCCTGGAGCATCAGCTGCCGATGCCCGAGGGCATCGTCTCTCCCGAAGAGGCACTGGAGCGCACCGCGCGCACTCCTGCGCACCCGCTGTCCGGTCGCGAGCTGGACTCGGCTCCCGTGCAGCTCGTGCACGCCGACGGCGCGATCTACGACGAGGTGCCCGAGCCTGCCGCACCGGCGCAGAACGTCTGGATGCGGGTACGCCGCCCGATCGGCGACGACGCCGCACTGCACCGCGCCGTGCTCGCCTACATGAGCGACATGACGATCCAGGAGCCGGTGCTGCGCGCGCACGGCGTGTCGTGGTCGCGGCCGGGGCTGAAGCTGGCCAGTCTCGACCACGCGATGTGGTGGCACCGGCCGGCGCGCGTCGACGAGTGGCTGCTGTACGCACAGACCTCGCCCAGCGCGAGAGGCGGTCGCGGGCTGTCGTCGGGGCGGATCTACACGCGCGCCGGAGATCTGGTGGCCTCGGTCGGCCAAGAGGTCGTGGTGCGGGTGCCGGGCCCCGTCAGCAGCGCCTGAACGCGACCGGCGCCCCGAGGTACGGCGTCCACGCCGCACGCATCCGTGGTGACAGTCGCACCGGGCGAAAGGTCGCCGCGTCCACCAGGACGACAGCCGACGAGGCCCGCGCGTACAGCACCTGCGGCTCGTCGCCTGCCGGGCTGTACACCTCGTAGCAGACCTCGACGCTGGAGCCCCCGAGCCGGCCGAACCACAGCTGCACGTCCAACGGCTCGCGCCGGTACGCCACCGGAGCGAGGTACTCGATCTCCTGACGGGCGATGAGGGTGAGCTCTCCCGCATCCAGTCCGGCATCGATCACTGCCGTGTCGGGCGCCTGCTCCCCGTCGGTGGGAGACCAGAACACGCGCACGCGGGCCTCTTCGAGCAGCTTGAGCATCGTCGCGTTGTTGACGTGGTTGAACGCGTCGAGATCTCCCCAGCGCAGGTGGATGGGGACGTGGATGCGGACGGCGTCGGCCGAGGCCTCAGTCACGCGTGAGCTTGCGGTAGGTCGACTTGGCAGGATTCGCGGCATCCGGACCCAGGCGCTCGAGCTTGTTCTGCTCGTACGCCTCGAAGTTGCCCTCGAACCAGTGCCACCGGTCGGGCTCCTCCGCGGTGCCCTCGTAGGCGAGGATGTGCGTCGCGATGCGGTCGAGGAACCACCGGTCGTGGGTGATGACCACGGCGCACCCCGGGAACTCCAGCAGCGCGTTCTCCAGCGACTGGAGCGTCTCGACGTCGAGATCGTTCGTCGGCTCGTCCAGAAGCAGCAGATTGCCACCCTCCTTGAGGGTGAGAGCGAGGTTGAGACGGTTGCGCTCACCGCCGGAGAGGACGCCGGCCTTCTTCTGCTGGTCGGGGCCTTTGAACCCGAACTTGGAGACGTAGGCGCGCGAGGGGATCTCGGTCTTGCCCACCGTGATGATGTCGAGGCCGTCCGAGACGACCTCCCACAGCGTCTTGTTCGGATCGATGTTGGCGCGGCTCTGGTCGACATAGCTGATCTTGACCGTCTCACCGACCTTCAGGTCGCCGCCGTCGAGGCTTTCCAGTCCCACGATCGTCTTGAACAGGGTCGTCTTGCCGACGCCGTTGGGGCCGATGACACCGACGATGCCGTTCGGCGGCAGGCTGAAGCTCAGGCCGTCGATGAGCGAGCGGTCGCCGAAGCCCTTCTGCAGCTTCTTCGCCTCGATCACGATGCTGCCCAGGCGC
>JASGEE010000106.1:0-6248 GCA_047606715.1 Microbacterium sp.
GCATGAACGACCAGTTCTCGACGTAGTACAGGTCGAGGCGCAACGCATCCTCCCACGCCAGAGCGGATCGGCCGCTGACCTGCTCTGGCGTGGGAGGATGCGTTGCGCCTCGACCTGTACTACGTCGAGAACTGGTCGTTCATGCAGGACATCGTCATCCTGTTCCGCACCGTCCGGGCTGTCGTGTTCCCCGGCGCTGGCGCGCACTGACCCCGCTGCCGGCCCGCATGACAGCCGAGACGTCACGATCGGCGATGTGGAAGGATGAGAGCGATGTCCGGCATCATCGTCCACGAATGGCTCTCCCGGTACGGTGGCTCGGAGAACGTCTTCGAAGCGCTGTCGGGCATGTTTCCGAGCGCGGGACGTTTCTGCCTCTGGAACGACAGCGACGGTCGCTTCACCGGCGTGAACGAGACGGTCCTCGCCCGCACTCCGCTGCGCCGCAGCAAGGCCGCCGCGCTCGCGTTCATGCCGGCCGTCTGGCGTCACCAGCGACGGCAGAGGGCCGACTGGGTGCTTTGCAGCAGTCATCTGTTCGCCCACCACGCACGCTTCGCCGGCCCCGCACGCCAGGCGCCCAAGCTCGTGTACGCGCACACTCCCGCGCGCTACATCTGGGCGCCCGA
This sequence comes from Microbacterium sp., assembly GCA_047606715.1. Classification (GTDB taxonomy): domain Bacteria; phylum Actinomycetota; class Actinomycetes; order Actinomycetales; family Microbacteriaceae; genus Microbacterium. Next base: position 630 of record JASGEE010000106.1, read on the forward strand.
GCTGGACGGACGCGGCGGCAGTCTGCCGGCACGCGGCGTGTCATCGCTGCTGCGACCGATCGATCGCCGGCGGGCTCAGGAAGCGGTCGCGATCGCGGCCAACAGCGCGTTCGTCGCACAGCGCATCGCCGACGCGTGGGATCGCGAAGCGGCCGTCATCCACCCGCCGGTCGACGTGTCGGCGTTCGCTGCGGGCACCGAGACGCTCACGCCCGCCGAAGAGGCGGTGCTGGCCGGATTGCCGACACCGTTTCTGCTCGGGGTGTCGAGATTCGTGCCGTACAAGCGTCTCGACCGGGTGATCGACACCGGTGTAGCCGCCGGGCTCCCCGTCGTGCTTGCCGGCGGCGGGCCGGATGAGGCGCGCCTGCGCGCGACCGCCGCGCAGCGCGGCGGTCGCGTCGTGTTCGTGGGCGATCCGTCTCCGGCGCTGTTGAAAGCGCTGTACCGGAGATCGCTGGCCCTCGTGTTCCCGGCGATGGAGGACTTCGGCATCATGCCGGTGGAGGCAATGGCCACGGGCACCCCCGTCATCGCCAGCGCCGAGGGCGGCACCGCTGAGACGGTCATCGACGGCGTGACCGGCGCCCTCGTCGAGCAGTGGACCACCAGCGAGCTTCAGCGCGCGGTGACCAGAGCCGCCGGCGCGACGGCGGAGGCATGCGTCGCGCGTGCCTTCGCGTTCGATCTGCCCGTGTTCGAGCGACGCATCCGCACGTGGATGAGCACCGTTCTCGGCGATGACCGCCTCGCCCTTCCGGCAGGGGCGCCGCGGTGACGACACTCTACGTCGACGACCGTTATCGCGGAGCGCACGGGATCGGCCGGTACGCGCGCGAGGTGCTGCCCCGACTGCGCCCGGCGTGGAGCTCGCTGAAGCTCGATGGCAGTCCGCACCGCCCGCTGGACGCCTTTCGCCGACTGCCCGACGTGGAGCGGTCCGCCCTCGTGTATTCGCCGGGGTACGGCGCGCTCGTCAGATCCCCCCGGCAGGTATTGACGATCCATGACCTGATCCACCTGCGATCGGCATGGCCGGGTCGAGCGAAGTTCGCGGCCTACTACGCCGGCCCGGTGCGGCACGTCGTGCGCGCCGCAGGCGTCGTCGTCACCGTGTCGGAGACCTCGGCATCCGACATCCGCACCTGGGTGCGCGACGACGCCGTGCGCGTGGTCAACGCCGGCAACGGATGCTCCGCCGCATTCCGGCGCGACGGGGCGAAAGACCTCCACCCCGACGCTTACGTCGCCTTCGTCGGCAACCTGCGTCCGCACAAGAACCTCGACGTCGTGCTGCGCGCTCTCGCCCAGACCCCCGGTCTGCGCCTGCGCGCCGTGCTGCCGCAGCGCGAGGCAGCCGCCGGCCGCGGACGGGCGGCGTCGCTCGGGATCGCGGATCGCGTGGAGTGGCTGTCCGACCTCGGCGACGAGCGCCTCGCGGCGCTCTACCGCGGTGCGTGCGCGAGCGTCATGCCGTCGATCGACGAGGGATTCGGCCTGCCCGCCCTCGAGTCGATCTCGTGCGGTGTGCCGGTGCTGTTCTGGCGGGGATGCGCGGCCGTCGCGGAAGTGGTCGGCGACCGCGGGGAAGCCCTCGAATCGCCGCGGGATGCCGAGGAATGGGCATCGGCGCTGGCCGCTGCCGCGTCCTCACCGCGCCGGGTCGACCCCCCCGCAACGGCCGACTGGAACCGCACCGCAGGCATCGTCTCGGATGTGCTCGAGCAGGCCCTCACCGACCGGTGAGAGCCTCGACGAACGCCACCAGGGCGTCGGTCTTGGTCTCCCAGGACTGCCCGGCCGCACGCTGTGCGCCCTCGCTGTTGGGCGACCGGTGCGCCAGCGCCCGGCCCAGTGCCGCATCGGCATCGTCGGCGCCGATGTAGCTGAACAGCCCGGCATCGTGGTCGGCACGAATCACCGGCGTCTCCCGAGCGACGACCGCCAGACCGGCCGCGAGGTACTCGTAGAGCTTCATCGGGCTGCGCCCCGCGTTGACGGGATCGTCCGACAACGGCAGCAGACCGACGCGCGCACCGCGCAGCAGCGTGGGCAGCGCCTCGTACGGCACGGCCCCGAGCAGGTCGACGTTCGCGGGAAAGGAGCCCGACAGCGTCCCCTCCCCAGCGAGGACGAACCGCGCCTCGGGGTGCGTCCGCGCCCATGCGGCGATCTGCGCACCGTCGAAGCGAGCGTCGAACGCGCCGACGTAGATGCACACGGCAGGGCGCAGCGGGCCGGCATCCGAACCGGCGAAGCGCGCGGCATCGACGCCGTTGGGCAGCACCAGAGCGGGGATGCCGACCGGTCCGAGCGCACGGAGCACCTCGGAGGACGTGGCCACCACCCCGTCACAGGCGGCGACGATCTCCCGCTGCAGCCGCGCCTTCACCCCCGTCGGGTACAGGTCGGTGGGTCGATAGACGAGGCGCCGCGCGAGGGGGCGCAGCGAGGCGTCCCAGAGCAGCGGCTGGTCGATCAGCACGAGGTCGAACGCGGGGTCGATCCCGTGGTGGCTCAGCTCGCGGGCCGCGCGAAACCTGCCGTACGGACAGGGCAGGGTCGTGCGCGGCACGAGATGGCGCACCCCGTCGTCGTCCCGGACCGGTGCGCGCGGCGCGGCGGCGTCGGCGGCACGACCGACCCGCCCCGTCAGGCGGTGAGCCAGGGAGATCGGCGTCGACAGATGCACGACGTCGGCCCCACGGCGAGCGAGCACGCGCGCGTAGTGGTGGCTGCCCACCCGGAACGACCCGAACGCATGAGTGTGCGAGACGAACAGGATGCGTTCGCCCATCAGGCGCGCCCCGCCCGGACGGCCGCACGGACCTCGGCTTCGAGATCGACCAGTCGCGCCGCGGCGGCCGAGACGCGATCGCGCACCTCGGCGGTGCGGGCGAGCTGGGCGGCGAGGAATCGCGCCATCCCCTCGGCATCCGTCGCGGAGGCATCGTGCGAGATGCCGGCCAGTCCGATCGTGCGGAAGGCCTCGGCGATCTTCGCCGTGGGATGCGGGACGAGCTCGACCGGAACCGCACCGCTGAGGGCGGCGAGCACGAGCACGTGCATGCGGTCGCTGATGACGAGGCGGGCGCGGTCGTATCGTTCGCGCAGCAACGCCTCCTGCTCCAGGGCGCTGCGATCGCCCCACGGCTCCACGGTGCCGCCGAGCGCTTGCGCGAGCTCTCCCGCCCGGTTCTCGTCCTCGCGCACCTGAACGACGGTGCGGATGCGCACGTCGTTCGCCGCCGCGAAGCTGCGCACGGCGGTCGACCAGGCGGCATCCGGAAAGGGACGTGCCCCGCGCAGGCTGACGATCAGCTCGTCGCGCTCGCCGTCGGGAAGACCCGGCCGCACCCCGGCGGCGAAGCCGATGTCGGGCGCGAGAACGCCGACGCCCGCGAGCTCTGCGGAGTCGGCATCGCGCCAGAGGGCGAACTGGGACAGGCGCGCGGCGCGTGCGTGCAGCCACCGGGCCGGCTCGCTGGGCGCCCGGATGCCGCGCGGCGGCCGCACGACGATCCCTCGTTTGAGTCGCACGACGATCGTCTCGGCCAGGAAGACCAGCTCGCGCAGCCCGTTGCCCCGATCGAGCGGCACCTCGCCCGCTTCGAAGACGAGCACCGGATGCCGCGGAGCGGTGGCGATCGACCACAGCCACCGCGCGACACTGCGCTTGGATCGCAGCACTCGCGTGCCGCTCGCAACGCCGAGCTGCCGCATCCACTCGTCCGGGGCATCGCCGACATAGGCGACGAGCTGCTCGGACGTGCCCCGAGCCCACTCCAGCGTGCGTCGGCGGATGAGCGCGTCACCGATGTTGCCCGCCGGGCCCGTGAGCGAGACGAAGGTGCGCGTGGGGCGGGGGACGCGCCGTCGTGATCTGGACGCCCCGCTCTGCATGAGAACCAACCTACTTGCCGTCGCGGCGACGATCACCGTCCGCTCCCGGCGCGCCAGCCGGAGCACGGGTCCCGACCCGCTGCGGCGCTCAGGTGCGCGCGGTCACGAGGATCGGCAGGTGATCGCTCAACCCCTGCGGCAAGGTCGTGATGTCGTCGATCTCGAACCCCACGCTCGTCGCGAAATCGTAGTGCCCGCGGAAGACCCGGTAGCGGGTGTAGGTGCGGGCATCGCTGAGGGTCAGCTCGTACCCGGCCGCACGCACCTGTTGGCCCAGGTTCTCCTTGAACACCGGATAGTTGTAGTCGCCGACCATCAGAATCGGCAGTCCGTCGCCGAGGCTCGACAGCTCCCGCAGCGCCGCCGCGATCTGCTTGCGCCGCAGCGCGTTGAGCGCCGTCAGCGGCGCCGCGTGAAAGCTCGCGACGATGAGCTCGCGGCCGTGATCGATGTCGCGCAGGCGCACCGCCAGCATCCGTTCTTCCGCGGGCTTGAGCACGCGGTCGTGCAGCGACTTCTTCAGCGCGAGGGTGCGCACCTGCAGCGCCGTGAATGTGTTGCGCCGGTAGTACAGGGCCAGCCCCAGTCGGTTGCGGGCCGTCGAATCGGCCAGATGCAGCCCGGAGATCTCGTCCGGCAACTCATCGGCGACCGCCTCTTGCAGGCACAGGATGTCGGCTCCCGTCTGCTCGACGAGGGCATCGAGCTCACCCGCCGCCTTGTGCTTGTTGAGGTTGTAGGAGATGACCTTCATCGTGCAGCCCAGCCTAGGCCCGCCTGCTATGACCGGGCTATTGCGCCGGTCAGTCTTCGTCGAGCCGGCGCCGCGCCCGGGTCTGCTCGGCGCGGGAGGCGAGCAGGGCGTCGGCCGGATAGCCCACCTCGGTGAGTGTCAGCCCGCGCGCCGCGAGCACCTTCACGCCGCTCGTGCGCACCCCCTCGTCGCGGATCGCGGCCACGTCGGTCACGCCGATCCGCCCCTCGCCCACCGCGACGCACGCCCCGACGAGCGCGCGCACCATGCTGTGGCAGAACGCGTCGGCCTTCACGTTCGCGATCAGGATGCCGCGCTCGTCGCGGCGCCACCCGAACTCCAGCAGCGTGCGGATCGTCGTGGCGCCCTCGCGCCACTTGCAGTAGGCGGCGAAGTCGTGCAGGCCGATCAGCGAACGGGCGGCGGCATCCATCGCCGTCTCATCGAGCCGGGCGTTCACGCTCGTCGTGCGGTGGCGTTCGAGCGGGTCGTAGCCGGCGACGCGGTCGGCGACCCGGTATTCGTAGCGGCGCCACACCGCCGAGAACCGTGCGTCGAAGCCCGGCGCGGCGAGGGCCGTGAGATGCACCGCGGCATCCGGATGCGGCCCGAGCACGCCGGTGATCCGCGCCGCGAGTGCTTCGGGGGTGCCGGCGCGGCCGGCGCGCAGTCGCGTCTGCTGCGCCTCGGTGAGGTCGAGGTGCGCGACCTGGCCCGTGGCGTGGACGCCGGCATCCGTCCGCCCCGCGACGACGAGCTGCGGGTCCCCACCGAGGATGCGGCCGATCGCCGCCTCGAGCGTGCCCTGCACGGTGCGCAGTCCGGGCTGGCGCGCCCACCCGCGGAAGTCGGTGCCGTCGTAGGCGAGATCCAGGCGCAGCCGCACGCCGCCAGCCTAACCCCGCCCGCCCCGCCGCCCCCCGCACCGCGCCCCCACCGCCGCACCGCGCCCCACCCCCACC
>JASGEE010000107.1:0-22932 GCA_047606715.1 Microbacterium sp.
CTCATCTACGCGCTGCTGTCGATGATCCCGGTGATCGGGCCGCTCATCGCGGCGCTCGTCGTCCGCATCCTCGCCGGGTTGCTGCTCGTCAGCATCCTGTCGGACGTGGTCACACCGACTCCGACCGTGGGCGAGTACGAGCGGACCGTGGTCGAGGCGAAGCGTTCGCACGGGGAGCCGCTGGATCTTGCCCACGCGATCAAAGACGCAGGATATGTCGACTCTCTCGGGCACTACTCGAAAGACAGCGCCGACGAAACCGTCATCAAGGTGACGCAGGTCGTCGATGCCGATGGTGTCGTGCGCTGGCGCATCGCGCTGCCGAGCACACAGGAGTGGCTGTCCCGGTTCAACGGCGATCAGGGTGCGGTCAACGATCTCGACAGCAACCTGGCGTTGATGCTGACTCCCGAACTGCGCTCGCAGTACGAGCGCGCGGTGCTCGAGGCGATGCGCCAGGCCGGCGTCGGCCCGGACGATCCGGTGATGCTGATCGGGTTCAGCCAGGGCGGCATCATGGCGGGAACCCTCGCCGCGTACAACTCCGACTACAACTGGGATGCGGTCGTCGTCGCCGGCGCACCGATCGACAGCATGCCGATCCCCTCATCAACCACGGTCGTCTCAGTGCAGCACGATGCGGACCCGGTGCCACGCCTCGACACCGTCGTCTCGGCGGGCACAGACGGCTACGCTGTCGACGGCCCCACCTGGACCACGATCCAGGAGGAATCGCCCCTCGCGGCTCAGGGGGTCGGTGGCATCCACAATGCGAGCGCGTACAACAGCACCCTCATCGACAACATCGGACAGGTCCCTCAGAGCACACAGACCGACCTCGACAAATACTTCGTCGGCGACGACGACACCTACGGTTACGAGAACACGTACTACTCGTGGAAAGAGGAATGATGGCGCGCCCGAAGAGCCACGCCCGCCTGGCTGGCGTTGTGCTTGCTACCGCCCTGCTCGTGACACCGCTGACCGGATGCAGTCTCCTCGGTAGCGTCGTTCCCGGACAAAACAGCACGGAGCAAGGAGACGACATCGACATGCAGACCCTCTACGACGCCGTCGCCGCCGCCGACCCACGCGTGAAAGATCCGGTTGGACAGGTGTACTACTCCGGGTTCTCGCAGACGCTCGACCTCGTAGTGATGATCTCCGGCGACGAGCCGGTGAGCACGGAAACGCTCACCGCGATCTTCATCGCCGCCCGCGATAACACCACAAACGATATAGAAACCATCACCGTCCTCGCCTGGGATGCCGAGGACGAAGAAGTGCGCGTCGACCTTTCCCCCGCCATCGACGGACTGCCCGACGATGTGACCGTCCTCTGGGACGGGGGCGCGACCATCGCACGCACCGACCTCGACAAGCTCACACTCTCCACCAGCACCCCAGAGGGATGACGTCACGCCCGAAGAGTCACGCCCGCCTGGCCGGCGCTCTGCTTGCCACCGCACTGCTGGCGGCCCCGCTGACCGGATGCAGTCTCCTCAGTAGCGTCGTTCCCGGACAAAACAGCACGGAGCAAGGAGTCGACCTCGACATGCAGACGCTCTACGACGCCGTCGCCGCCGCAGACCCCCGCGTCGCACGCGCCGAGGGCGGCGTGTCGTACGACGGGTTCTCAAAGGAACTCGACCTGGTGGTGCTGATCTCCGGCGACGAGCCGGTGAGCACGGAAACGCTCACCGCGATCTTCGTCGCCGCCGGAGACAATACACCCAGCGAGATCGAATACATCTGTATCATCGCCCGCGAGGCCGATGACTCCGAGAATCTCGTTGATCTCGCCCCCGCCATCGACGGGCTGCCCGACGATGTCACCGTCCTCTGGGACGGGGGCGCGACCATCGCACGCACCGACCTCGAAAAGCTATGACCAGCCGGCACGACGCCACCGACCGTCGCTCCCCGGAACTCGTCTTCCGTCTGATCGGGACGTGGTGGCGGGTCGACCTGGAATCCGACGAGGCCGCGCGCACGTCGGCGACCGCGATCGCTCGCGGCACCCTCGGCACGGCCGATCAGCACGCGACGGCGCGTCGCCGGATGCGCGATGACCTCGTCGCCGCCGCTGCCGCCGCCCGACAAGCCGACGCACGATTGCTGCTGCTGCAGACCGAGCTCGGCCCCGGCGAGCCGATGTCGGCGACCCTCACGCTGTACCACGACAAGCGCATGCGCATGAGCCCCGCGATCGGGACCTCCCCCGACCGCGTGTTGGCGGTGCTGGAGGAGAGCCTTCCGACCATCGCCCCGGAGCTGGCCCCGACGGCCGTGCGACGCCCGTTCACCGGGGGCGAGGTCGTGCGGGTGCACCGCATCGACGAGACCGTCGAGGTCGAGGACGGCGAAGAGTTCACACAGCGCCGGCTGGTCGCACAGTACTGGTATCCGCAGCCCGACTCGAAGCACCTGCTGCTCGCGGTGCTCTCCACGCCGCTCGGCGACATCCCGCACACCCTCCTGTCGTATTTCGACGCCATCGTCGAGGTGTCGCAGTTCTCCCCACTCGCGGATCCCTAAGCCTGCCGCTTCGCGTTTACGATGGAGGGCCATGCCTGCCGTCGAACCCGCGATCTCCTACCCGCCGGAGCTGCCCGTCAGCGCCGCGCGCGCGGAGATCGCGCGAGCGATAGCGCAACACCAGGTCGTCATCGTCGCCGGAGCCACCGGATCGGGCAAGACCACGCAGCTCCCGAAGATCGCCCTCGAGCTCGGGCGCGCCTCCATCGCGCACACCCAACCGCGACGCATCGCCGCCCGCACGATCGCCGAACGCATCGCGCACGAGCTGCAAGTGCCGCTGGGCGGCCTCGTCGGCTACAAGGTGCGCTTCACCGACCAGGTCTCCGCAGAGACGAAAGTGGCCCTCGTCACCGACGGCATCCTGCTCAACGAGATCCACCGTGACCGGCTCTTGCGTCGCTACGACACGATCATCGTCGACGAGGCGCACGAGCGGTCGCTGAACATCGACTTCCTCCTCGGATACCTCGCCCGCATCCTGCCCGAGCGCCCCGATCTGAAGGTGATCGTCACCTCGGCCACGATCGACCCACAGAGCTTCGCGCGGCACTTCGGCGGCGGTGAGCGCGAGGTTCCGATCATCGAGGTCTCCGGGCGCACCTACCCGGTGGAGATCAGGTACCGCCCACCCGGCGAGCGCACCGAGGTGGCCGAGGACGACGTCGACACGCTGCTCGCGGCCCTGCGCGAGCTCGACCGCGAGCCGGACGGCGACGTGCTCGTCTTCCTGCCCGGCGAGGCGGAGATCCGCGATGCGATGGATGCCGTCCGCGGCATGTATGCGAAGGATGCGCGGCCGACCGAGGTGCTGCCGCTATACGGGCGACTGTCGGCAGCCGAGCAGCACCGCGTCTTCGAGCCGTCGAGCCTCGCCGGTGTGCGGCGGAGGGTCATCCTGGCCACCAACGTGGCCGAGACGAGCCTGACCGTGCCCGGCATCCGGTACGTCATCGACACCGGCACGGCGCGCGTCTCGCGCTACAGCGCGCGCTCGAAGGTGCAGCGGCTGCCGATCGAGGCGGTCTCTCAGGCCTCGGCGCAGCAGCGCTCGGGGCGTGCGGGGCGTACCTCGCCCGGCATCGCGATCCGCCTGTACGGCGAGGGCGACTTCGTCGCGCGCCCCGAGTACACCGAACCGGAGATCACCCGCACCTCTCTCGCCGCTGTCGTCCTGCAGATGCTCGCCCTCGGCTTCGGCGACATCGAGCGGTTCCCCTTCCTCACCCCGCCCGATAGCCGCGGAGTGAAGGCGGCCTTCGACCTGCTCACCGAACTGGGTGCCACAACCGGCGACCGGAGCCTCACGAGACTCGGTCGCGAGATCGCCCGTCTGCCGATCGATCCGCGCTTCGCGCGCATGCTGGTCGAGGCGAAACGGTTGGGGGTCTCGCGCGACGTGCTCGCCATCGTCGCGGGGCTGTCGATCCAGGACGTGCGCGAGCGCCCGTCCGCCGAAGACAGCGCCGCGAGAGAGAACGCGAGTCGGCTGCACGCCCGGTTCGTCGACCCGACGAGCGACTTCCTGACGCTGCTGAACCTGTGGAACCACCTGCAGGAGCAGCAGCGCGACCTTGGCTCCAGTGCCTTTCGGCGCATGTGCCGCAGCGAGCACCTGAACTATGTGCGCGTGCGGGAATGGTTCGATGTGCACCGGCAATTGCGGCAGCTGCTGGGGGCTGCGCCGGCCGGTGGCAGCACCGCCGACCCCGACCGCATCCACCGCGCGATCCTGTCGGGGCTGCTCTCGCACATCGGCATCCTCGACACCCGCTCGCTCGCGAAACAGAAGCCCGACGACCGGCGCAAGCCGCTCGCCGAGTACCGCGGCGCGCGGGGGGCGAAGTTCGCGATCTTCCCCGGATCGGCGCTGCGCAAGGCCTCCCCAGACGCCGTCATGGCGGCCGAGCTCGTCGAGACCTCACGGCTGTTCGCCCGGACGGTCGCCGTGATCGACCCGGCGTGGGCGGAACAGCTCGCGGGCGATCTCGCCCACCGCACTCTGAGCGATCCGCACTGGTCGAAGCAGGCCGGCGCCGCCGTCGCCGCTGAGAAGGTGACGCTGTTCGGGGTGGAGATCATCCCGCGCCGCCGCGTGCAGCTGTCGCGCATCGATCGGGAGGCGGCGCGGGAGCTGTTCCTGCGTCACGCGCTCGTCGAAGGCGACTGGCACCCGCCCGCCGACAAACGGCTGTCGGCGTTCGAGCGTCGCAACCTCGACCTGCGCCGGCGCCTGGAGAAGGTCGAAGAGCGCGAACGCCGCCGCGACATCCTCGTCGGCGACGAGGCGGTGTTCGCGTTCTACGACGCGCGCATCCCGCCCGACGTGTTCGATGCCCGCTCGTTCGAGACGTGGTGGCGCGACGCATCGTCGCGTACGCCGCGCCTGCTCGATCTCACCGAAGCCGACCTCCGGGACGACGCCTCGCGGTCTGACGAACACTCCTTCCCCGGACGCTGGCAGCAGGGCGACCTGCAGCTTGCTCTCGCCTACCGGTTCGAGCCGGGCGCCCCCGAAGACGGCGTCAGCGTCGTCGTGCCGCTGCCGCTGCTGGCGGGCCTGAGACCCGACGGCTTCGACTGGCAGGTCCCGGGGATGCGCGCCGAGCTGATCGCCGCGCTGATCAAGGCGCTGCCGAAGGCGATCCGCCGCCACGTCGTGCCCGCCGCCGATTGGGCCGCGAAACTGGGCGCGGAACTGGTCGGAACCGGACCGGAGCATCACGACGGGCTGCCCGCGCAGTCGCTGCGCGAGGCCCTCGCCGCCCGCATCCAGCACGTCGCGAACCAGCGCGTGACGGCCGCCGACTTCGATTCCTCCCGCGTGCCGCCGCATCTGACGATGACGTTCCGCGCCGTCGACCAGCGCGGGCGGGCCATCGGCTCCTCGCGCGATCTCGGCGAGCTGCAGGCGCGCCTCGCCGGACGTGCCCGCGAGTCGGTCGCACGCCACCTCGGGGCGATGCCCACGCCCTCGGCCGCGGCGTCGGCGGCTGCGGTGTCGGTGGCCGAGCGCACGGGCCTGACGACGTGGGACTTCGGCACGCTCGCCGACGTCGTCGACACGCGCGTGACCGGCGGCATCGTCCGCGGATATCCCGCGCTCGTCGACGAGAAGGATGCCGTCGCCCTGCGTATCGAGGCCACGCCCGAACGCGCCGCGCGCCTCACGCACGCCGGCGTGCGCCGACTGCTGCTGCTGGCGGTGCCGTCGCCGAGCGCGTACGTGCTCGATCATCTGACGGCGGCCGAGAAGCTGTCGCTCGCGGCCTCCCCGTATCCGTCGGTGCGCGCGCTCGTCGAAGATGCCCGCATCGCCGTCGCCGATGCCGTCCTGGCCCACGCGGCACCCGGCGGCATCCGCACCTCCGAGCAGTTCGCCGCCGCTCGCGACGAGTTCTCGGCGCGCATCGTCGACGACCTCTTTCGGACGGTGTCGCTGGTTGCCCGCATCCTGACGGCGCAGCGCGACGTCGGTCGCGCCATCAAGGCGCAGAGCTCGATGACGCTGCTGGGGGCGCTGGGCGACGTGAAGGGGCAGCTGGCGGGGCTGATCTTCCCCGGCTTCATCTCGCGCACCGGCCGTGACCGGCTGACGCACCTGCCGCGCTACCTGCAGGGCGCCCTGCTGCGCACCGCAGCCCTGGCCGACAATCCCGGTCGCGACCGGCAGCGGATGGCCGAGTTCGAGCGCGCCGCCGCCCTCTACACCGACGCCGGCGGCACGATCCCGCTCGATCCCGATGCACCGGCATCGCTCGTGCGCGCCCGATGGCTGCTCGAGGAGTACCGCGTCAGCCTGCACGCGCAGCGGCTCGGCACGGCCGAGTCGGTGTCGTTGCAGCGCGTGACGAAGGCTCTCGCCGGTACCGAATGAGTGCTCGCTAGCCTGGTGGCATGAGCCTCGCCATCACCTATTCCGCCTTCGGAAGCCCCGACGTCCTCGTCCCGACCGAGATCACGGCACCTCCTCCCGGACCGGGCGAGATCGCCGTGCGCGTGGAGGCGGCGGGCGTCAACCCGCTCGATCACAAGCTGCGCTCGGGTGCGCGCTTCTCGGGAGAGATCACCGAACCCCGCCGCGTCGGGGCGGATGGAGCGGGGGTCGTGACGGCCGTCGGCACCGACGTTGACGGCTACCGCGTCGGCGACGCCGTCGTCGTCTTCGGTGCGACCGGCGTCTACGCCACCGACGTCGTCGTCACCCCCGCACAGCTCACCCCGCGCCCGCCGCAGGTGTCGGCCGCGCAGGGCGCGGCGCTGGGGATCCCGGCCGGCACGGCCTATCAGTCGCTGCGCTCGCTCGGGGTCACCGCGGGCGACACGCTGCTCGTGCACGGCGGCTCGGGAGCGGTCGGTCAGGCCGTCATCCAATTCGCCCTGCTGTGGGGAGTGACAGTCATCGCGACCACGAGTGAGCGCCGCGCCGAACGCGTGCGGGCTCTGGGAGCGGTGCCGGTGGCGTACGGGCCGGGCCTCGCCGACCGCGTGTGCACCCTCGCCCCGAACGGGGTGACCGCGGCGCTGGACATCGCCGGCACCGACGAGGCGCTGCAGACCTCGCTCGACCTCGTCGCCGACCGCTCCCGCATCGTGACGCTCGTGCGCGGGTCGGATGCCGAAAGCCTCGGCATCCGGGCCTTCATGGGCGGCAGCCCCCGGCCCCTGAGCGCACAGGAGGTGGCCTGGCGCGCCGAGGCGATGCCGGTCGTCGTCAACCTGCTGGCGGCGGGGCGGTTCACCGTCGAGATCGACGTCGAACTGCCCCTGACCCGGGCCGCCGAGGCGCACCGGCTCGTCGAGGCCGGCGCCCCCGGCAAAGTCGTGCTCGTGCCCTGAGCGCGCCCGGGCCGCCCCGGCCCGCGAACATGTCAGCATCCGCCCCCGCGCCCGGGCCATGACGGCCGATCGTGACATCTCTGCGCCGGTACGACGCCCGCCGGCGGGCGTCAGCTTGCGGCGATCAGCTCGCGGTAGAAGCCGATCCCCCGCAGCCACACCTCGACGCGGATGCGCTCGTTGTGCGCGTGCAGCGCGTCGCGCTCCGCGCGCGTGAGATGAAACGGGGTGAATCGGTAGACGTGGTCCGAGATCGCCGTGAACCAGCGGCTGTCGCTCGCGCCGAGCTGGATGTAGGGCGTCGTGACGATGTCCTCGCCGAGCGCGGTGGCGACGGATGCGGCGATGCGCCGCCACTGGGCACCCCGCCAGGGAGAGACCGGCGACGGGTCGGAGGCGTGCCGCACCTCGATCTGAATCTCAGGGTCGGCCACGATCCGCCGGATACGCGCCGTCGCGCCCTCGACGGTGTCGCCGGTGAGCAGCCGGACGTTGATCGCGGCGCGCGCCACCGTCGCCAGAACGTTCTCGCCCGGTGCCCCGGAGAGCTCCGTCGCGACAGCGGTCGTGCGCACCATCGCGTTCATCTCCGGCCCGAGCCGCGGGAACACCGCCGCGAGCAGCGCACCGGTCAGCGCGAGGTTGCCGAACACCCAGCGCAGGGGCTGCGGCGCATGCGGGGCGAGGGTTGCGAACAGGGCGCGCACGGGCGGAGCGATGCGGGTGGGGAACGGATGCCGGTGGATCCGATCGATCGCCCGCGCCAGCCGCGCCGTCGCCGGAACGGCGGGCGGGGTCGAGGCGTGACCGCCGGCCTCGTGCGCCGTGAGCTGGAGCGTCATCACCCCGCGCTCGGCGACCCCCACCATCGCCGTGGGCACCGCGATGCCCGGCACGACGCCGTCGACGACGGCACCGCCCTCGTCGATGACGAGCCAGGGGCGCACGCCGCGTTCGCGCAGCACCGTGACGAGCGAGCGCGCGCCGCTGCCGGCGACCTCTTCGTTGTGGCCGAACGACAGGTAGATGTCGCGCTCGGGCACAAAGCCCGAGGCGGCCAGTTGCTCGACGGCCTCGAAGATCGCCACGAGCGCTCCCTTGTCGTCGATCGCGCCGCGCGCGTGGATGACGGCATCCGGCCCCTCTCCGACCAGTTCGGCGCCGAACGGCGGATGCTCCCACTGATCATCGACGACCGGAACGACATCGATGTGCGCCATGAGCACGATCGGGTCCTCGGCGCGGGCGCCGGCCCACCGATACAGCAGCGCGTGCCTGTCGACGACCTCGCGCTCCAGCACCCGGTGCGTGTGCGGATACAGACGCACGAGCGCGGCCAGGAACTCATCGAACGGCGCCCCGTCGGTCAGCGCCTCGTCGGCGTGCGAGACGGTCGGGATGCGCAGCAACTCACGAAACCGCGCGAGGGCGGCGTCCGCATCCAGTCCCGGCATCCGCACGCCTTGAGCCTACCTGCCGCGCTCGGCCCGGGCCCGCCGCCCTCTCGGGCTGCACAAACTCCACATCGGTAGGCTCAAGCCATGAGCAACATCGGCTGGGGAATCCTCGCGACGGGCGGCATCGCCCACGCGTTCACTCAGGATCTCCGCACGGCGGGACGCGCGGTCGTCGCAGTCGGTTCGCGGTCGGCGGCATCCGCCGACGCGTTCGCCCACGCGCACGACATTCCGCACGCACACGGCTCGTACGATCAGCTCGTAGCCGACCCCGACGTCGACATCGTCTACATCGCCTCGCCGCACAGCCACCATCACGAGCACGCGATTCTCGCCCTCGCAGCCGGAAAGCACGTGCTGATCGAGAAGGCCGTGACACTGGATGCCGCCCAAGCCGCCGCGATCGGCGGGCTCGCCACGCAGCGGGGCCTGCTCGCGATGGAGGCGATGTGGACGCGCTACCTGCCGCACATGCTGCGCATCCGCGAGCTGGTCGCTCAGGGCGCGCTGGGCGAGGTGCGCGCCGTCATCGCCCACCACGCCCAGAGCCTGCCGACCGATCCCACCCACCGCCTCAACGACCTGGCCCTCGGCGGCGGCGCACTGCTCGACCTCGGCATCTACCCGGTCTCGTTCGCGTGGGACGTGCTCGGCCCGATGACCACGGTGCGCGCCACCGGCCGCCGGAGCGAGACCGGTGCCGACACCGAGGTGGCGATTGCGGCAACCCACGCCGCAGGCGGCGTGTCGTCGCTGATCGCCTCGTCCCGCGTCGCGGGGCCGAACACCGCGCACATCGTGGGCACCGAGGCGCGCATCGACATCGACGGGACCTGGTACATGCCCACCTCCTTCCGCCTGATCGCTCCCGACGGCACGGTGCGGGAGAACCATGAGTCGCACCTGCCCGGTCACGGCATGCAGTTCGAGGCGCTGTACGCCGAGCAGATGGTGGCCGCCGGCCGCACCGACAGCGATGTGCTGCCGTTCACCGAGTCGATCGCCATCATGCGATCGCTCGACGAGATCCGCGCCCAGCTGGGCGTCGTCTACCCCCACGAGCGCTGAGGAGCCCTCTTGCCCGATCCGCAGAACCCCCGCGTCGCGGTCTATCTCGACTTCGACAACATCGTCATGAGCTGGTACGACCGCGTGCACGGCCGCAACGCGTACTCACGCGACCGCGCGCGCATCGGCGCCGACCCGGCCGACCCCGACATCGCTCAGCGCCTGAAAGACGCGACGGTGGACGTCGGCGCGATCATCGACTACGCGGCATCCTTCGGCACCCTCGTGCTCACCAGGGCCTACGCCGACTGGTCGTCGCCGGTGAACGCCGAGTACCGTTCGCAGCTCGTGGCGCGCGCGGTCGACCTCGTGCAGCTGTTCCCGGCCGCCGCCTACGCGAAGAACGGCGCCGACATCCGTCTCGCGGTGGATGCCGTCGAGGACATGTTCCGCCTTCCCGACCTCACCCACGTCGTCATCGTCGCCGGCGACAGCGACTACGTGCCGCTCGCGCAGCGGTGCAAGCGCCTCGGCCGCGTCGTCGTCGGGGTGGGCGTGGCCGGCTCCACGGCGAAGTCGCTGGCCGCCGCGTGCGACCAGTTCGACTCGTACGACTCGCTGCCGGGTGTGGCCCTGCCCGCTCCGGTGCAGAAGAAGACGGATGCCGCCCCCGCCGCCTCGCGTCGCCGCAAGACGACCGAAGACCACTCCGCGGAGCTGCTCGGCCGCGCGCTGCGCCTGGAGCAGGAGCGCACCGACGACGACTGGGTGCACCTGTCGGCGGTGAAGAACCTGCTCAAGCGCATGGACCCCTCCTTCAGCGAGAAGGCGCTCGGCCACCGCTCGTTCTCCGACTTCGTGAAGGCCTACCCCGCCGTCGCCGAACTCGACGAGTCGACGAACATCGTGCGCGTGCGCCTGTCGCCGCCGAGCTAGGCGGCGAACGGGACCGATCCGACCAACACCCCGACCGCGAGCATCACGAGTGAGACGACGACCGCCCGCCACAGCACCTTCTTGTGGTGGTCGCCGAGGTTGACGCTCGCGAGCGAGACCAGCAGGAGGATCGCGGGGACCAGCGGGCTCTGCAGGTGGACGGGCTGTCCGGTGATGGATGCCCGCGCCATCTCCACCGGGGTGATGCCGTAGTTCGCGGCGCTCTCGGCGAGGATCGGCAGGATCCCGTAGTAGAACGCGTCGTTGGACATGAAGAACGTGAACGGGATCGACAGCACGCCGGTGATGACGGCGAGGAACGGGCCGAGCGCGGTGGGGATGACGGTCGTGATCCACGACGCCATCGCCGTCACCATTCCGGTGCCGTTGAGCACACCCACCAGCACGCCCGCCGCCAGCACCATCGACACGACACCGACGATGCTGGGCGCGTGCGCCACGATCTCGTCGGCCTGCGCCTTCAGCTTCGTGAAGTTGACCATCAGCGCGACGGCGGTTCCGACCATGAACACATAGGCGAGCGGGAAGATGTCGAGCACGAGCAGCACCATGACGACGATCGTCAGGATGAAGTTGAACCAGATCAGGTGCGGTCGCAGGGTGGCGCGGTTCGGATCGAGCATCGTGTCGGCCATGGCGGTGTCGGCGGCATCCACCAGGTTCGAGACCTCGACGGTCGCGTGCGCGCCGCGGACGGTGACGACATTGCCGGTCTTCAGCGACGCGGGGGCTCCAGGCTTGGTCTCGGCGCCGCGGAAGATCGCCGGCGCGTCCAGCAGGCTGCGCCCTGTCGGCCCGGTGAGCTGGGACGTGTCGACGCTGCCCGCGAGGCGGCGCCGCTCGGAGAGCCCCAGCATCCACGCGAAGGCGAACGCGACGACGAGGCCCGCCGCCAGCGACGGCAGCATCGGCACGAAGATGTCCGTCGGCTCCAGGCTCAGCGCAGTGGCCGCGCGCACGGTCGGCCCACCCCACGGCACGATGTTGAGCGTGCCGTTGATCAGGCCGGCGACGCACGTGAGCACGACCGGGCTCATTCCCAGACGCAGGTAGATCGGCAGCAGCGCGGAGGTCGTGATGATGAAGGTCGTCGAGCCGTCGCCGTCGAGCGACACGGCCCCGGCGAGCACGGCCGTCCCGATGACGATCTTCGCCGGGTCGTCGCCGAGCAGGCGCGTGATGACCCGGATGAGGGGGTCGAACAGGCCGACGTCGATCATGAGCCCGAAGTACATGATCGCGAACATGAGCAGCGCCGCGGTCGGGGCCATGTTCCCGATCGCATCGAGGATCATGTCGCCGAGGCCGAATCCGGCTCCGGCGAACAGCCCGAAGACCGTCGGGACGATGATGAGCGCGACCATCGGCGTCAGACGCCGCGTCATGATGAGCACCATGAACGTGAGCACCATGACGAACCCGAGGATCACAAGCACGCCGTCCGATGGAACCCAGGCGGTGTCGTAGCCTTCCTCGGCCGCGTCCGCAAACAACAGGGTGAGCTCCCGCATCGTGACTCCTTCGTCAGTGAGGCGCACGAGATGCACCTCTGCCGACTCTAGAGCCCGGAGGGCAGCGAGCGCACGCAGCGTGGCGCATGGCGCATGGCGCGTGGCGCGTGAGGCACCGACGCGACGCCCCCGCCGCTAGTTGGGGAGCCACCGCACCCCACCTCGCGACAGTCCTGGGCAGTCGTGGCCCCTCCCGCCGCCCGACCCCACCACAAGTGCCAGGAAGTGCGACACCGCGCGGCCGCGAAAGCGCACGGTTGAGGAGAGAGCGGGCACGATCCACCAGCACTGGCACCCCATCACAGGTTCGGCATCCGGGGCACCTAGGCTGGGACCGTGGTCAACGATGGTGCACGTCCGGCACTGATACGACTCCCCGATGGCACGGTCAAGCAGATCGGGCCGCTCACCGGCACCCGGGTGTGGACCGTGCCGGGGCGGGCGAATCGCCCATTGGAGGCGCCGCGCGAGAACGCGCGCGTCCTCGGCCCGGGCGACCACGGGCGACTGTGCGCGTTCTGCACGGATCGCTACCTGGAGACGACGCCCGAGAAATCCAGGCTGGTCGGGCCCGACTTCACCGAACTGCGGCGCGTACCGGCGAGCTCGCTGAACGACACCGTCGCCGAGTTCCGCCGGTTCGGCAACCTCTTCGAGATCGTGTCGGCGGAGTACTGGCGCGAGAACCACGGGTTCCGTCAGCCCGCCCGGGTCGTCGAGTGGGCGCAGGAGTACCTCACCGACCCGGTCGGTCGTGCGCACCTGGAGTCCCTGGCCGCGATCCGTGACCGCGCGTCGGGGGTGGAGACCTCGCTCGAGGAGGCAGCGCTCGACCTCCTGGGCGGTTCGCACGACGTCGTCGTCGCCCGCCGGCACGTCATCGACGGCGCGAGCGCCGACGACCAACTCGCCTCATCGGGGACCCTGACTCCCGACGAGCATGCCGCCTACTTCGCGTTCACGGTACGCTCCCTCGCCGAGATCCAGGCCGCGCAGCCGAACGCGGCATACGTCTCGGTGTTCCAGAACTGGTTGCGCCCCGCGGGCGCGTCGTTCGACCACCTGCACAAGCAGCTCGTCGCGGTCGATGAGCACGGCCCGCAGGTCGATCACGAGCTGCGACTGCTCTCGGAGGGTCGCGACCTTTACCAGCGCCGCATCGCCGATCTCGCCGTCGCCGAGAATCTCGTCGTGGCCGCCACCGACGGCGCCGTCGCGTTCGCCGGTGTCGGACACCGCTACCCCGCGTTCGAGGTGTATTCGACCTCGACAGCGAACCTGCCGCAAGAGCATTCGGATGCCGGCATCCGCGCCGTCTCCGACCTCGTGCACGCCCTGCACGCGGCGACCGGGGTGCACGTGCCGACCAACGAGGAGTGGCACTACCGGCCGCCCGGCGCCCCGTGGCCCATGCCGTGGCGCGTCGTGCTGAAGTGGCGCATCTCGAACCCGGCCGGCTTCGAGGGCGGCACGAAGATCTTCGTCAACACGATCGATCCGTGGGAGCTGCGGCGGCGTGCCGCCCTGTCCCTGATGCGGTTGCGCGCGGCCGGAGCCGTCGCTGCCGGCATCCGGATCGGCGACGAGTGCACGCCGCACGACGCGCGGCTGCGGTACGCGGCCGACGAATGACCTTCCCGTTCGACGCGCTGCGCCGCCGGCCCGACCTCGAGGGTCCGGGCCTGGTCGCCTCCGATGCGGCCGACCGCCTCATCCTCGACGAGTCGGCCGCCACGCGAGCGGTTGCCGGCGACGGTCGGCTCGTCGTCATCGGCGACGCCTACGGCGCCCTCGCCCTGGCGGCGGCCTTCGACGGCTCCGACGACGTGCGCGTGCACCAGGACGCCCTCACCGGCGAGCGCGCGCTCGCCGCCAACGCGGCGGAGCTCGGGCTGGCGAGCCGCGTGCGCTCGATGGCGCTGGATGCCGACCTCCTCCGCGGCGCGCGGGTGGTGCTGCTGCGCCTCCCCCGCGCGCTCGATGCGCTGCGCGATCTCGCCGCGCTCATCGCCACGCACGCCGAGCCTGACGTCGTCGTCTTCGCCGGCGGTCGCATCAAGCACATGAGCGTCGCGATGAACGACGTGCTGCGCGCGCACTTCGACACCGTCGATGTCACCCACGCCCGGCAGAAGTCGCGCGTGCTCGTCGCCCGCGGCCCGCGCGATGGCCACCGCCCCGTGCCGGATGCCGCAGCGGTGTCGCTCGACGCGGGCCCGCCTCTGCAGGTGCGGGCTTTCGGCGGCGCATTCGCGGGAGCGCGCATCGACATCGGCACGCGGCTGCTGCTGACGAACCTGCCTGCGCACCCGCCGGGCGGCACGGCGGACGATCCGTGGATCGACCTGGCGTGCGGCACGGGTGCGGTCGGCGCCTGGCTGGCATCGCGGCATCCCTCGGCACACGTCTACGCGAGCGACCAGTCCGCCGCCGCCGTCTCCTCCGCGCGGGCGACTGCGGAAGCGAACGGGGTCGCAGAGCGCGTGCACGTCGCGCGCGAGGACATGCTCTCGGCGCGCGGCGACGGTTCGGCGTCGTTCATCGCGCTCAATCCGCCGTTCCACTCCGGCGCCGCCGTGACGGGCGACCTCGCCCCGCGCCTGTTCGCCGATGCCGCCCGCGTGCTGCGGCCGGGTGGCGAGTTGTGGTGTGTGTGGAATTCCCCGCTGCGCTACCGGCCCGTGCTGGAGCGGATCGTCGGCCCGACCCGCCAGGTCGCGCGGGACGCGAAGTTCACGGTCACCGTCTCGACCCGCCGCTGAACGGCGCTGTCTGCCGTCTCAGACGATGCCGGCACGAATCCCGTCGAGGGATGCCGCAACCTTCGGGAGCCGCTGCACCAGCGCCCCGTCGAGCTCGGCGAGGCGGTCGCGCGCAGCACGCAGCACGCCGGCGCCCTTGGCCGTCACGTGCAGGTCGCTGGCCGCCCCCGCGTGCGAGGTGGCGTCTTCGACGAGCCCGTCGTCGACGAGCGTGCGCACCGCCGTATGAGCCGACTGCACCGTGATATGCGAACGTCTGGCCAGTTCGGAGAACGAGATCCCCGGTTCGGCGTAGATGTGGCCGAGCAGCCCGAACTTCCGAGTCGTGATGCCGAGATCCTTCAGGATGGCCGACAGCTGCCCCTCCCACATCGCCGACACCGCAAGCAGCGCGATGACGGGGCTGAAGCGGGGTTCCTCCCCGCTCGGGGTCTGTTGTGCCACGGGAAAAGCATAGGGCCGAAGCGGCCAGGCACGCCGTCACCCCTCGCCGGCCACCGGTGTCAGAGAACGAGACGCAGATCGAGGAGGTGCCCTGACAGCGTCTTCCCGTGCGGATCAGCGGTGCAGGTGGGCGGCCTGCTCGGTGGTCTCGTAGAGCACGTCGAACTCACGATCGATCAGCGGTGTGACGGCGGCGGATCGGCGGGCAGCGACGCCCTGATAGGCGAGGAAGCCGCCGACCCAGCCGACGAGGCCGACCGCGCCGAGGACGATCGAGAGAGCGATCAGACCGCCGTTCATGAGAAAGACCGAACCCGCGAGGAATGCGGCGCCGACGATGCCGATGGTGGCAGCGACCGCGAACGCGCGCGCGGTCTTGGACCTCTCCAGGCGCACGATGGCCGACAGAGAAGCGTCCGCCTTGCGCTGGAGGTCGTGCACCACCGACCGGTTGCGGATGTTGCGATCACGCTTGAGCTTGAGGGTGATCGTGGTCGGGGGGATGCCCGGGGTCAGCACCCGGATCGGGTCGGCGGGCTCGGTGGATTCCACCGTCCATCCGAAGGCGCGGTAGGTGTCCCGGTAGAGCGACTCGAAATCGCGGGGCGCACGCACCGAGGCGTACTCGTAAGCGGTGAAGCCAGCCTGCTGAGCGGTCGCGGGCGGGACGGGAGCGGTGGTCTGGATGGTCATGATCTGGATCTCCTTGTGTGATGTGGATGCCCGAAGCGGGGCATGTATCGATCGTCCGCGAATCGTCGTTCGGGCGAATCGTCCCGGTGGACCGGCGTCACTACTGCGCATGGAGTACTCCTGCGACGACGACTCGGGGGAGGATGAGGGCATGCACACGGCACACGAGCCCCGGGTCCGGTGGGGCGCGAGGATGTGGGAGGTCCTGCCCCAGGCGCTGGAGTCGGGGGTGCTCGTCATCCTGCTGCTCGCCGTGGGCACCGAGGTCGTCACGGCAGCGATCGCCGGTGCGGGCGTCCTGCACTATCTGCCGGCGGCCCTGATCGTGCTGGGTGTCGCCACCAGCTCCCGCCTCCCGTATCTCGGGTTGGGGATCGTTGCCGCAGCTCCGCTGACGGCGGTGCTCGTCGGACGGGACGAGGCGGCCGGCATCTGGTCGATGGCCTGCTTCGCCACCTTTCTCTTCACCCTGCGGGGAGTCTCGGCGCTGCTGACCGGTGTGGTCGTGGCGGTCGCGAATTTCACCGCCGTCGCCTGGCAACTCGGCACGATCGACGTGCACACCGACGCGAGCGCCTCGATCGCCGCGTTCGCCGCGATCGTGTGCGCGGCGATCGGCAGCGCGATCCACGGCAATCACCGCTACCGGATCGAGGCCGAGCAGCGCGTCAAAGACGCCGAGACCAGCCGTGTCGCCGCGGTCGAGCGCGGCATCGCGCAGGAGCGCCTGCGCATCGCCCGCGACCTGCACGACTCCATCGGTCACCAGATCGCCGTGGTCAACATGCGTCTCGGTGCCGCCGAAGTCCACCTGCCGCCCGATGCCGAGGCGACCAGAGCCGATCTCACGCAGGCCCGGGACGGCGTGCAGGCCGTGCTCCGCGAGACGCAGCAGATCCTGGCAGTGCTCCGCGTGGGTGACGCGGAGCAGGGTCTGGAGCCCACACCCGGTCACGCGGCCATCCGAGAGCTCGTGGACTCGTTCCGACAGGCAGGCATGGCCATCGAGGCGAGTCTGGATGACCTCCCCGGGGAGCTGTCCGCCCAGGCGAGCGTGGCCGCCTACCGGATCGTGCAGGAGTCGCTCACCAACGCGCAGAAGCACGGGGGAGGCACCGTCTCGGTCACCGTCCGGCAGGACGGGGACAGCGGGGTATCGATCGAGGTCGTCAACCTCCTTCGCCGACACGGGCCCGCGGCCCTCGGTGGGGGGAGCGGGCTGGTCGGCATGCGCGAGCGCGCCGAGTCGGTCGGCGGAACCCTCCGCACGCACGCCGACGGGTCGCTGTTTCAGCTGACGGCAACCATTCCCCGCGAGAGAGAGGCCTCCCGATGACCACTGTGATGCTCGTCGACGACCAGGAGATGATCCGCGCGGGTCTGCGCGTCATCATCGACGCATACCCCGACCTCGAGATCGTCGCCGAGGCCGGCGAGGGCTACACGGCCGTCGCCCTGCTGGAGGAGGCCCCGGTCGACGTCGTCCTCATCGATCTGAACATGCCCGGCATCGACGGGGTGGAGACGGTGCGCCGTATCCGTGCCGCCCACGGCCCGGACCACCCGCGCATCCTCGTCCTCACCACCTTCGACCAGGATCACAACGTCCTCGCCGCCCTCCGCGCGGGAGCGGACGGCTTCTTCAGCAAGGGGGCAGGACCCGGTGAGCTCGCCGACGGGATCCGACGCGTCGCGACCGGGGAGCACGCCCTGTCGCCGACGGCGATCGACGCGCTCGTCAGCCACGCCGCTGACGATGCGGTCCCGCCCTCGGACCCGGAGAAGGCGGCGATGTTCGCCGAGCTCACCCCCCGTGAGCTGGAGGTCGTGAGCCTCATCGTCACCGGCCTCGACAACGCCGAGATCAGCCGCCGCATCTTCATCTCCCCGTACACGGTGAAAACGCACGCGAACCGGGCGATGATGAAGGTGGGCGCCCGGGACCGCGCACAGCTCGTCTCGCTGGCCGTCCAGGCCGGCATCCGCGGCTGACCCCAGCGCTACTGCGCCCGGAGTAGATCCTGCGCTCTGGCTGGACGACGCGGCGGACGGAAAACACTGGAACGGTGGATATGTCGCCGCCGGGCGACCCGCCGCATGCGGCGGAGACCAGACAGGGACTCGACGTGTCCACGACAGCCAGAGTGCTCACCACAGGAGTCGTCTTCGCCGCCGCCATGCGTGACACGAGCCGTCGGAACATCTACTTCTGCGTCGCCGCGATCCCGTTCCATCTGCTGATGGCCGGCGGGAAGGGCGCATTGATGATCGTCAGCCCGTCGCTGTTCATCCTCGCCAACGTCGTGTTCACGCTGGGCCTGGCCGGAGTGAAGCTCATCGTCGTGCTCGCCGACAGACAGCTGCGACGCACCGGCGACGAGGCCGTTCTGAAGCGCGCCTACCGCCTCAGCGGTCGCATCCTGCTGCTGCTCTCGCTTGCCTACGCCGCGCTCTGCCTCCCCTTGGTGTTCGGGGAAGGGCGCACCGAGCGATACACCTCTGAGGTCGCGATCGCGATCGCGACCGTCACCTTCGTCGAACTCGGCTTCTCCCTCCACGGCTTCGCCTCCTCCCGTCGACGCGGGGATCTGCTCATGGAGGCCGTCAAACTCAGCAACCTCGCCGCTTCCCTCATCTTCCTCGTGCTCACTCAGACGGCCCTGCTGTCGATGACCTCCGCGAGCGATCACTCCCGCTACAACGGCATCTGCGGCATCGTCATGGGAGCCGGCGCCGCACTGATCAGTCTGCGACTCATGCTGCGCCGCGTGCCACAGGTGCGCCCTGAAGCCCGTGTCCGAGGAGCATCCGCGCCGACGAGGTAGTCCTGGACGTCTTCGCGATCGGGAGCGTTCAGCCATCGACAGGATCATGAGATTCCACGGAGCCTCCGGCGACCAGCTCGTGGACGCGCAATCCTCCCTCCGCACACCCCCGCACACCGAGTGCGTCGCGCCGAGGCTGATACCGCGAATGGAGTATCCGCGCCGCTCCCCCTGCACGATGTCACAAAGCCTGCCGGAGGCGAGCCTGGAAGGGCACGAAAGCGCGACCCGCCGACAAGGAGAGCCGATGTCCACCCTCATTCAGCTGTACGTGGGAACCCTCGCCGCGAGCGCGCTGGCCCTCGCCCTGACGCTCGCGAGCGCCGTGGTCCTCGGCCGGCTCGACCGCCGTCGTTCGGGAGGCTCTGCACAGGCGCAGCACCGGGCCTGTGCATCGGCATCCTGGGCCGGTCAGTCGGCCGGGAGCGACGGACGATCTTCGACACCGGTCTTCGGCTGGGGGATGAGCATCGCCAGCACGGTGCACACCACGGCGGCGATCAGTCCCAGGACGAAGGCGAGCTGGAAGCCTTCTGCGGTCGGGAGCGAGGTGCCGCCGACGTCGACGGCGGACTGGGCGAGGACCGCGGCGATCGCGGCCGCGGCGATCGCGGTGCCGAGCGAGCGCATGAGCGTGTTCAACCCGTTCGCCGCTCCCGTCTCGGAGGCAGGGACCGCCCGCATGATCAGGGTCGGCATCGCCGCGTAGCCGAGACCGATCCCGATTCCGACGCAGACGTTGATGAGGAGGATGCCCCAGACGGGAAGCGGCAGCAGAACCGCCGCCAGGTAGGTCACCGCGATGATCGCGGCGCCCATGACGAGCAGGGGCTTCGGACCGCTCCGGCGTGAGATGCGCCCAGCGACGGGTGACATCGCAAGCATCGCGAGGCCCGAAGGCATCAGGATGAGGCTGGCGGGGAGGAGACCGAGTCCGAGACCGCCGACGTCCTCGGGGAGTTGGAGCAACTGCGGGAAGGCGATGCTGGAGGAGAACAGCGCGAAGCCCATCGCGATGGACGCGAGGTTCGTCAGCAGGACCGGCCCTCGCGAGAAGACACGAAGATCCACCAGCGGGCCCGAGACGCGGAGCTCGAACCAGCCCCAGACAAGGAGCACCACGACGCCGCCGGCGAGCAGGCCCAGCGTGGGGGCAGAGGTCCATCCCCACTCGTTGCCGCGCGAGATGCCGAGCAGGACCCCGGCGAGGCCGACAGCGAGCCCCGCGGCACCGATGAAGTCGATGCGTCCCGGGGCGCGCAACGTGGAGACGGGCACGATGAGCAGGATCAGCACGAAGCAGATGGCGCCGAGGCCGGCGGCGACCCAGAACAGGACGTGCCAGTCGTAATGCTCCGTGACGAACGCGGACAGCGGCAGCCCGAGTGCCCCACCGACCCCGAGGGTCGCCGAGACGAGGGCGATGGCCGAACCGAGTCGGTCTTTGTGAAGCGTGTCGCGCAGAATCGCGATGCCGAGCGGGATGACCCCCATGCCGGCGCCCTGCAGACCCCGGCCGATGATCAGCGGCACGACGGTCGGCGAGAGCGCCGCGATGACCGAGCCGAGAACGAGCAGGACGAGCAGCGAGAGGGCCACGCGACGCTTGCCGAACATGTCGCCGAGTCGTCCCGAGATCGGCGTGCAGATCGCCGAGACGAGCAGCGTGATCGTGATGACCCATGCGGTGTCGTCCCGGCTGGCACCCAGCAGCTCCGGCAGCTCGCCCTGGATCGGGATCAGGATCGTCTGCATGAACGACGCACTCATCCCAGCGAAGGCGAGAACGGCGGTGACGAGTCCCGGGCTCGGCATCCGAGTCAGATCACGTCGGATCATGACGGCGAGCTCAGATTGATACGGCGTCTCAACATTGATTCATGATATCACTTGGTAGACTCCGCCTCAT
This sequence comes from Microbacterium sp., assembly GCA_047606715.1. Taxonomy (GTDB): domain Bacteria; phylum Actinomycetota; class Actinomycetes; order Actinomycetales; family Microbacteriaceae; genus Microbacterium. The sequence goes on from JASGEE010000107.1 coordinate 20,944, forward strand.
GATCGGCAGCGTCCGCGACCGTGCTCGCCAACTCGTGCGAGCGGAGACCGCCGAGGTCGCGGTCCGCGTTTTCGCGGAGCACGGCTTCGAGCAGACCACGGTCGACGATGCGGCTCGCGAGGCGGGCATCTCACGGGCGACCTTCTTCCGCTACTTCGGCTCGAAAGAGGAGGCGGTCGTCGCCTCCGTGCAGTCCGGCGGGGTGGACTTCGGCGCGCTGCTGCGCGAGAGAGGATCCGATGCCACCGCAGCGGAGAGCGCCTGGGAACTGATCACGGAGGTGTTCGAGGTCGGCATCGCGACCATAGACCGGGATGTCTCAGACCTGCGCGCTCGGACCCGCATGATCACCCAGACGCCCTCGCTACGGGCCCATCTGACCGAGAAGCGACGATCGCAGGAGCAGAGCCTCGTAGAGGCCCTGACCGAGCGGGGAGCAGATCCCCTCACCGCGCGGGCACTGGCGGCGACCGCCCTCGCCGCGTACGAGTTGACGTGGCGCGACTGGGCCGCAGACGACGATACCGAGCTGCTGGACGTGTTCCGCGACGTCTTCGCCCGGGTCCCGCTGCTCGCCGCGCCGCTTCGACCCCGATAGAGCCCGATGCGCCCGGCGGTTTCAGGCGGTGAGCTGTGCGATGACGTCGTCGGCGGTGCCGGTCTCGCCAAGGATGCGGAACACGCCGGCGACACAGCGCTCGTGCGCGTCGGGGAAGCGGTCGGTGATCGCGTCGGTGACGATGCTCACGTTGTAGCCGAGGTCGTACGCGGCGCGCGCCGTGGACTCGACGCCGAAACTCGTCGCGACCCCGACGAGCACCACCTGGGTGACACCGCGGGCGGCCAGCTCGTCATGCAGGCCCGTTCCCGAGAAGGCGCTCCACGGGCCCTTCGTGATGACGAGGTCGCCCAGCGCGGGCTGGAGACCGACGACGAACTCGGTGAATTGCGGCGGCACCTCCGGCATCCGTCCACCGAGCTCGGCGCGGCCGGTGGGCGCCTGCGCCGGATCGAATCGGACGAGCACGACCGGCAACCCGCGCTCGCGGAAGGCGGCGGCCAGGCGCGCGGCGTTGCCGATCACGCTCTCGACCGGGTGCGCCATCGGCGCCGCGGTCGTCCCCTTCTGCAGGTCGATGACGATGAGCGCAGTGGCCGGGTCGAGAGTCGTGATCGGCATGGTGATCTCCTTTTTCGGTGGGTTCAAGCGCCGACGGACGATCCGCCGGCGTCGGTGCGGATGAAGTGAGCGACCAGCTCGCCCACCAGATGCGCCGACGCTGCGGGGCCCCGCAGGGGTGCATCGGGCAGGATCGAGGTGTCGGCGACGCGCAAGCCCTCGACACCGTAGACGCGGCCGTACTGGTCGACGACGGCGCCGTCCTCTTCACGTCCGGCCTGGGCAGATCCGCACATGTGGATCGCGGTGCCGAGGTGGTCCAGCATCCACTCGTCGAGCTTCGCGTCGTCAGCGAGGATCTCGTCGGTGATCTCGGCGTATCTGTCGAACCAGGGCTCCATCGCCTTGGTCTTCAAAATCGCGGCGGAGGTGCGCATCACCTCGCGCATGCGCACGAGATCACGCTCGTCCTGCAGATAATTGTAGTCGATCTGGGGGTTCTTGCGCGGGTTGCTGGAGGTGACGCGGATCTCTCCGCGCGACTCCTCGTGCTGGATCGCCGTCGCGAAGAACATCGCCGGCATCGCCTTGCCCTGCTTCATCGTGCGAGCGATGTCCATGCCCTTGAACGAGGACAGCATCTTGAGGGGGTGGCGGATCGACCGCAGCATCACCGGCAGCATGCTCGGGCCCATCACCTGCATCTGGGTGGTCTCGATGCTGAAGAGCAGCTCCAGGTCTCCCCCGTCGTAGCCGTGCTCCGCGGCCTTCCAGTTGAGCAGGTTCTGGAACCCGGCACTCTGCTTGCCGGTGTTCTTCTTCGACATCCAGGCGAAGGCGATGTCGGGGTGGTCGCTGAATCCCTTGCC
>JASGEE010000108.1:0-8248 GCA_047606715.1 Microbacterium sp.
GGATCATGCTGATCACGAGTATGAAGATACTGTCGACAGTCATGTTGTACGTCGGAACTGCGCTCTTCCTCGCACTGTGTATGGACCCGCTCGTCAGCTGGCTCGCCGGCCGCGGCCTGCCCCGGTGGGCGGCACTGCTGATCACCTTCGCCGCCGTGCTCGCCGTCTTCGCCGGGATCATCCTGATCATCATCCCCGTGCTGGTGGGACAGATCGCACAGCTGGTCACGCACATCCAGACGGCGGTGCAGAGCCTCGTCGACCAGACCTGGACGCCGGTCGAAGATCTGCGTTCGTGGCTGGAGACGACGTTCCCCACATTGCAGGTCGACGTCATCTTCGCCTACGTCTCCGACTGGTTCGCCTCGCTCGATTTCGCACAGATCGGAACGATCGCCGGAAGCACTCTCCTCGATATCGGCACCGGCATCGTCAGCGGGTTCACCGGGGCGATCATCATCCTGATCCTCACGATCTACTTCACGGCATCCACCCCGTCGCTGAAGGCGTCGGTGTATCAGCTGGTGCCGGCCTCGAAGCGGGCACGGTTCATCGATCTGGCCGAGCAGATCACGGCCTCGGTCGGCTACTACGTCATGGGGCAGGTCTCCCTGGGTGTCATCAACGGTGTGCTCAGCACGATCTTCCTTTCGATCATCCAGGCCCCGTTTCCCGCTGTGCTCGCCGTCGTCGCCTTCTTCTTCTCCCTCATCCCCCTCGTCGGCACCCTGACCGGCTCGGCCATCATCGTGCTGACCTGCCTCGTGCCCGGGATCGGGTCGCCGGTGACGGCATTGGCCGCACTCATCTGGTACGCGATCTACATGCAGGTCGAGGCGTATGTGCTCTCGCCGCGCATCATGAACCGTGCCGTGTCGGTGCCCGGCGCCGTCGTCGTCATCGCCGCTCTCGCCGGCGGTTCGCTGCTGGGGCTCCTCGGAGCCCTCATCGCGATCCCCGTCGCGGCGAGCATCCTGATCATCTACCGTCAGGTGATCATCCCTCGCCAGAACGAGCGGTGACCGGACCCGAGCGAGGGGCCACCGCCCCGAGCCGATTACGCCGGCTCGCCATCCCACTCGGTCGGCAGCGGTAACGCATCGGGGTTGACGGCGGCAACCATCTCGGTGAGCACGCGACGCGTCTGCGTCTCGCCCACCCACAGATGCTTGCCACCCTCGACTGCGATCAACGTCGCGTGCGGGATAGAGGCGAAGCGCTCGCGCGCCTCATCGGGGCGGAGGTAGTCGTCGAGTTCGGGAACGAGCACGACGACCTTGCGGTCGTCGCCGCCCCAGGCCGCGACGTCCGCCGCTGTTGCGCGGTGCAACGGCGGCGAGAGCAGGATGATCCCTTCGATGTCGTGGTCGCGTCCGTACTTGAGCGCGAGCTCCGTACCGAACGACCAGCCCACGAGCCACGGATGCGGCAGTCCGCGTTCGCGGACGAGATCCATCGCTGCAGCGACGTCGAACGCTTCAGCCCTTCCGCCGTCGAATTCACCTTGACTCGTACCGCGCGGTGACGTCGTGCCCCGCGTGTTGAAGCGCAGCACGGCAAGGTCCGCCAACGCCGGCAGGCGGCCCGCCGCTTTGCGGAGAATGTGCGAGTCCATGAATCCGCCCGCTGTCGGCAGCGGGTGGAGGGTGACGAGCGTCGCGACCGGTGCCGCGTGCGCCGGGACCGCGAGCTCGCCGACGAGCGTCAACCCGTCGAGAGTGAACAGCTCCACGTCTTCGCGATGCGCCGGCAGCAGCACCGGTCCCCTGATCTCCATCTCACGCCTCTCTCAGCCGATCCGCCAGCAGGCGGTGTGCCAGTGCCGCCGCGCGGCGAGATCGGCCGCGTCGCCGAGCACACCGTCGGCGCGCCAGACCACGACGTGCGCGACGCCGGGGGCAACGGGTCGCCCACAACCCGGGCAGGTATACGTCTTCTGCGCCTGCACCGCGCTGACCGGTTGCACGGTCCACTCGACGCCCCGCCGCGATTCGGTGCGCTTCCAGCCGCTGAGCAGACGCTGAAACGAGTCGTCCTCGGACGGCGGCTGACGCCGGTTCGTGCGCGGCACTCAGTACCAGCCGCTGCTCTGCGAGTGCGACCAGGCGCCGCACGGCGTGTCATAACGACCGCTGATGTACCCCAGACCCCATTTGATCTGCGTGGCCGGGTTCGTCTCCCAGTCAGAGCCCGCCGAAGCCATCTTGCTGCCCGGCAGCGCCTGCGGGATGCCGTACGCGCCGCTGCTGCTGTTGTACGCGTTCACGCGCCAACCCGACTCCTTCTTCCACAGCGCCACGAGGCAGGCGTACTCGCTGTCGTCCCATCCCCGAGCCAACACCATCTCGTACGCGATCGCCTTCGCGCTGCCCGGATCGGGAGTGACGAAAGGCGGAGTCCATGACGACGACGTGGACGAGCTGGTCTCCGTCACGGTCGGCGTCGGCGACGGCGTGACGTAGACGGAGTAGGTGACATCGTCCCGATCGAGGGAACGGGTCTCGTCGGATGCCGCCAGGTAGGCCTGTGCGTCATCGATCGTCGACGCGTACAGCGACAGCGGGTCGAGCTCGGACGCCTCGGCGGAAGTCGTCGTGACGGCGAGGGGACCGATATAGGCCGCACCGAAGCCCAACACGGCGAGGGCCGCGAACACGCTCATGACACCGCGCCGACGCGACCATCGCGCTGACGGCTGCTTCCCCGGGACTCGCCGAGCGGCCAGCACAGCAGCGTCGCTCCGCGGTGAGACCGCGCGGTCGACTGTCGGGCTCAGGTCGGCTTCGGAAGTCACAGTCCCCCGATTCTACCCCGCCCTCTCGAGCCGTGCCAGACGCCGACCTAGACGACCGCGAGCATGACCTCGATCGTCGCGTCGAGGACGGCGTCGACCTGCGCCTCGCTGTATCCGCGCCGCTGCATGCGGAAGGCGACCGAGCGCACCTGGTCGACCGTCACCGGTTCGCCCTCCTCGAAGAACCGAGCGAGCTTGTCGGTGACGATGTCCACTTCGTCGATGCGATAGCCGAACCGCAGGAAGCCCGCGCGCCCGAAGCGCTTTCCGTGGGGGCGGGTGAGCCGATCGAGCACCTCCTGAGCGAGCTTGCGCGATTGACCCACCCACGCCCGGGCACCGACCTGGGTCAGCGCCTGCTCGCGCTCGCGCTGAGCGAAGGCGTCCTCGATGCGCGCCAGAGCGGCATCCACCTCGGCGACCTCGTAGCCGTGCTTGACGAGCGCGAAGGCGACCGTCCGCACAGCGGTCGAGTCGATGTCACCCTCCCCCTCGAACGCCGCCCGCGCTCTCGCGAGGAACGCGTCGACGTCGTCGGGACTGTAGCCCCGGCGGCGACCCGTCGTATGTGGGAACGGAGTCGTCTCCTCCACGGTCTCGAGGTCGAAGGCGGCCTCGAGGTCGAAGGCGGCAGAGTCGTCGGAAAATGCGGAGTCAGTCATGAGGTCACCCAGGGGAAGAACAGGAAATACAGCGCCAGAGCGGCAGCCGCAGACGGCAGTATCGAATCGAGACGGTCGAGCACACCGCCGTGTCCAGGCAACCATGAACTCATGTCCTTGATGCCGAGGTCTCTCTTGATCATCGATTCGCCGAGGTCGCCCACCGTGGCACTGGCGAGGATCACGATGCCGAAGATCACGCCCACCCACGCCGGCGTGTGCAGGACGAAGATCGCGTACAGGGTCGCGGCGGCCGTCGCCAGCAACGCGCCTCCGGCGAAGCCTTCCCACGTCTTCTTCGGACTGATCCGCGGCGCCATGGGATGCTTGCCGAAGGCAAGACCGCTCGCATAAGCGCCGGTGTCAGCGGCGACAGCGACAGCGATCATCCCGAGGACCCAGTACTCGCCCTGCTCCTGGCGCAGCAGCACGAGCGTCAGGCTCGCGAGGAACGCGACATAGAGCAGCACGAAACCGGCGACCAGGATGTCGCTGACAACATCGCCGTACCGCCGCCCGTCGCGCGCGGACATCTGGGCGAGCAGTCGCCAGACGATGACCACCGCGACACTCGCGAAAGTGATGACCCAGTGCGTCCAGTGGCCGAAAAAGTAGCTGGCCAACAGGATGACCGCCGTTGCGGACAACTGCGCAATGACATCGACCCGCCGCCCGGCAGCCTGCAGCGCCCGACTGAACTCGAAGACGCTCAGCAGGGCAGCCGGCACGGCCACGAGGAGGAACAGCCACTTCACGAACAGCAGCGACCCCAGCGCGGCGGCACCGATCACCACACCGATGAGGATCGCCAGCAGCAGGTCGCGCCCGGTGCGCTCTTTGATGCGATCGTTGACCTGCTCGAAGTCGGCGCGGGCGCGATCGATCTGCTGCTCGAACTCAGTGCGCGCAGCGCGCACGTGCGCCTGAAAACCCGGTGGGCTCTCGCTCGCATCTCCCCCGCTGTCGGTCATCGCCTGATCTCAGACTTCGAGAAGCTCTGCTTCTTTGCGCCCCAGCGCCACGTCGATCTCATCGACGTGGCCACGCGTCACGGCGTCGAGCTCCTTCTCCGCACGCACGAGATCGTCTTCGCCCACCTCGCTCTTGAGCGCATCCAGCTCATCCTTGGCCTTGCGACGGATGCCACGCACATGCACCTTGGCATCCTCCCCCTTGGACCGGACGAGCTTCACGTATTCCTTGCGGCGGTCCGCCGTCAGCTCAGGCATCGTCACCCGCACGAGGTTGCCGTCGTTGGTGGGGTTCACGCCCAGGTTCGGGGTGTCGCGAATGGCCTGCTCGATCGCCTTCAACGCTGACTTGTCGTAGGGGGTGATGACGAGCATGCGAGCCTCCGGTGCGTTCAGCGAGGCGAGCTGCGACAGCGGAGTGGGCGTGCCGTAGTAGTCCACCAGGATCTTCTGGAACAGCTGCGGATTGGCGCGGCCGGTGCGCACCGTCGCGAAGTCTTCTTTCGCGGCGTCCACGGCACGGTCCATGCGGGCGGCGGTGTCTGCCAGGATCTCGGCGATCACGGTCACTCCATTCGTCTGGGGTCTCAGATGAGTCTACTTGCGCCAGCCATGGCGGTTCAGACGGTCACGAGCGTGCCGATCGACTCGCCCAGCAGCGCCCGCGTGACATTGCCCTCCGGTTCCATGCCGAATACGCGCATGTTCATGCCGTTGTCCATGCACAGGCTGAAAGCGGTGGAGTCGACGACCTTGAGGCCGCGCTGCAGCGCGTCGCGGTAGGTGATGAGATCGATCTTCGTGGCGTCGGCATCCTTCTTCGGATCGGCCGTGTAGACGCCGTCGACACCGTTCTTGGCGACCAGCACCTCCACCGCGCCGATCTCCAGCGCCCGCTGGGCGGCGACCGTGTCGGTGGAGAAATACGGCAGCCCCGCGCCGGCGCCGAAGATGACGACGCGGCCCTTGTCGAGGTGACGCTGCGCGCGGCGCGGAATGTAGGGCTCGGCGACCTGGGTCATCGAGATCGCCGACTGGACCCGCGTGGCAGCGCCGGCCTGCTCGAGGAAGTCCTGCAGCGCGAGCGCGTTCATCACGGTGCCGAGCATGCCCATGTAGTCGGCGCGGCCGCGATCCATGCCGCGCTGGCTGAGCTCGGCGCCGCGGAAGAAGTTGCCGCCGCCGACGACGATCGCGATCTCGACGTGTTCGACGGCCGCCGCGATCTCCCGCGCGATCTGACTGACGACATCGGGGTTGACTCCGAGCGTCCCCCCGCCGAACGCTTCACCCGACAGCTTCAGCAGGACGCGTCGACGTCCGGTGTTTTCATTGGTCACTCAGGGGTTCCTCTCGTCATGGGGGAGACTATCGCAGTGCGGACTGCCGATGCCGGGCGCCAAAAAGGGGTCCGCATCCTCGAATGCGGACCCCTTCGGGCTGGTTACGCTCCGACCTTGAAACGGGCGAAGTCGGTCAGGGTGAGGCCGGCGTCGCCGGCCACCTTGGCGACCGACAGCTTGTTGTCCTTCGCGTAGTCCTGATCGAGCAGGGCGACCTGCTTGAAGAAGGCGTTCACGCGGCCCTCGACGATCTTCGGCAGAGCCGCTTCGGGCTTGCCCTCGTTGCGGGAGATCTCGGTGACGATCTCACGCTCCTTCTCGACCTCGGCGGCCGGGACGTCTTCGCGCGTGAGGTACGTCGGGTTCGCGAACGAGATGTGCTGCGCGATCGAGCGTGCTGTCTCGGCGTCGTCGCCCGTGTAGGCCAGAACCACACCCACCTGCGGGGGCAGGTCCTTGTTGGTCTTGTGCAGGTAGATCTCGAACTTGTCGCCGGTCAGCGTGCGCACGCGGCGCAGTTCGACCTTCTCGCCGATGATCGCGGCCTCGTCGGAGATGAGGTCGGCAACGCTCTTGCCGTCCGCGTCGGCGGCCAACGCCTCCTCGACCGACTCAGCGGCGACAGCCGCGGCAGCGGCGAGCACCTTGTCGGCCAGCGCGATAAAGCGCTCGTTCTTCGCGACGAAGTCGGTCTCGGTGTTCAGCTCGATGATCGTGACCTTGCCGTCAGCGAGGGTAGCGGCGACGAGGCCTTCGCTCGTCGAGCGGTCGGCGCGCTTGGCGTTGCCCTTCGCGCCCTTCAGACGCAGAATCTCGACGGCCTTCTCGAGGTCGCCGTCGGCTTCTTCGAGAGCCTTCTTGGTGTCGACCATGCCCGTGCCGAGCTGCTCGCGCAGGGCCTTGATGTCAGCGATGGTGAAGTTGGCCATGGGTGGTGGCTCCTTGCTCTTGCGTTCCTGTAGGTCTTTACTCGGCGGGCTCGGCGGTGACGTCTTCGGCCGGAGCCTCGACCTCGACCGACTCGACGACGGGCGCCTCGGCAGCAGCACCCTGCTCGAGCAGTTCGCGCTCCCAGTCGGCGAGCGGCTCGGCGTCGGCCGCCTCGTCGGTGGGCTGGTGGCGCTGGATCAGGCCCTCCGCAGCGGCGTCGGCGATGATGCGGGTGAGCAGGCCCACCGAGCGGATCGCGTCGTCGTTGCCCGGGATCGGAAACTGGAACTCGTCGGGGTCGGCATTCGTGTCGAGAATCCCGATCACCGGGATGCCGAGCTTGCGCGCCTCGTCGATGGCGAGGTGCTCGCGCTTGGCGTCGACGACCCAGATCGCCGAGGGCGTCTTCTGGAGGTTGCGGATGCCGCCCAGCGACTTGTGCAGCTTGTCAAGCTCCCGCTTCTTCAGCAGCAGCTCCTTCTTCGTGAAACCGCTCTCGGCGGGGTTGTCGAAGTCGAGCTCCTCGAGCTCCTTCATGCGCGCCAGACGCTTGCTGACCGTCGAGAAGTTCGTGAGCAGACCGCCCAGCCAACGCTGATTGACATAGGGCTGGCCCACGCGCGTCGCCTGCTCGGCGATGACCTCCTGCGCCTGCTTCTTGGTGCCGACGAACAGCACGGTGCCGCCGTGGGCGACCGTCTCGCGCACGTACTCGTACGCCTTGTCGATGTACGACAGCGACTGCTGCAGGTCGATGATGTGGATGCCGGAGCGTTCCGTCAGAATGAAGCGCTTGACCTTCGGGTTCCACCGGCGGGTCTGGTGTCCGAAGTGAACGCCGCTGTCCAGCAGCTGGCGAATGGTGACGACGGCCATGGCCGTTCTCCTTTTCTGGGTTGTTCGCACGGGCCGGTCGGCCGTAGCGCCTAGTGCCCGGCACACACCCGCTCACCGCTGTCGCGGTGAGACCTCGGGATGTTCTGCCACGTCGATGCATCGGGGATGCGACGTTCTGGGCACGCGTAGTCACCCCGACGAACGGGGTGCGGGATTCAGTGTATCAGCCGCATCGCCTCCTCCCCCGCGCACGATTTCCGGGATCTGTCCACAGATCGGCCCTTTCGCGCCCCACGCGGCGGCTGTGGGGGCGACAGTGGGTGCATGAACGGGATCCTGCGTCTCTTCGCCACCGGCCTCACCGCCGTCGTGGTCGCACTCGCCCCGGCATCCGCTGCCGCCGCACCGGCCGTGCCGCTCGGCGAAGTCGCCGCATCCCGCCTCACGGCCTCGCCCGCGCACGCGTGGGTGTGGCCGGTGTCGCCGCCGCGCATCGTCCAACCCTTCGTCGCCCCCGCCCACGCCTACGGTCCCGGTCATCGCGGCCTCGACCTGTCCGCACCGGTGGGTGCCGCCGTCGTCAGTCGGGAATGCTGAGCTTTTGGTTGACTCGTTTCCTTATGCCGCCAGGTCGGCGGTGGTCTTCATGATTGCTTCGAACTCGATGGGGGTCAACTTCCCGAGTCGGCGTTGACGGCGGCGGCGGTGATA
>JASGEE010000109.1:0-12630 GCA_047606715.1 Microbacterium sp.
CGAGGCGTTCACCGGGATGGACGGGGTGGAGAGCGTGCAGAACCAGATGCAGTACCTCGAGCCGCTGTTTTCCGCCCTCACGGTCGCGACCTACATCGCCGTCGGCATCGCCGCGCTCATGCTGATCGCCGCCGTGTTGCTGATCGCGACGACGATTCGCCTGTCCGCGTACGCGCGACGGCGAGAAGTGGGCATCATGCGCCTGGTCGGGGCGTCCAACCGTTTCATTCAGACGCCGTTCATCCTCGAGGGTGTGTTCGCCGCGTTCATCGGGTCGCTGCTGGCCGGCGCCGCGATCGTGCTCGGGGTGCGATTCGGGGTGGGGGACTATCTGCACGACCGGGTCACGTTCATCACGGACTGGGTGGATCTCTCGGATGCCGCCGTGGTCATCCCGCTCATCATGGCGATCGGTCTCGTGCTGGCCGCCCTGTCGGCGGGATTCGCGATCCGCCGCTGGCTGCGCGCGTGAGGTAAGCTGACAGGCTGCCACCCCACCGGGGGCAGCCGATTCGAGGAGCTCAGCCATGCCCAGGGAACGCGGGGAGAAGGTCGTCGCGACCAACCGTCGCGCGCATCACGACTATGCCATCGAGAAGACCTACGAGGCGGGCCTGGTGCTCACCGGAACCGAGGTGAAGTCGTTGCGACAGGGACGGGCGAACCTCACCGACGGATACGCGTACATCGACGGTGGCCAGGCGTACCTCGACGCGGTGCACATTCCGGAGTACTCGCAGGGGCACTGGACGAACCATTCCGCCAAGCGCACTCGCAAGCTGCTGCTGCACAAGGATGAGATCGTCAAGCTCTCGCACGCTATCGCCGCCGGCGGCTACACGCTCGTTCCGTTGAAGCTGTATTTCTCCGACGGTCGCGCGAAGGTCGAGATCGCGGTCGCCAAGGGCAAGCGCGAGTACGAGAAGCGCCAGACGATCCGCGAGCGCGAGGACAAGCGCGAGGCCGAGCGGGCGATGCGCAGCCGCAATCGGCTCGGGGAGTGAGCCGGCGCTAAGGCGCGGCGCATCGTGTTGTAGACTGTGATGCTCGGGTGCGACAGCGCCCGGGGTCACAACTCCACAGCGTGACAGTGCCTCCTTGCCGCGTGGCTCACGGGGCTGATCGGTTTCGACAGCGTCTGCGAAGCTGTGGGAAGCGGGCCGAGGATGCAGGGTTATCTCGTAAACGACCTCTGCGAACCTATAGTTGCCGATGCAAAGCGCAACGACTTCGCCCTCGCCGCCTGAGCGAGCCTGAAGTCCGTCAGACCGTAGGCGATCCCGCTACGGACCCTGGCGTCATCTAGGGATCTTGCTGTGTGACGGGGTCTCGACGTCACACGGGACTCTTCTGAGACTGGGCTCGTCGACCTAGGTGTCTGTGACAAGGGTCGGAGCCGAGCAGAACGTCTCCACAGAATGCGCCCGGAGAAGACGCAGGCTCACAGCGTTGGACGGGGGTTCGATTCCCCCCAGCTCCACGAAGTCACTGTCACGATCGAAGGCCTCGATTCCCCGAGAAAACTCGGGGGAGTCGGGGCCTTCGTCGTTCAGCCCTCAGGAAAGCTAGGAGGTCATCGAACCGAAGGCACAGCACTCGGTCCTGGACAAGCGGTCGCTCACGCGCTGTGGCGCCGGGCGACACCGTGACGACGTCGGTATCATCCCGCGCTGTGACCGAGCCACAGCACCCCGAGCGGCGGCAGCACCATGATCGCGCGACCGTTCTCGTCGGCGTGCACGGCGCCGAAATTGCCGACGCCGGAACCGCCGTAGCTTGCCGCATCCGAATTGAGCAGCTCGGTCCAGGTGCCCGATGCCGGCAGGTCGATCGCGTAGTCGTGGATCGGCACGCCAGAGAAGTTGCAGACGATCGCGACCGTGTTGCCGTGGTGGTCGTGGCGAGCGAATGCGATGACATTGGGGTTCCAGGTCGGGCCGCCCAGGCGGGCGAAGGCCGCCGAGTCGCTGTCGCGCGACCACAGCGGGGAGTGGTCGCGATACACCCGGTTGAGCTCGCCGACGAAACCCAGCAGTGCGCGGTGCGGCGGCTGATCGAGCATCCACCAGTCGAGCCCGCGGCTCTCCGACCATTCCGAGAGCTGCCCGAAGTCCTGACCCATGAACAGCAGCTGCTTGCCCGGATGCCCCCACATGTACGCCAGGAAGGCGCGCATGTTCGCGAGCTTCTGCCAGTGGTCGCCCGGCATGCGGGTGAAGAGGGTGCCTTTGCCGTGCACGACCTCGTCGTGACTGATGGGAAGCACGAAGTTCTCGCTGAACGCGTAGACGAACGAGAACGACAGCTCGCCTTCGTGGTGACCGCGGTACATCGGGTCGCGCTTGAAATACTCCAGCGAGTCGTTCATCCAACCCATGTTCCACTTCAGGCCGAACCCGAGCCCGCCCACAGAGGTCGGAGCGGTCACGCCCGGGAAACTCGTCGATTCCTCGGCGATCATCGCGATGCCGGAGTAGCGCTTGTAGGCGGTGCCGTTGACCTCCTGCAGAAAGCGGATGGCCTCCAGGTTCTCCCGCCCGCCGTGGACGTTCGGCTCCCACTCGCCGTCGTTGCGCGAGTAGTCCAGGTACAGCATGGAGGCGACGGCATCCACGCGCAGACCGTCGACGTGGAATTCCTCCAGCCAGTACAGGGCGTTCGCGACCAGGAAGTTGCGCACTTCGTTGCGACCGTAGTCGAAGATGAGCGTGCCCCAGTCCTTGTGCTCGCCGCGGCGCGGGTCGGGGTGCTCGTACAGCGCTTGGCCGTCGAAGCGGGCGAGGGCGAACTCGTCCTTCGGGAAGTGCCCGGGCACCCAGTCCATGATCACGCCGAACCCCGCCTGGTGCAGGCGGTCGATGAGATAGCGCAGGTCGTCCGGGGTGCCGAAGCGGCTCGTCGGGGCGTAATAGCCCGACACCTGGTATCCCCAGGAACCGCCGAAGGGGTGCTCGGCCAGCGGCAAGAACTCGACGTGTGTGTAGCCGACCTCGGTGAGGTAGGCGATGAGCGGCTCCGCGGCGTCGCGGTAACCCAATCCCGGACGCCACGAGCCCAGATGCAGCTCGTAGGTCGACATCGGCTGGGAGAGCACGTCCCGCTGCGCGCGCTGGGCCATCCACTCCTCGTCGCCCCACGTGTAGTGGCTCTCGGTGACGACCGAGCCTGTCGCCGGCGGAACCTCCGCCCACTGCGCCATCGGGTCGGCTTTGAGGATCCAGCCCCCGGAGGTGAGGATCTCGTACTTGTAGACGGTGCCGGCGTGCAGTCCGGGGACGAACAGCTCCCACACGCCGCTGGAACCCAGGCTGCGCATGGCGTGGCCCTGACCGTCCCAGGAGTTGAAGTCGCCGACGACGCGCACCGCTCGCGCGTTGGGCGCCCACACCGCGAAGGACACGCCGTCCAGGCCCGTGTAATGGCGCACGTGTGCACCGAGCACCTGCCACAGCTGTTCGTGTCGCCCCTCGGCGATGAGGTGACGGTCGACCTCCCCGAGCGAAGGCAAGTGGCGGTAGGGGTCGTCGGCGCGGTGGTCGGGGGCGCCGTCGTAGGTCGCCACGAGCTCGTAGGAGTACGGTTCGCGCGAGGTGCGTCCTTCCCAGACTCCGGAGCGCACATGGCTCAGGGCCACATTCGAGCCGTCATCGAGGGCGGCGGTGACGCTGCGTGCCATCGGCCGGCGTGCGCGGATGACCCAGGTGCCGTCGGCATCCTGGTGGGAGCCCAGCACGTCGTGGGGCGCATGGTAGGAACCGGTCGCGACCGCGTCGAGGATGTGATCGGGGATGACGCTCATCGGGTCTCCTTGACGTGCAGGATGTGGACGGGTTCGACGAAGGCGTCTAGGCGCACGAAGTTGTCCTGATTCCAGGTCCAGCTCTCGCCGGTGATCAGATCCTGCACCTCATAGTCCTCGCCGCGCGGCACTCCGAACACGCTGCTGTCGATGTGTACGGTCGTCTGCCGCGTCGCGTGCGGATCGACGTTGGCGACGACGATGATCGTGTCGCCTTCGCCCGACGTCGACAGCGCTGCGGGGAGGTGCTTGACGTAGACGAGGATGGCGTCGTCGTCGCTCCAGTGGATCGTGAGACCCCGGAGCTGGCGCAGGGCGGGGTGCGCTCGGCGGATCTCGTTGAGGCGTCGCAGGTACGGTGCGAGCGAGTGCCCGGAGGCCTCGGCATCCTCCCAGTCGCGGAACTTGTACTCGTACTTCTCGTTGTCGATGTTCTCTTCGGAGCCGGGCCGGGCGACGTTCTCGATCAGCTCGTAACCGGCGTAGACGCCATAGGTCGCACCAGCGGTCGCCGCGACGGCGGCACGGATCTTGTACGCCGGACGGCCACCGTACTGCAGGTATTCGGTGAGGATGTCGTGGGTGTTGACGAAGAGGTTCGGGCGCATGAAGTCGGCGGTCTCTTCGGTGATCCAGGCGAGGAACTCCTCCAGCTCGGCCTTGGTGTTGCGCCACGTGAAGTAGGAGTAGCTCTGTTGGAAACCACTCCACGCGAGGGCCTTCATGGGTGCGGGGCGTGTGAACGCCTCGGCGAGGAAGATGACGTCGGGGTCTTCGGCATTCACCTCGGCAATGAGCCACTCCCAGAACTGCAAGGGCTTCGTGTGCGGGTTGTCGACGCGGAAGATCTTCACGCCCTGAGCCACCCAGTGCCGCACGATGCGCAGGCACTCGGCGTAGATCCCGTCGGGATCGTTGTCGAAGTTGATCGGATAGATGTCCTGGTACTTCTTGGGCGGATTCTCGGCGTACGCGATCGACCCGTCGGCGAGGACCGTGAACCACTCGGGGTGCTCAGCTACCCACGGGTGGTCGGGGGAGGCCTGGAGGGCGAAGTCGAGTGCGACCTCGAGGCCGTTGGCGGCTGCGGCGCGGACGAACTCCCGGAAGTCCTCGGCCGTGCCGAGATCGGGGTGGATCGCGTCGTGCCCGCCCTCGGGCGATCCGATCGCATAGGGGGATCCGGGGTCGCCCGCCTCGGTGGTGAGGGTATTGTTGCGGCCTTTGCGGTTGGTCGTGCCGATGGGGTGGATCGGCGGGAGGTAGATGACGTCGAATCCCATCCCGGCCACACCGGGCAGGCGCTTCGCGGCGGTACGGAACGTGCCGCTGCGGACCGTCCCGTCCGCCAGCCGCTTTGCCCCTTCGGAGCGTGGGAAGAACTCATACCAGGCGCCGACACCGGCGAGCTCGCGCTCGACGAGCAGCTCGTACCAGGGGCCGATCGTGAGGAGGGACTGCAGCGGACGCGCGCGGAAGTACGCCGCGACGGCCGGGTCGCGCACGGTCTCGAGGGCAGTCTCGTCGGAGACGGCATCGTCGCGCAGCGCCGTGGCCGCGGCGGTCAGCGCCGCACGTTCGGGGGCCGGGCGATCCTTCTCGACGGCCGCGGCGAGCATCAGCCGCGCACCCATCTCGCGCATGAGCGCCGTATCGACGCCGGCGGCGATCTTCAGATCGGCCGCGTGCTCCCAGGTGGCGAAGTCGTCGGCGAAGGCCTCGAACCGGTACCGCCACACGCCCTGCTCCAGCGGGGCGAGGTGCACGCGCCACCGATCGAACCCGTCGTGCAGCGCGCTCAACCGGTGCAGCGACTCGACGCCGCTGGGCGAGAAGACGCGCACATGGACCCCGATGATGTCGTGCCCCTCGCGAAAAGCCGTCAGCTGGAACGGCACGGCTTCGCCGACGAACGCCGACGGTCGGAACCGTTCGTCGGGCGCGGCGGGCCGCGGCAGCGTCATCGGGATGCGGCCGTTGCGCGTGCCGGTGTCGATCTGCCAGAGGGCCGCCGGCCGCAGAGGGATCTCAGCGGTGCTGCGCAGTGTCGATGCGGTGCCGCCGGCAGCGGAGGATCGGGAGTGTGTCTTCGGTGCCACGTCTCGAACCTACAGGGCAAGCCGCGCGCACGATACCGGCGACGCCTTATCGGACGCCGAACAGGTGCATCGCGGTGCTGGACAGGGTGATCACGTCACCCGGCGCGTACGAGCGCTCCTCGGTGTCCGGACGCTCCGGCACGCTCGACCACAGCGAGACGTAGCGCTCGACACCGGGGATCAGCGGCAGGGTCACCTCGATCGGCCGCTCGTTGCCGTGCACGATGAGCAGAATGCTGTTGGGCTCCTCGAACTGGGGAGTCGAGGTCGCCGCATACTGCAGCGTGCGGTGCGCGGGATTGGTCCACCGCTCGATCGACATCGTCTCGCCGCGCTCGTCGTACCAGTCGATGACGGAGGCGTGGGGAACGGTCTCCATCTCGTGGTCGAAGTGCTGGGGGCGCAGGGCGGGATTCTCCTGGCGCAGCCGGATGAGGCGTTGCGTGTGGGCGAGGAGATCCTCCTGCCAGGGGGCGTGGTCCCAGTTCATCCAGGTGAGTGCGGAGTCGTGGCAGTAGGCGTTGTTGTTGCCGCGCTGCGTGCGGCCGACCTCGTCGCCCGCCGTGATCATCGGGACGCCCGCGGACAGCAACAGGGTGCCCAGGAGGTTGCGCATCGCCTTGCGCCGAGTGGCGAGGATGTGCGCATCGGCCGTCGGACCCTCCGCCCCGTGGTTGAACGAGCGGTTGGTGTCGGCGCCGTCGCGGTTCTGCTCGCCGTTGCCCATGTTGTGCTTGACGTCGTAGGAGACCAGGTCGCGCAGCGTGAACCCGTCATGGGCCGTGACGAAGTTCACGCTCGCGAGCGGGCCGCGTTCGGCGCTGAAGGTGTTCGACGAGCCGGCGAGACGGGTCGCGAATCCGCCGACACCGACCGGTGGCGTGGACGCGCGGCGGGTGTAGTCGACATCGCTGAGCCAGAAGTTGCGTACGCGGTCGCGGTAGCGGTCGTTCCACTCGGCCCAACCGGGGGGGAAGTTGCCGGTCTGCCAGCCGCCCATTCCCACGTCCCACGGCTCGGCGATCTTCTTCACTTCGGCCAGCGCCGGGTCGTCGGTGATCGCCTGCAGCAGGGGATGCCGAGGGTCGTACACCGCGCCGGCATCGCGCCCGAGGGTGACGGCGAGGTCGAACCGGAAGCCGTCGATCTGCACGTCGTTCGCCCAGTACCGCAGCGAGTCGAGGACGAGGCGCGCGGCGGCATCCGTGGAGGTGTCCAGCGAGTTCCCGCATCCGGTGACGTCGATATACGCCCCGTCGCCGTGTTGACGGTAATACGCCCGGTTGTCGATGCCGCGCAGACTCGACCGCGGTGCGCCGAGGCTCATCTCGGACGTGTGGTTGTAGACGACGTCGAGGTAGACCTCCAGTCCCGCCGCGTGCAGTGAGCGGACCATCGCCTTGAACTCCCGGAGCACGGCGTCGGGTCCGGCTGCGATCGCCTCTGCCGTCGCGTACGGCGCGTGCGGGGCGAAGAAGTTCAGCGTGTTGTAGCCCCAGTAGTTCGTCAGTCCCTGGTTCAACAGGCGGGGCTCGGTCTCGAAGGCGTGCACCGGCAGCAATTCGACGGCCGTCACACCGAGGCTTTGCAGGTGGGCGATCATCGTCGGGTGGCCGAGACCCGCATACGTGCCGTGCAGGGCGGGGGGGATGTCGGGATGCCGCTTGGTGAGGCCCTTCAGGTGCGCTTCGTAGATGACCGTGCGATCCAGCGGGGTCGCGGGCTTGCAGACTCCCTGCCAGTCGAACGCATCGTCGACGACGACGCACCGCCACTCGCCGAGCCGGACCGGGACGATGCCTCGTGCGTACGGGTCGAGCAGGAGGCTCTCGGGGTTGAAGGTGTGGCACGGGTCGGCAGGACCGGCCGGTCCGTCGACGCGCAGAGCGTATCGGGTGCCGACGCCCAGTTCGGGGGTGCGGACCTCCCAGACTCCGCCGCCGACGGGGGAGAGCGGGATCTCCGAGGTGATCCAGTCGAGGTCGGTGGGATCGAAGAGGACCAGCTCGATGTAGGAGGCGGACTCCGACCACACGCGCAGCGTGCCGCCGTCCGGGCCCACCCGCACCCCGAGATCGTCATAGGCGGCGCTCAGCAACGGCGCCGAGTCGGTGATGAGGGCGGCATCGAGCGGACTACTCATGCGCTCTACAGTAGTTAAGGCGGCGGATGCGTCGCGTCCACCCCGCGGGAGCGTCATGACGGTCTACCTCGATCACGCCGCGTCGACCCCTCTGCGGCCGGTCGCGCGGGAGGCCTGGATCGAGGCGTCCGCCCTGGTCGGCAATGCCTCGTCGGTGCATGCGTCGGGTCAGGCTGCGCGACGCCTGCTGGAGGATGCGCGGGAGCGCATCGCGGCGATCTTGGGCTGCGAGAGCATCGAGGTCGTCCTCACCTCCGGCGGAACCGAGGCGGTCAATCTCGCCCTGAAGGGGCTGTGGTGGGCGCGGCCGTCCGGGACGGATGCTCTCGTGCTGCCCGACGGCGAGCACCATGCCACGCTCGATGCGGTGGCGTGGCTGACGACCCAGGGCGCGGCGATTCGCCCGGTGCCTCTGGACGCGCTCGGCCGCATCCCGGTGGCAGAGTTCGCCGCAGCGCTCCCCGGCGCCGCCTTGGCGACGGCGCTCGTGGCCGCGAACGAGATCGGCACGGTGCAGGATGCCGCCGGGCTCTCGCGCGCCGCGGCGGATGCCGGCGTCGGGTTGCACCTCGACGCGGTCGCCGCCGTCGGCCACCTCCCCGTGGATTTCGCGGCGTGGCGCGGTGCGTCGCGCGGCGCGACGGGACTGGTCGCGCTCAGCCTTTCGGGGCACAAGTTCGGCGCCCCGGTGGGCACCGGAGCGCTGATCGTCTCGCGTCATGCCTCCCCGATCGCGCTGGCGCACGGTGGCGGGCAGCAGCGCGGGCTGCGCTCGGGAACGCCCGATGTGCCGGGAGCGGCAGCTCTCGCGGCGGCGCTGGCGGAGGCCGAGGCCGAGCGAGAGAGCGAGGCGGTGCGCCTGGGGGCGTTGCGCGATCGTGCGCGCGAGGGCGTTGTGTGCCTCGTGCCCGGAGTCGAGGTGCTCGGCGACCCGCTGCAGCGGCTTCCCGGGAATCTCCATGTGCTGTTTCCGGATGCCGCAGGCGAGACCCTGCTGTTCCTCCTCGATCAGGCGGGCATCTCCGTATCGACGGGGTCGGCGTGCCAGGCCGGCGTCGCCGAACCCTCGCACGTCGTGCTGGCACTCGGGCGCGACGAGCGCGCGGCGCGATCGGTGCTGCGCATCACGATGGGACGCTCGACCACCGACGCAGACGTCGACGCGCTGTTGACGGCTCTGCCGCACGCCTACGCACGCGCGGTCGCGTCCGGCGCCCGCTCGGCGCAGCGCTCGTAGACTGGAGCGATGCGGATTCTGGCGGCGATGAGCGGTGGCGTCGACTCTGCCGTCGCGACCGCACGGGCCGTCGAGGCGGGGCATGACGTCGTCGGCGTGCACCTCGCGCTCTCCCGCGCCGGGGGAACGCTGCGCACCGGCAGTCGCGGGTGCTGCACGATCGAGGACGCGATGGATGCCCGTCGGGCGGCCGATCTCCTCGGCATCCCCTTCTACGTGTGGGACTTCTCCGAGCGGTTCCGCGACGACGTGATCGACGACTTCGTCGCCGAGTACCGCGCGGGGCGCACGCCGAACCCGTGCATGCGCTGCAACGAGAAGATCAAGTTCGCCGCTCTCCTGGAACGGGCGGTCGAGCTGGGCTTCGACGCCGTCTGCACCGGTCACTATGCCGCTCTCGTCGACGGGCCGGACGGGCGCGAACTGCACCGGGCATCCGACGCCGCGAAGGACCAGTCCTACGTGCTCGGCGTGCTCACGGCAGAACAGCTCGCGCACACCTACTTCCCGCTCGGTGACACGCCGTCCAAGGCCCTCGTGCGCGCCGAAGCGGCCGCACGCGGGCTGACCGTCGCTCACAAGCCCGACAGTCACGACATCTGCTTCATTCCCGACGGTGATACGCGCGGCTGGCTCGCCGAACGTGTCGGTGCACACACCGGTGAGATCGTCGATCGGTCGGGCACCGTGCTGGGCACGCATGAGGGCGCGCACGCGTACACCGTGGGTCAGCGCCGTGGGCTGCAGCTGGGCGTTCCCGCACCCGACGGCAAGCCGCGTTTCGTGCTGGAGGTGCGCCCGGCGTCGAACACGGTCGTCGTCGGGCCCAAAGAAGCGCTCAAGACGGCGCAGATCTCGGGGGAGCGGTTCACGTGGACCGGCCGCCCGCCGCTCGTGGGCCCCTCCGGTGAGTTCGCGTGCCACGTGCAGATCCGCGCGCACGCCGATCCGGTGCCGGCGACGGCGACGCTGGGTGCCGGCGTCGTCACGGTGACGCCGGACGAGCCGTTCGACGGCGTGGCGCCGGGCCAGACGGCCGTGCTGTATGCCGGCACCCGCGTCATCGGCCAGTTCACGATCGATCGCACCGTCAGCGCTGTCCCCGTCGGGTGACGCCGGCACCCCGGCATCCTTCACGCGGAGACCTGCACGACGGCGGACGAATGCCCGGTCGAATCTCCGCACAAGAGCGAATCTCCGCAGCTATGCGGCCACGCTCCGAGAGGCGCGGCACTGTCGGTGGGGCGTGCATAAACTGGCCGGGTGACGGATGCCGACGCTCTCCTCCCGCAAACGCTCGATGAGGCCCGGGCCGAATCGGACCGGCTCATCGGGCTGATCGGCGACGCCCGCGAGGCGTATTACGGGCGCGATGCCGAGATCGTCGACGACGCCACGTACGACTCGTGGATGCGACGGCTGGAAGCGGTTGAGCGTGCGTACCCCGAGGTGCGGGGACAGGATTCCCCGACGGTCACCGTGGGCGCCGCCGACAACTCGATGTTCGCCCCCGTCGAGCACGCCGAGCGGATGCTGAGCCTGGACAACGTGTTCACCCTCGACGAGCTCGCCCAGTGGTGCGCAAAGGCACAGGCTCTCGCCGGGCGTGAGGTGCGCTGGCTCACCGAGTTGAAGATCGATGGCCTCGCGATCAATCTGCGTTACGAGAACGGCATCCTCATCTCGGCCGCAACGCGCGGCGACGGCCGGGTCGGCGAAGACGTGACGATCAACGCGGTGCAGGTTCCCGGCATCCCGCGGCGTCTGTCCGGGAGCGGGCATCCGCCTGTCGTCGAGGTGCGCGGCGAGGTGTTCATCCCGGTGGCTGCGTTCGATGAGCTCAACGCGCTGCAGGCCGTCATGCGCGAGCGCTCCGTCGCAGAGACCCGCGCGCGCTCGCGCGTCTTCGACGAGACGAAGGCGCGCCTGAGCGCGGATCGGCGCTTCCCGGCGTTCGCGAACCCCCGCAACGCTGCCAGCGGGGGACTGCGTCAGCAGCTCGACAAGAAGGATGGCCTCGACCGCGAGGCGGGCAAGGCGCGGCTGGCCTCGCTGCGTCTGTTCGTGCACGGCATCGGGGCGTGGGAGAACCCGCCCGTCTCCTCGCAGAGCGAGGTGTACGCGCTCTTGGCGCAGTGGGGGTTGCCGACCAGTCCGTACTTCCGCACGAGCACCGACATCGACGGCGCGCTGGCGTTCGTGTCGTACTACGGCGAGCATCGCCATGCCGTGGAGCACGAGATCGACGGCATCGTCGTCAAGGTCGACGACCTCGACCTGCACGCCGAACTCGGCGCGACCAGCCGCGCACCGCGCTGGGCGATCGCCTACAAGTACCCGCCCGAGCAGGTCAACACCAAGCTGCTCGACATCGTCGTCTCGGTCGGACGCACGGGACGCGCGACACCCTTCGCCGTGATGGAGCCCGCGCGCGTCGCCGGCAGCGTCGTGCGCCAGGCGACGCTGCACAACCAGGACGTCGTCAAGGCCAAGGGGGTGCTCATCGGCGACACCGTCGTGCTGCGCAAGGCCGGGGATGTCATCCCCGAGGTGCTCGGCCCGGTCGTGGAGCTGCGCGACGGCAGTGAGCGCGCTTTCGTCATGCCGACGGCCTGCCCGGAATGCGGGGCGCCGCTGGCACCGGCAAAGGAGGGCGACATCGACCTGCGGTGCCCGAATACGCGTTCCTGCCCTGCCCAGGTGCGCGGTCGCGTGGAGCACATCGGGTCGCGCGGAGCGCTCGACATCGAGGTGCTCGGGGAGGTGACCGCGGCGGCGCTCACGCAGGCCGAGCCGCCGTCGACGGCGCCGCTGGAGACGGAGGCGGGCTTGTTCTCATTGTCGCTCGAAGACCTCGTCCCGATCGCGGTCGTCGTACGCGACGCCGAGACGGGGGAGCCGAAGGTCGACGAGCACGGCGAGCCGGTACGGCGCGCGCCGTTCCAGAAGCTCGGGCCAGCCTCCTACCCGCCGGGGACGGAGAATCTGGACCCCGCGGAGCGGCGTCGTCACGGCATCCGCAAGAACCACCACGAGGTGCTGCCCTCCGAAGCCGCCATCAAGCTACTCGCCGAGCTCGAGAGGGCCAAGACGAAGGAGCTGTGGCGCCTGCTGGTCGCGCTCAATATCCGGCACGTCGGGCCTGTCGCCGCACGAGCGCTCGCGCAGTGGTTCGGCTCGCTCGAGGCCATCCGTTCGGCGACGCGCGAGGAGCTCGCGGCGGTGGACGGGGTCGGCGAGATCATCGCGGAGTCGATCGGCGAGTGGTTCGCCGTGGACTGGCATGTCGACATCGTCGACCGCTGGGCGGATGCCGGGGTGCAGTGGGCGACGCCCGGTCATCCCGGTCCCG
>JASGEE010000110.1:0-6714 GCA_047606715.1 Microbacterium sp.
GCCGTCCGGCGGTGGCGGTGGCGGCGGCGCGGATGCCGACGGCACGTCGGCCGACCGGCGCGGCGGCCCGGGCGGTGGCAAGGGCGGCGGCAACGGCGGCGGTCACGGTGATGGCGGCGGCAACGGCGGTGGTGGCGACAATGTCCTCGCGACGCGTTTTCTGGCCAGCGACACGTTCTCGGCGCTGTACCAGTCGGAGCTGGAGCGCCTGACCGACGTGCTGTTCACCTCGGGCCTTGCCCGGGACGTGCTCGACGCGCGCGTTGCGACCCTCGAAGCCGGCGCCACGGACCTGATCTCGGCCGAGACGATCGCCTCCGACGCCGAGAGCATCGCCGAGTACTTCACCGACTGAACGGCATCCGGGCGCACGACGGCGCAGCGCTCATCCGCGGTAGGCGCGTAGCAGGCCGGCGAGGTAGGCGTCTTCGTCGAAGTCATCCAGCACGGCGCGCTGGATGAGGAACCCCGGCGTCGCCGAGAGCACGACCGGGGTCACCGCTGCGGCCCACTCTGCGGGGTCGCCGTCGACGCGCCCCGGCTCGGCCGCCGCCCAGGCGGTCAACTCGGTGCGCAACAGATCGCGCACGCGCGTGAAGATGCGGCCGGCGACGGTGCGGATCTCTTCGTCGCGGGCCGCTTCGGCCCACACCTGGGGGACGACGGCCGACACGGGTTCGTGCCGGAGACCACCGACCAGGGTCGCCATGATCTGACCGGGGGAGAGGGGCCTGCCGTCGACGCGGGCGGCTGCGAGGTCGGCCTGCCGGGCATCGAGCACGCGCTCGGCGACGGCGACGAGCAGCTCCTGCTTGCCGGAGAAATGCCCGTAGATGGCGCCCGCCGACAGCCCCGACTCGTCGATGACCGCCGACATCGACGTCCCGCGGTAGCCGTCGCGCACGACGCAACGCACGGCCGCGTCGACGATCTCGTCGCGTCGGGCGGCGCGGTAGGCGTCGGTGACCTTGGGCATGGGGCCAGTCTAGGCAGGCGTCTTGGCGAATCGTGCGCATCGTGATAAAAAAGAACGAACATTCGTTTTATGAATCGAGAACCGAGATCCGCCATGTCCACCGCTCCCACACCGCACGCGCCGCACACCCCGGTGGCCAAGATCCTCGCGATCGCCGTCGGCATCGCCCTGCTCGTCGCCGTCATCGTCGTCGCCTTCTCGTGGCCGGCGGTGACGGCCGAGGCCAAGGACATCCCGGTCGCCGTCGCCGGGCCCGATGAGGCCGTGACGGCGATCGAAGACCAGCTCGCTGAGACCGACAGTCCCTTCACGCTGCAGCGCGTCGACGATCGGGATGCCGCCGTCACCGCGATCCGCACCCGTGAGGCGGCGGGGGCCATCGTCCTCGGCGAGGACCCCGAGCTGCTGACGGCCTCGGCCGCAGGCACCGTCGCCGCCGTCGTCAAGCAGCTCGCGACCCCCCTGCAGGCCGCGCTGAACGCTCAGGCGGCGGCAGCTTCGGCGGCATCCGGCACGGAGATCGCCGCGCCGACGCTGATCGTCACCGATGTCGTCCCGTTCGCCGACAGCGACGCGGCGGGCCTCGGGATGAGCGCCGCGTTCTTCCCTCTGCTGCTGGGCGGCATGGCCGGCGGCATCGCGATCGCCCTGCTCGTCGTCGGTGCGTTCCGCCGAGTGCTCGCCGTCGTCGTCTACGCCGGCGTCGGCGGGTTCGTGCTGGCGGCGATTCTGCAGGGCTGGTTCGGCTCGATCCAGGGCGACTACGCGGCCAACGCTGCCGCGTTCGCGCTGTCGCTCGCCGCGATCGCCGCCCCCATCGTCGGCGCCGTCGCACTGATCGGACGAGCGGGCATCGCGGTCGGGCCGATCGTCATGATGCTGTTCGCCAACCCGATCTCGGGAGCAGCCCTGCCCGCCCAGTATCTGCCGGGAGCCTGGGGCGCCGTCGGGGCGTGGTTCCCGCCCGGAGCCTCGGCGGTGCTCGTGCGCAGCCTGTCGTATTTTCCCGATGCCGATTCGTCGTTCGCGTGGATCGTGCTGGCCGGTTGGACCGGCGGCGGCCTGCTGCTGGGCGTCCTCGGCCACTTCCGCACCGCCGGTGGCGCCGAGCCTGACGCTCTCGCTGCGGACGGGTGATGCATCCCGTAAAGGGATTCATTGCGGTATGATGACATCATGACCACGCAAATCGCGGTGCGGCTTCCGGAGTCGGTGGTGGCGTTTCTCGATCGTGTCGTCTCGGAGGGAGGCGCGCCCAGTCGCGCAGCTTTGGTGACCTCGGCGCTCGAGCGCGAGATGCGACGTTTCGCCGCCGAACGGGATGCGCAATTGCTGCACGGCGATGCCGCTGACGATCTCGACGCGCTCGTCGACTGGTCGGTGCGCCGTATCGACCTCGAGGACTGACGTGCGTGAGATCTGCCTGGCGCACCTCGATAAGACTCGGCCCGTACTCGTTCTGACGCGCGAACTAGCCCGCCCGGTGATGACCAAGGTCACCGTCGCGCCGATCACTTCCACGATTCGCGGGTTGAGCAGTGAAGTCCCGCTGGGGAGGGCGAACGGACTTGACCTCGACTGTGCGGCATCCATCGACAACGTCCTGACGATTCCGGTGGCCTCGCTCGGTCGGACGATCGGAATCCTCACCGAGGCACAGGAACGCGATCTTGCCCGGGCGATCGTCCTCGCGTACGACCTCGAGGTCCCGCTGATGTCCTAAGGCCCGACAGCTCCCGCGATCAGCCGGCGTATGACCAGACCAGACCGAGGCACGGGCCGAGGACCATGATCCACAGCCCGGCGAAAACGCACAGCACCCCCGTGGCGAACCGGCGCCAGGTCGGCAGGAAGTACAGCAGCGCCACGGCCGCGGGCGAGCACCCCGGTGTGCGTGAGACGGTCGTCGGGGTCGATGCCGGCCGAACGGCCCGAGCCGAACACGGGCTGGATCGTCACTCCGCCGACGTAGGGCGTCGCCAGCGCCCGCTGGATCACCGCGCCGATCTCGCCGTCGTTGACGCCCAGCGCGGCGGTCATCGTCAGGGTCGTGAAGACCCCGGCATCCGGCATCCGACAGCCGCGCCAACGCCCGCTCCTTGAACCGGCGGATATCGGCGCCGCGGTGATGCGTCGACGCCTCGGCGCTGACCCCGTCGTACTGCAGGTAGATCTCGACGCGCTCGCGGTGACGGCGCAGCGTCGCGACGAACTCATCGTCGTTCGCGATCCGCAGCCCGTTGGAGTTGATGAGGATGCGCACGACGGGACGGGCGACGAGGTGCTCGAGCAGCTGCTCGAGCCACGGGTATAGGGTCGGCTCGCCGCCGGAGAGCATGAGCACGTCGATGCGCCCGTTCTCGCGCGCGAGGCGCTGGTCGACGGATGCCAGGACCTCCGCGAGAGGAGCGACGGCGCTCATCGCCGGGCTCGACTCGGCAAAACACGTCGGGCAGCGCAGATTGCAGTGGTCGGTGATGTCCTGCAGCAGGATGCAGGTGTGCTGCGTCTGCATCTGCGGCAGGCCGTCTTCGTAGGCCGACGGGACGGGCTTGAAGTTGCCGGTCGTGTCGGGGGCGTGCACTTTCGTCGGCGCGGTCCACTGCTCCAGGTAGGTCAGGATCTCGGGTGACTCGTCGTAGAGGGTACGCACGAGGCCGTGGTCGGGGCAGCCGCCCGTCGCGCACCGCGAGCCAGCCCGACAGCCGCCGCACGTCGGCGAGGTCGCGGTCCGGATCGTCCTCGTGGCAGCGCGGACAGAAGGCATTCAGGTAGCGGTGGATGCGATAGTCCCGCAGCGGCATCCCGGCTCCGGTGCTGGTCATGCCGCCACCCCACCGGGAGGCCCCGCCCGGTGTCAGAGCCGCGTCCAGGCCTCCGTGAGCACCGAGCGCAGGATCTGCTGGATCTCGTCGAACTCGGCGGGGCCGATCGTCAGCGGCGGGGCGAGCTGGATCACCGGGTCGCCCCGGTCGTCGGCGCGGCAGTACAGCCCCGCATCGAACAGCGCCTTCGAGAGGAACCCGCGCAGCAGCCGCTCGGACTCGTCCTCGTCGAACGTGGCCCGGGTCGCCTTGTCTTTGACGAGCTCGATGCCGAAGAAGTAGCCGTCGCCACGCACGTCGCCCACGATCGGCAGGTCGAGCAGCTTCTCCAGGGTCGCGCGGAAGACCGGTGAGTTCTCGCGCACGTTCTGCAGCAGCGACTCCTCCTCGAAGATGTCGAGGTTCTCCAGGGCGACCGCCGCCGACACCGGATGCCCGCCGAAGGTGTACCCGTGCGGGAACGACGTCGAGCCGTGCGCGAAGAACTCGTGGATGCGGTCGCTGACGATCGTGCCGCCCAGGGGCGAATAACCGCTCGTGACGGCCTTGGCGAACGTGATCATGTCGGGCTGGTAGCCGTACCGGTCGGCGCCGAAATACTCTCCGAGGCGCCCGAAGGCACAGATGACCTCGTCCGAGACGAGCAGCACGTCGTAGCGGTCGCAGATCTCCCGCACGCGCGGGAAGTAGCCGGGCGGGGGAGGGAAGCATCCGCCCGAGTTCTGCACCGGCTCCAGGAAGACGGCAGCGACCGTGTCGGGGCCCTCGAACTCGATCATCTCGGCGATGCGGTCGGCGGCCCAGACGCCGAACTCCTCCTCGCCGGCACCGGTGAAGCCCATCTCGGCGGCGCGGTAGAAGTTCGTGTTGGGCACACGGAACCCGCCCGGGGTGACCGGCTCGAACATCGACTTCATCGCCGGCAGACCCGTGATCGCCAGAGCCCCCTGCGGGGTGCCGTGATAGGCGATCGCCCGGGAGATCACCTTGTGCTTCGTGGGCTGCCCGCGCAGTTTGAAGTACTGCTTGGCGAGCTTGAATGCCGTCTCGACGGCCTCGCCGCCGCCGGTGGAGAAGAAGACGCGGTTGAGATCACCCGGAGCGAGAGCGGCGATGCGGTCGGCCAGCTCGATCGCGGCGGGATGCGCGTACGACCAGATCGGGAAGAAGGCGAGCTCTTCGGCCTGCGTCGCCGCCGCCTGCGCGAGGCGGGTGCGCCCGTGCCCCGCGTTGACCACGAACAGCCCCGAGAGGCCGTCGATGTACTTCTTGCCGGTGGAGTCCCAGATGTGGTGACCCTCGCCCTTGACGATGATCGGCACCCCCGGACCCTCGGTCATCACCGATTGGCGGGCGAAGTGCATCCACAGGTGATCGCGCGCCATCTGCTGCAGTTCGGCTTCGGTACGGGTCATGATCTGCTCCGGTCTCGTCGTGATTCCACGCTATTGCGGGGGCGAGCACTGTGTCGAGGCACTCGGGCGTGCGCTCCCGGCCAGTCCGTGCGGAAACCCCGCGCGGGGCGGACGAACCGCGCGCGAATGACACTCGCCCCGTTGGTGCATGTCACGGTGCCCGCGGCCGTGCCGTGGGGCTTGTTGGCAGTTGTGGGCCCTTGTGCCCCTGGAGCCCCACCACGAGTGTCAACAACTTGGATGGCTGTGCTCGCGCTGCTGGAGTTGTTGGCAGTTGTGGGCCCCTCGCGTGCGGGGAGCCAGCCACAACTGCCATCGATCACGCGCGGCGCGTGGCCTCAGCGTATCGTGTCCAGGATGCCGACGAGGTCGGCGAACGTCGTGCGTGGATTGAGGATCGCGAACCGGGCGCCGTCCGGCATCCGCTCGCCCGTGCCGGAAAACATCAGCATGCTAATGTATGCGCATGAAGACGGAGCGGCTGCAAGTCTTGATCGATGCCGAGCAGCGCGCGCGACTCGAGAGCGCCGCGGCGGCGCGCGGCACCTCGATCGGTTATCTCGTGCGCGCGGCGATCGACGTGGTCTACCCGCCCGATGGTGACCGTCGTGCCGCGGCTGCCGCCGCGATCCTGGATGCGGAGCCGATGGAGGTCCCCGACATCGATGAGCTGCGGGTCGAGCTCGACGCGCTGCGGGGGCGTCGATGATCCTGCTCGACACCACCGTGCTGCTGTATGCGGTGGGGGCGGAGCATCCTCTGCGCGAGCCGTGCCGCGCCGTCATCGCCGCCGCGGGCGAGGGGCGTGTGACTGCGACGACGACCGTTGAGGTGCTGCAGGAGTTCGCGCACGTGCGTGCGCGGCGGCGCGGACGCGACGATGCGGCCATGCTCACCGAGCGTTACGCGACGTTGCTCGCTCCGCTGGTCGTCGTCGAAGCCGACGATCTCGTGCTGGGGATGCGTGACTTTCGGGACCACGAGGCCATCGGAGCGTTCGATGCCGTGCTCGCGGCCGTCGTCCAGCGGCGCGAGCACGTGACGGCGTTGGTCTCGGCCGATCGTGGTTTTGCCACCGTGGCGCGGTTGCCGTGGCTCGACCCGGGTGCGGACGACTTCCTGGCACGGGTCGGCCTGGTCTGAACCCGTTGCGTCCGTGCGCGAATGACACTCGCCCGTCGGCGCGCCTGCGCCGGTGGACTTGTGGGCAGTTGTGGCTCCTTCCAGTCCTGGAACCCCGCCACGAGCGTCAACGAGTTGGATGCCCGCGCTCGCGCCGCCGGAGTTGTGGGCAATTGTGGCCCCTTGTGCCCCGGGGACCCCACCACAACTGCCATCGATCACGCGCGGCGCGTGGCCTCAGCGCATCGTGTCCAGGATGCCGACGAGGTCGGCGAACGTCGTGCGTGGATTGAGGATCGCGAACCGGGCGTTGGTCGCCCCGCCGTGTCCCGCGGGGGCGAAGAACGCCTGCTGGGAATCCAGGAGCTGCGCCGAC